>CAZRAU010000057.1:0-20236 GCA_964598025.1 uncultured bacterium
GCGCGAGGGAGGCCGGACGGTAGGCCAGGGTGTGGTCGCCGACATCATGCAGTAGCATTTGCACCTTTTGGAATGGAGGTGAACGTAGGTGCCTGGACAGAAGATCAGAATAAGGCTAAAAGGCTATGACCATGCTACGGTTGATCGCTCTGCCAGGGAAATAGTCCGGACGGCGAAGCATACCGGTGCCAAGGTTTCGGGCCCTGTCCCGCTGCCTACCAAGAGAGCGGTTTACACCGTGCTTCGTTCGCCCCATGTGGACAAGAAATCCAGAGAACAGTTCGAGATTCGAACTCATAAGAGACTGATCGACATATGGGATTCTACGCCGCAGACGGTAGAGGCTCTTATGAAACTGGATCTACCGGCAGGTGTGGATATCGAGATCAAGGTGTAGGCGCATCCGGCTTGAGGAAGGTGGAGAGATGAAGGGCATCATAGGCAAGAAGGTGGGCATGACCAGGGTCTTCAATGAAGATGGGAAGGTCGTGCCGGTGACCGTTATTGAGGCAGGGCCATGCCCGGTTGTCCAGGTCAAGACCAAGGACCATGACGGCTACGATGCTATCCAACTGGGTTTCGGTACACGCAAAGAGCAGAGAACCAACAAGCCTCTTATGGGTCACTTCGGCAAGTCGGGGGTTGCGCCGGCCACGATGCTTGGAGAGGTGAGATTGGATGACGCCTCCGGTGTTGAAGTCGGCAGCGAGGTCAGAGCCGACATATTCAAGGTCGGGGAGAAAGTCAGAGTTACGGGTTTCTCCAAGGGCAAAGGTTTCCAGGGTGTGGTTAAGAGGTGGGGTTTTCGCGGTGGTCCCGATTCGCACGGGAGCAAGGGCCACAGACAGCCGGGTTCGATCGGACAGTGCGCCACACCGGCGAAGGTCTGGAAGAACAGGAAAATGCCGGGCCATGCCGGTAATCGCAGGATGACCGTGAAGAATCTCGTGGTCGTCCGGGTGGACCGCGAGAAGAACCTGATCGCCGTCAGGGGTGCCGTTCCCGGGCATGTGAGGGGTTACGTACTGGTTACGGGACAATAATAGAGGAATAGACTGCCATGGAATTCGAAGTCATAACGCGTGAAGGTGTGAACTCGGGGAAGATAGATCTTCCCGATGATGTGTTCGGCGTCACTGCCAAGGAGCATGTGTTGCATGAGGCAGTCAGATCCTATCTGACCAATCAGAGACAGGGCACGAGGTCGACCAAGGGCAGGTCCGAAGTGAATGCCAGCGGCAGAAAGCCCTGGAAACAGAAGGGGTTGGGTAGGGCTCGGGCCGGCAGTGCCGCTTCGCCGATCTGGGTTGGGGGTGGAGTGGCCCACGGGCCCAAGCCTTATGCATATCGCTGGCGGCTGCCCAAGAAGACGCGACGATTGGCCGTCAGGGCGGCTCTTTCAATAAAAGCCAGGCAGGGTGATCTTAAGATAGTGGAGTCATTGGGTGTCAGTGAGCCCAGGACCAAGCGGGCGATGGAACTGATGAAAGCCCTCGGTATTGTTGATAGGAAGTGCCTTTTTGTTTTGCCGGTGAAGGTGGATGACATGGTGCGAGCCACCAACAATATGCCGGGGGTGAGGACCGCAGTGGCCAAAGACGTCAACGCATATGACGTTCTCAATTCCGATGTGGTGGTAATCGACAAGGAGGCGGTGGCCCAGATCGTGGAGGTGTTAGGAAGGTGAAAAATCCAAGATCGATTATCCTCAAGCCTTTGGTCACCGAGAAAGGTTCCAAGCTGAGGGAAGAAGGCAACAAGTACCTCTTCAGTGTATTGCCTGATGCCAACAAGATAGATATCAAGAGGGCCGTACAGGAAATATTCAACGTCAAGGTCAAAGATGTTCAGACCATAATTGTGCACGGGAAGGTGAAGAGAATGGGGGCATTCCAGGGCAAGCGGCCTGACTGGAAGAAGGCCGTTGTCACCCTCGAGGAAGGCCAGTCAATCGATTTGTTTGAGCAGGTGTAAATCATGGCTTTGAAAAGGTACAAACCGACGACACCGACTTTGCGCTACAGGACGACTTCCGACTTCGGTTCGGTGACCCGGACCAAGCCCGAGAAGGGTCTGGTTGAGTCCCTGGGGCGCGGTGGTGGAAGAAACAACAAGGGCCGGATCACGATGCGGCATCGTGGCGGCGGCCACAAGCGCCTTTATCGGATCATCGATTTCCGAAGGGACAAGTTCGGGATCCCGGCCAAGGTGGCGAGTATTGAGTATGATCCCAACCGTTCTGCAAGGATAGCGCTTCTCTACTATGTCGACGGCGAGAAACGGTACATGCTTGCGCCGGTGGGACTGGCGGTAGGAGACACCGTGGTTTCCGGGCCGGGTTCGGACATCCGTGTCGGAAACGCTTTGCCCTTGAAAGAGATACCCCTGGGCACCGAGGTCCACAACGTGGAGCTTCAGCCGGGCAAGGGCGGACAGATGGCCAGAGGGGCCGGCACGCTGGTCCAGTTGGTCGCAAAGGAAGGCGACTACGGCCATCTGAAGCTTCCATCGGGCGAAGTGAGGTTGGCGAGATTGGAGTGTCTGGCCACTGTGGGACAGGTAGGTAATGCCGACCATGAGAAGATATCGTCGGGCAAGGCCGGGAGAAGCAGGTGGTTGGGTAGGCGCCCCAAGGTAAGGGGGGTCGCAATGAACCCGATCGATCACCCGATGGGCGGAGGTGAAGGCAAGAGCTCCGGCGGGAGGCATCCGTGTTCGCCGTGGGGTTGGCCCACCAAAGGCTACAAGACAAGAAGAAGGAAGTCCACCAGCAAGTTCATAGTGAGAAAAAGGAAGAAGAAGTAGATGCTGTCGAACAGGTCGAACATGGCAGGCTGTTCAAGAACCCATGGATGCAAGGCGCGCGATGCCTCCGGGAACGATGCGCACTTCGGCGTACGCCGCGGGCGGGGGTTTTTCAACAGCCTGGAAGTGGGGGATAAGAGGGTATGCCAAGATCGCTGAAGAAGGGGCCTTACGTACATCCGAAGTTGATGAAGAAGATCGACGACCTTAACAAAACGATGGACAAGAGGGTCATAAGAACCTGGTCCAGATCTTCCACCGTAACTCCGGAGTTCGTCGGACACACGTTGGCTGTGCACAACGGCAACAAGTTTATCCCAATATTCGTTACTGAGAATATGGTAGGTCACAAGCTGGGCGAGTTTGCCCCCACCAGGACGTTTCGAGGTCATTCGGGGAAGCTTGCGGAACGAACGGTAAAGGTGAAGTGAGGGATCCAGGATGGAAGCGCTAGCGGTCAAAAGATTCGTGGTCATTTCGCCGAGAAGGGCCAAGCTCACCGCGGACCTTATAAAGGGCAAGCCGGTGAACGAAGCCATTGCCATTCTGAGATTCACTCCCAAGAAGGCTGCTGAGACGATTATCAAGGTCCTGCAGTCGGCGGTCGCCAATGCCATAGACAAGGAAGGCAGCGGGAAGCTGGATGCGGACGAGCTGTTTGTCAAGAATGCTGTGGTAGATCCCGGCCCGATCATGCCGAGGTGGCAGGCCAGGGCCTACGGGAGAGCGTCCAGAATACGAAAACGGATGAGCCACATCAAGGTTACTGTGTCTACGGAAGTGCCGCGTGAGTATAAGGATTCCAGGAAGGGGCGAAGTATGGAGGCCCCCAAGAAGAAGCGCGGGAAAAAGAAGAAGAACAAGTAAGGGGGTAATAACTTGGGGCAGAAGACCAATCCTATTGGTTTGAGACTGGGTATAATCAGAACATGGGATTCACGATGGTATGCAAGGAAAGACTATGCCAACCTGCTGTCTGAAGACATATTCATAAGGAAGTACATCACCAGCAGGTTGCACCGAGCAGGTATATCCAGGGTCGTAATAGACAGAGCTCCCAAGAAGATAACCGTGACTATTCACACGGCCCGTCCCGGAATTGTCATCGGCCGCAGGGGTACCGAGGTCGATCAGCTTCGGGATGAGCTTCAACATATTACGAAGAAGGAAATCCACGTCAACATACAGGAAGTTGAAAGACCCGAGCTGGATGCCAAGCTGGTCTCCGAGCACATAGCGCACCAGCTTGCCCAGCGCGTCTCATATAGGCGCGCGATGAAGAAGGCTTTGGCCGCTTCACGCCGGGCAGGCGCCGAGGGGATCAAGATTCAGTGTAAGGGCAGGCTCGGAGGCTCGGAGATGGCGCGGTGTGAGCAGTATATGGAGGGAAGAGTTCCGCTCCATACGCTTAGAGCGGATGTGGATTATGCCATATCTACGTCGTTCACGACCTACGGCACTATCGGCGTGAAGGTATGGATTTTCCATGGGGAGGTCTTTCCCGAGAAGGAAGTTGATACTCTGGAGCATGTTTAACAGGAGCTGATGGATGCTTAGTCCCAAGAGGGTAAAACACCGGAAACAGCAGCGGGGCAGGATGAGGGGTTTGGCCTGGAGAGGGAGTTCGATTGATTTTGGGGAGTACGCACTTCAGGCTCTGGAGCCCGCGTGGATAACCTCCAAGCAGATCGAGGCCGCCAGGGTGGCGATCACCAGGCACGTCAGGCGTGGGGGAAAGCTTTGGGTGAGGATATTTCCGGATAAGCCGGTCACATTCAAACCCGCGGAGACCCGTATGGGCAAAGGTAAGGGGTCCCCGGAGTACTTCGTGGCAGTGGTGAAGCCTGGAAGGATCCTCTTTGAACTCGCGGGTGTAAGCGAGGATCTGGCAAAGGAATCGATGAGGCTGGCGGCCAGGAAGCTCCCTTTGAAGACGAAATTCATGGTTCGTGAGGGGATGAGCTGATGAAAGCTGAGAAGTATAGAGAACTTACAAGGGAGGAGCTGGAGAGGATTGTCAGAGACCTGAGGGAAGAGCTCTTCAATCTCAGGTTTAGGGTGTCCACTCAGAAGCTGGACAATCCTCTGCGGATTCGTCATGTAAGAAGGGATTTGTCACGAGTGCTCACCATCCTGCGCGAAGATGAGTTGGGGAAGGTCAGGTTGCCGGGTTCCGCGGGCGTGGAGTCCGGTGAGAGAGCGCAATCTCAAACCCAAAAAGAGGCAGTAGAAGATGAAGGGGACACGAAAGAAAACTAGAACAGGTGTTGTCGTCAGCAGCAAGATGGACAAGACCGTCGTGGTTGCTGTTGAGAGGCGGTTAAGGCATGCGACGTACGGGAAAGTCGTAAGGAAGACCCCTCACTTCTATGCTCACGACGGCAAGAACCAATGTGGAGAGGGAGATTTTGTGAAGATAGCGGAGTCCAGACCGCTCAGCAAAACCAAGAGATGGCGCGTGGTTGAGATAGTCAAGAAAGCGCAATAGGACGGGATCAAAGATGGTACAGGTACAAACCATACTAACCATTGCGGACAACTCCGGAGCCAGGACGGCCATGTGCATAAGGGTGCTTGGTGGTTCTATGCGCAGATATGCCAGAATCGGAGACATCATTGTTGTCAGCGTCAAGGATGCATTGCCCGACGGCGACGTCAAGAAAGGGCAGGTGGCCAAGGCAGTGGTGGTGAGAACCAAGAAGGAGTACCGCCGGCCGGACGGTTCCTACATCCGGTTTGATCAGAACGCGGCAGTGCTGATCAACGACGACAAGGAGCCAAGGGCATCCAGAATATTCGGGCCGGTGGCGCGCGAGCTGAGAGACAAGCAGTTCATGAAGATCATCTCACTTGCGCCCGAGGTTGTTTGATGGAGGGTGATGGCCGATGCGAGTTGCCAGAGACGACACAGTAATTATCATTTCCGGTGATGACAGGGGCAAGACCGGCAAGGTGCTCAAGGTCTTCCCGGACACGCAGCGAGTGATTGTGGAGGGTGTAAATTTCATCAAACGTCATACCAAGCCGCGGTCGCGAATGCAACCGGGGGGAATGGTGGAGAAGGAAGCGCCTGTACACATATCCAACGTCATGGTGGTCTGCCCCAGGTGTGGGGAAGGCACCCGCCCGAAGAGAACCAAGCATATAGAGGGGCGAAGCGTCAGGATCTGCAGCAAGTGCAATGAGATAGTGGGTAAAACATAAGTGAGGGTGTGCTCAAGTGGCAGAGGAGAATAAGTCCAAGAAAGGGAAGAAGGGGAAGCAGGAGGCTGAGATCTCGACCGCGGTGGAAGAAGGCTACACCGCCCGGTTGCTGACGCAGTACAGGGAAGAGATCGTGCCTGCGCTCCGGAAGCGATTCGGCTACAAGAACGTTTTGCAGGTGCCCAAGCTCAGGAAGATCGTCGTGAACATGGGTCTTGGTGACAGCCTGAAGGACGCCAAGCTTATGGATGCCGCGGTCGCGGATCTGACGACGATTACCGGCCAGCGGCCGGCCGTAACCCGAGCCAAGAAGTCCGTGGCCAGTTTCAAACTCCGCAAGGGCATGGCTGTGGGCTGCAAGGTGACACTTCGGGGCCTGAGGATGTATGAATTCTTCGATCGCCTGGTCAATGTGGCTATCCCGAGAATCAGGGATTTCAGAGGGCTTCCCGCCGATAGCTTCGACGGCCACGGCAACTACACTTTCGGTATCAGAGAACAGATGGTGTTTCCGGAAATAGACTACGACAAGGTCGTCAAGATAAGAGGTATGGACATAATCATGAATACGACCGCCCGGACCGATGAGGAGGCCTTTGAGCTTCTGAAGGCTCTGGGGATGCCCTTCAGGGTCGGTCAGTAGAGTGGAAGAGAGGGAGAATCGGTGGCAAAAAAGTCTTCCATAGAGAAATGGAAACGGCAGCCCAAGTACGATGTTAGGAAGAGGAACAGGTGTAATCGTTGCGGAAGGCCGAGAGCCTATTTAAGGAAGTTCGGTCTTTGCAGGATCTGTTTCAGGGAGCTGGCACTGATGGGCCAGGTACCAGGCGTCGTGAAAGCAAGCTGGTGATCTACGGTGAGGGGTGTAATCGATGAGTATTTCTGATCCCATCGCGGACATGCTGACGGTGATTCGAAACGGGTGCGGGGCGAAGAAGAAGAAGGTGGAAGTCCCTGCTTCCCGAGTGAAAAGCGAGATTCTGAGGGTGCTTCTTGAAGAGAAGTTCATCAGCAACTACAGGTATATCGGGGACAGTAAGCAGGGGGTTCTCCGTGTCTACCTCAAGTACGCTGATGACGAGAACAGTGTGATAAGCGGTATTAGGCGGGTCTCCACGCCCGGCCTGCGGTCTTATTCGGGCTGCAAGAAGGTCCCTCGCGTACAGGGCGGATTGGGGGTAGCCATAATAAGCACATCCCAGGGACTTATGACCGACAAAGAAGCGAGGAAACGAGGAATCGGCGGCGAAGTGATTTGCCACGTTTGGTAGGTGAAAGAGAATGTCACGAGTAGGAAAGCAACCCATAGTCATCCCCAAGGGTGTTGATGTCAAGATCGAGAAAAGTCTGATCAAGGTCAAGGGACCCAAGGGGAATTTGGAGAGAAGGGCGCACCCGAGCATGAAGATCGTCATGGAAGACGATAGGGTCATGGTTGAACGCCCGAGCAATCTGGGTTTCTACCGCGGTCTCCACGGTACTACCAGGGTCCTCATAGCAAACATGGTGAAAGGGGTTACCGAGGGTTTCAGCAAGGAACTGGAAATCCATGGTATCGGCTATCGTGCCCAGCTGGAGGGCAGAAAGCTCACTCTGAACCTCTCTATGTCGCACCCGGCGGTTTATGAGGCTCCCGAGGGTATCACGCTAGAGGTGCCCGATCCCACAAAGATAAGGATTGTCGGTATCGACAAGCAGAAGGTGGGACAGGTGGCGGCCGAGATCAGGGCCATAGATCCGCCCGAGCCTTACAAGGGTAAGGGTATCAGATACGTTGGGGAGTATGTCAGAAGGAAGGCCGGCAAAACAGGTGCTGCACAGGCCTAAGGGAGCATGATCCGATGATGGTTAAGAGGTTGGCTGGAAGAGAGAGAAGACACCTGCGGATAAGGAAGAAGATCCGCGGCGAGAAAGAGCGTCCGCGTCTTGTGGTCTTCAGAAGTAGCAGGCATGTATATGTCCAGGTTGTTGATGACATAGACGGCAAGACCATCGCCGGCGTCAATGGATCGTCCAAGACGATCACGGATAAGGTCAAGAACGACAAAGAGAAGTTCGCGGAGAGCCGCGTGGTGGGCGAAGAGATCGCCAGGCTGCTCGCCGGGAAGGGTATAACCAGGGTGGTATTTGACCGGGCAGGGTATCGCTATCATGGTCGAGTGAAAGCGCTGGCTGACGCCGCGAGAAAAGCGGGACTGGAATTCTAAGAAGGGGGTTGAACTTTGGCAGAAGAGGCTAAGGAAAAGGCTACGCGGGAGGAAGGGCAGAAGAGGGAGACGCCTCGGAAAGCTACGCCTCAGGACGCGAAGCCTCAGGAAAAGCCTCGGAGTGAGGTAACCCAGGCCCGGAGTCCGAAGGGCGAGGCAGCCAAGACCCCGTCCCAAAGACCGAGGAAGCGGGTGGCTCCGACACAGAAGAGCGGTGCTAAGGAAGGCGCCCAGAAGGACAAGCCGGGAGGAGACAAGGCGGTTTTCGCTAAGGCTTCCGGCCCTGCCGGTGCCGGGGCGAGAGGTCGTACCGGTGCAAGGGGAAGAGGTCGCGATGGCGGTCCGCGATACGGGGGAGCTCCGGGTGAAGACGAGGTGCCCGAGCTCATAGAACGGGTCATCCACATAAACAGGGTGGCCAAGGTCGTCAAGGGCGGCAGACGCTTCAGCTTCAACGCGATCGTGGCGGTAGGTGATGGGAACGGCTCGGTGGGGGTCGGTCTGGGTAAGGCCAACGAAGTTGCTGATTCAATAAGGAAGGGCAGTGAAGCGGCGAAGAAGAGCATGGTGAAGATACCGATGTTGGGCTCCACCATCCCTCATGAAATAGTGGGGCGCAGCGGCGCCGGACGCGTGCTTCTCAAACCAGCCTCTCCGGGTACCGGCGTGATCGCCGGCGGACCGGTGAGAGGTGTGGTCGAACCGGCGGGCATAAAAGACATCCTTACTAAGTGTCTGGGATCGCCCAATCCCCATAATGTTGTGAAGGCTACCATGAACGGGCTTACACGGCTCCGGCGGGCGGTGGATGTGGGCAAACTCAGGGGGATGAGCATATCTGAGGTACTGGGATTTGTGGAGAGTGACACAAGTGAAAAGGCTAAAGATTAAACAGGTCAGGAGTGGGATCGGCAGGTTGAAGAACCATAAGCGGGTGCTTAGGGCTCTTGGCTTAAGGCATCCGGGCAGCGTTGTCGAGCACGGGGATGGCGCCACCATACGCGGAATGATAAACAAGGTACAGCACCTGATCGAGGTCGAGGTCATTGAGGACGAGGGGGCTACAAGTGAAAATGAATGAATTGGGACCGGCCCCGGGTGCGAGAAGCAAGCGGAAGAGAGTCGGGCGCGGGCCGGGAAGCGGCCACGGCCGTCGAGCTACGCGAGGCAACAAGGGGCAGAAAGCCAGGAACAAGGTCAGCCTCTGGTTTGAGGGAGGCCAAATGCCCCTTCAGAGACGTCTGCCCAAGCGCGGCTTCAAGAATCCGGGCCGGGAGGTCTATGAGGTTGTGAATCTCAAGGACATCGCCGAGCGATTCGGACAGGGTGAGGAAGTAAACGCCGACAGCCTGAAGACGAAGAATCTTGTTCGAAAGAAGAATGCGAAGATCAAGATTCTGGCTCGCGGGGAGTTGGATTTCCCGGTCACGGTCGCTGTGCAGGCGGTATCGAAGAAAGCTAAAGAGTTATTGGAGAAAGCGGGCGGGACGGTCACCATAGTCGAATAGTATGGGCCCTGCCTGGGGCTTTTGGGAGGAGATCCAGTTGATAGACAGAATCCAGAGCATATTCAAGATACCGGAGCTTAGGCGGAGAATCCTCTTTACGCTCGCGCTTCTCGTAGTGTTCAGAGTCGGCGCGTATGTTCCGGTACCCGGTATCGACAGCGGGGCGCTGAGCCAGGCCCTGGCGAACGCCAGGGGTACACTCCTGGGGCTGTATGACATGTTTGCGGGCGGCGCGTTCTCCCGTGCCACAATATTCGCTCTGGGTATCATGCCCTATATCTCGGCGTCGATTATCATGCAGCTTCTGACCGCCGTCATTCCCTATTTTGAGAAGCTCCAGAAGGAAGGCGAAGAGGGGCGACGCAAGATAACCCAATACACGCGCTATGGGACCGTGCTTCTGGCGATGATTCAGTCATACGGTATCTCGATGTTTCTTGAGGGCGGCCTGGGTATGGGTTTGCAGGTTGTCCCCAATCCGGGATTCGCCTTCAGGCTGCTCACCATGGTTACGCTCACCTCGGGTACCATATTCCTTATGTGGCTTGGTGAGCAGATATCGGACAAAGGCATCGGGAACGGGATCTCTCTCCTGATATTCACCGGCATCATTGCGAGGTATCCCAACGATATCATCAGGACTTTTACCGCCGTCAGGGTCGGTGAGCTCAAGCTCTTCACACTGATCTTCCTCCTGGCGCTGATGGTGCTGATCGTGGCCGGGGTGGTGGTGATGACGCAGGCGATGCGAAAGATCCCGGTTCAGTACGCTAAACGGGTAATCGGCAGGCGGATCTATGGGGGGCAGAGCACCCACATACCCTTGAGAGTCAACACGGCCGGTGTGATTCCGATCATATTTGCCCAAGCGATACTGATGTTCCCCCAGAGTCTCGGAACGTTTTTCGGCGGGAGCATGAGCTTCATGCGGCACGTCGCCGAACTTCTTAATCCCACAAACGTGCTCTATAACATTCTTTACGCAATGATAATCGTGTTCTTCGCCTACTTCTATACGGCCATTGTGTTCAACCCGCGGGATCTCGCGGAGAACATGCAGCGCTACGGCGGATTCATTCCCGGCATCAGGCCTGGAAAGCGAACGGCGGATTATATAGACCGCGTCTTGACCAGGGTCACGCTTCCCGGCGCGATCTTCCTGGCCTTTATTGCAATACTGCCGTCAATCTTCATGTATAGGTTCAATGCGCCCTTCGTTTTCGGAGGCACCGGCCTCCTCATCGTGGTCGGTGTTGCGCTGGATACGCTTCAGCAAGTTGAATCGCATCTGATAATGAGGCATTACGAAGGATTCCTCAAGAAGGGCAAACTTCGGGGTAGAAGATAGATGAGACTGGTATTCTTGGGGTCTCCTGGTTCGGGAAAGGGAACGCAAGCTCGCATGGTTGGGACCAAGCTGATGATACCGCAGATATCGACCGGTGATATTCTCCGCGAGGCCGCGGCACAGGGTACTGCTCTCGGTGAAGAGGCCCGGACCTATATGGAAAAGGGAGAGTTGGTTCCCGACGAAATCATGCTGTCGCTGGCTGAAAACAGAATCACCGAGGACGACTGTGAGAAAGGCTATGTACTCGATGGTTTCCCGAGGACCTTGGCCCAGGCGATGGGCCTCGACGAGATACTCCAACGCCGGGGGCAGGCGTTGGACGCGGTGATCTTCATAGACGTGGATGACGAGGAGGTCGTGGCAAGGCTCTCACGAAGAAGGATCTGTCCGCGATGCAATGCTCTTTACAGTCTTGATGCGGATCCTCCGCGGCGCGACGGGATGTGTGACAGGTGTGGCGTGGATCTGGAGCTACGGACCGATGACGCGGAGGCGACTGTTCAGACCAGACTGCAGGTCTACCGGAACGACACGTTCCCGCTTGTGGATTACTACGATTCAAGGGGCCTGCTCCACAGGGTTGATGGCAGGCCCGATATAGAGACCGTTTTTGGATCGATACTGGATGAGATTTCGGAACTGAGAGAAAGTTAATACAAATATGAAGGAAACCAGGGACTGGAAAACCGTGAAGACAGAGGAGGAGATCGACCTGATGCGTGCGAGCTCCCGGATGGTGGCACAGACCCTGAGGTTGATGAGCGAGATGGTAAGGCCGGGTATAACGACCCTGGAACTTGACACCGCTGCCGAGGACTTCATCACCTCGAATGGTGGAGTGCCTTCCTTCAAGGGATATAGAGGTTTTCCGGCATGCATATGTGCCTCGGTCAACTCCGAGGTTGTCCATGGCATACCGGGAGCCAAGAGGCTCGAGGAGGGGGATATCATAAGCATTGATGTCGGCGTGCTAAAGAGCGGCTACCATGGAGACGGCGCGGCGACCTTTGGTGTGGGGAAGATCTCGCAGGCAGCCTCCAAGCTGCTCAAAGCTACCAGATCGGCCCTGATGGCCGGAATAGAGAAGGCCATAGCAGGTAACAGGATTGTGGACATATCGCGTGCGATTCAAAACACAGTTGAGAAAGTGGGTTACTCGGTTGTGACGGACCTGGTTGGGCACGGCATAGGCCGACAGATGCATGAGGAACCACAAGTGCCGAATTTCGTGGTTCCCGGCGATAGCCCTATGCTGGCAAGCGGAATGACCCTTGCTGTGGAACCCATGGTCAACATCGGGGGCAGCGAGGTGAAGGTAAAGGGAGACGGCTGGACCGTTGTAACTAAGGATGGAAGCCTCTCGGCTCATTTCGAGCATACCATCGCGCTTAGGGCGGATGGTGCGGAGATTCTCACGCTGGCGTGAGGAAAGGCAACCGTGAAGGTGACTAGGATTGGCTAAGGAAGATGCCATACAGGTTGAAGGTACCGTTGTTGAGGCCCTTCCCAACGCTATGTTCAGGGTGGAGCTGGAGAACAGCCACAGGGTGCTGGCTCATGTGTCCGGCAAGATGAGGATGTATTTCATAAAGATTCTGCCTGGAGACAAAGTCACCGTTGAGCTGTCGCCGTACGACCTCAGCCGTGGAAGGATAGTCTACAGATACAAATAGACGATCGAGGAGATAGCCATGAAGGTAAGGGCATCCGTAAAGAAGATATGTGACAAATGCAAGATCGTGAGAAGAAAAGGCGTGGTCTATGTCATTTGCAAAAACCCCAGACATAAGCAGAAGCAGGGATAGGAGGTGTAGATAGTGCCTAGGATTGCTGGAGTTGATCTGCCCGCAGAAAAGAGAATAGATATCTCGCTGACCTATATCTTCGGTATCGGCAGATCGGCGGCAAAGAAGATACTGGATCAGACTGGGGTGGACCCCAAGATAAGAACCAAGAATCTCAGCGAAGAAGACACCGCCAAGCTGAGACGCGTGATCGAGAGCGAGCATAAAGTGGAAGGAGCCCTCAGATCGGAAGTCGCCACCAACATCAAACGGCTCATGGACATAGGTTGTTACCGAGGACTCAGACATCGTCGCGGACTTCCGGTTAGGGGCCAGCGCACCCACACAAATGCAAGAACACGAAAGGGACCGAAGAAGGGGGTTATGACCAGGAAGAAGAAGGAGCCCCGACCGTAGCAGGAGGTTGAATTTTGGCAAAGCCTAAGAGCAGACGACCAAAGCGTAAGGACAGGCGTGTTGATGAGAATGGGGTCGCCCACATACAGGCAACCTTCAATAACACGATAATCACTATTACCGATAGCAAGGGCGGCGTTGTTTCCTGGTCTAGCGCCGGCAGGGTAGGTTTCAAGGGTTCGCGCAAGAGCACGCCATTTGCAGCCTCTTTGGCCGGAGAGGCCTGTGCCAAGGAGGCATTGGGCTTCGGGGTGAAGCGTGTCGAAGTGCGGGTCAACGGCCCGGGGCCGGCCCGGGAAGCGGCAATAAGGTCACTCCAATCGGCGGGACTCGATGTCACCGCGATAAGGGATGTTACCCCCATCCCGCATAACGGTTGTAGACCGCCCAAGAGGCGAAGGGTATAACAGGGAGGGGTTTGATGGCGAGATATACTGGATCCAAATGCAGGCTCTGCCGGAGGGAGGGAGCGAAGCTGTTCCTCAAGGGGGATCGTTGCATGAGCACCAAGTGTGCGGTGGAACGCAGGCAGTATCCTCCCGGCGAGCATGGTCAGCGGATGCGAAGGCGACCGACCGAATACGGGTTACAGCTCAGGGAAAAGCAAAAGGTCAAGAGGATCTACGGCGTGCTGGAGAAGCAGTTCCGTAGGTACTTCGAGAAGGCCTCCCGGCAGAAGGGTGTGACCGGAGAGAATCTGCTACGGCTTCTGGAGGTGCGGCTGGACAACTTCGTGTACCGTTCAGGCTTGGCGCCCTCGCGAAGTGCAGCAAGGCAGATGGTCACTCATAGACATTTCAACGTGAACGGGAGGATTGTCAACATTCCTTCCTATTCGCTGAAGGTCGGTGATGTGGTGACGGCGAGAGCCTCCATCAAGGAGGCCGCAAAAGCGAATATCGAGAGGCGAGGGGGGGAAGCTGTACCGTGGATAGAGGTATCTCTTGAGCAGCTCTCTGCGACACTGGTAGATATGCCCAGTAGGGAAAGCATACCCATTCCTATACAGGAGCAGCTGATTGTTGAGCTCTACTCCAAGTAACGGAAAGGTGTGAACCCAAAGGACGAGGTGGCCTATGAAATTCAAAAGCTTACAGATGCCGAAATCGGCGGAAATGGACGAAGCATCTGCAACTGACACGTACGGTGTTTTCGTCGTGGAACCTCTTGAGCGGGGCTTCGGCACTACGCTGGGCAACGCCCTTAGAAGGGTGCTTCTCTCCTCGATTCAGGGGGCGGCGATTACCAGTGTGAAGATCGACGGAGCATTGCATGAGTTCTCCACCTTGCCGAACATCAGAGAGGATGTGGCGGAGATCATCATCAATCTGAAGAAACTCCGGTTCTCATTCATCGCCGATGATCCTCAGACACTGACACTGGAGACGCAAGAGCCCGGGGAAGTCACGGCGTCCGAGTTCGCCGGCGGGACAGGTGTGACGATACTCAACCAGGATGTGGTGATTGCCACGCTGGACAAGGGCGCGAGCCTGAGGATAGAGATGGATGTGGATACCGGCAGGGGCTTTGTGCTTTCCGAGATGCAGGGCCAGGGGGAGAAACCCATTGGTGTTATCAATCTTGACTCCAATTTCTCCCCGGTGAAGCGGGTCAATTTCAGGGTTGAGAACACCCGGGTGGGGCAGAGGACCGACTATGACAAGCTTATCCTCGAGATCTGGACAGACGGCAGCGTGAGCCCGTCCGATAGCATCAGCTATGCCGCGAGTATCCTCAAGAATCACCTTGGTATATTCATTAGCAAGGAAGAGGGGCCTCCTGAGGAAGAGGTCCAGGAGGTTGGTGGTGACTGGATCAGGATTCACGAGCTCCTGAAGCGGAGTGTCGACGAGCTGGAGCTGTCGGTCCGCTCAAGCAATTGTCTCAGGAATGCGGACCTCAAGACAATCGGTGACCTGGTGAGGAAGACGGAGTCAGACATGCTCAAGTTCAGGAACTTCGGCAGGAAGTCGCTGAAGGAGATATCGGACATACTTAATAGTATGGGGCTCCACTTCGGTATGGATGTCGATTTCTACATGGATCCGGGCAAGGCGGAAGCCGCAGCCAGACAGAAAGCACAATACGCCTGATCGGTTCTTAGGGAAGGGTTCAAGATGCGTCACAGGGTAAAAGGAAGAAAACTCGGAAGAACGAAGAGCCACAAGGAGCAGATGCTCCGTAATATGGTGGTATCCCTCTTCCAGCACGAAAGCATCAGGACCACCGAGGCCAAGGCGAAGGAGGCCAGGCGGCTGGCTGAGAAGCTGCTGACCTGGGGCAAGCGCGGAGACTTGCATTCACGCAGGCTGGCGCTTCGTTATCTCATAAGCGCCGAGGTTGTAAAGAAGGTCTTTGATGATATAGCACCTCGTTTTGAGAACAGAGACGGGGGATATACCCGGATAGTAAAGCTGGAGGTCCGGCGGGGTGATGCAGCTCCGGTTGTGTTGCTGGAGCTGACCGAGAAGAGCAAAGAGCTGGAAGAAGAGAAAGCCGCAAAGAAGGCCAAGAAAGACGCCCGTAAGGAAGCCAAGCGGAAAGCCGACGAAGAAGCCATGGCAATGGAGGCTGCTGGGGAAGAGGAAGGGGAGAAAGAATAGGGCTTCGGGAGGCTCAAGTTTTTGGGGCAGCCGGCATATGTGTCAGGCTGCCCCTTTTTTGATGAGACGGATGGCGGGATCGCGGTGGAACCAGTCTTCATAGAGGAGATCAGGGGGGTTGTAGGCCCCGAGAATGTCCTCCTGGACAGAGAGTCGCTGGTTTGCTATTCCTTCGATGCCACGAGCTACACATCGCTTCCTGATGTGGTTGTCAAGCCGAGGACCACCGACGAGGTGGCCCGGATTGTAACCCTGAGCTGTGAGGAATCGGTGCCCATCACTCCGAGGGGAGCCGGGACCGGGCTCTCCGGCGGATCAGTACCGGCCAAGGGCGGCCTGGTTCTCTCCACGGAGCGGATGACGTCCCCTGCGTTGATTCAAAACGAAGATCTTTATGCGATCGTCGAGCCGGGCGTAACCACCGAGAGCCTCCAGAGGCAGGTGGAATCGCGTGGTCTTTTCTATCCTCCGGATCCGGCCAGCCGGAGCGCGTGCACCATCGGTGGAAACGTGGCTGAATGTGCCGGAGGTCTGAGGGGCCTGAAGTACGGTACCACGAAGAACTATGTTCTGGGGTTGGAGCTGGTTACACCTGAGGGAAAGGTGATCCGATCCGGGGCGAGAACCGTGAAGAGTGTCGCGGGCTATGACGTCACCAGACTCATGGTGGGATCCGAAGGCACACTGGGCGTCATAACCTCAGTTACGGTAAGACTTTTGCCGCTCCCAGCGGCCCGAAGGGTATTCTGGTGCCGCTTTGAGAGTGTCACGGCCGCCTCCGAAGCGGTTGCGGATCTGATCGGGGCGGGGTTGATCCCCTCGGGCCTTGAGATCATGGACGAGAAAACGGTGAAGGCAGTGGAAGCCTATCTGGGAGACAAACTGGGTGTGGGAGTGCTCCTCTTGGGGGAGTTCGATGGAACCAAGGCGGTCTGCGACGAGGACACATCCAGAGCTATGGGGATATTGAGGGACAAGTACGGGAGGAATGTGGAGACCGACCTGGAAGGTAAGGACCCGGAGGACCTGTGGAAGGCCCGCAGATCGGTCTTGCCGGCGTTGACAAGACTCTCGCCGACCGTGATTCTTGAAGATGTCACGGTGCCCAGGAGCAAACTTCCGGAGATGGTGGAAAGGATAGAGAGAGTCTCGGGCAGGTACGGCTTGGAGATTGCGGTTTTCGGACATGCCGGAGACGGGAACCTCCACCCATCTTTCCTCACCGACAAGAAGAACCGTGACGAGATGAAGAGGGTGCGGGTGGCCGTCTCGGAGATGATGCGGGCTTGTATCGACCTGGGGGGCACCATATCCGGCGAGCATGGCATAGGCGTTGACAAAATGCCCTACGTCAAGATGGAGCTTGGGGAAACTGGGTGCGAGATCATGAGAAGGGTCAAGAGCTCGCTGGATCCGAAGGGGATCATGAATCCCGGGAAGATGTTCGATGAAGCCTGATTCGGGTTCCGCGACAGACGGCAACAAGGCAGGAACCGGCCAGCTGGATCTATTCGGCACACAGAACGACCGCCACAGGTACGATAGAATCGAGCATGTAGCCGGCGAGATAGAGAGATGTCTGAAATGCGGACTTTGCAGATCTGTCTGCCCTGTGTTCGCAGAGGTCCTAGATGAGTCCGGTTGCGCTCGCGGCAAGATTGCCCTCATAGAAGCACTCTCCGAGAACACGCTCACCCTGAGCCGCATATTCAGTGACCGTCTCTCCAAGTGTTTGGATTGCAAGTCATGTATGGAGGCCTGCCCGAGCGGCATCAAAGTCGATGAGCTGGTATTGGCCGCCCGCGCTGAGATCTTCAAGCGTGGCAAGTTCCCTTTCCTGAAGAAGCTGATTTTCAGGCAACTACTCAGGAGGGGGAGGCTTCTACCGCCGGTCAGCAAGTTCGCGGCTTTTGTCGAGAGGAAGATCCTCGGGGGCCTGCCGCCATCCAGCCCCTATCGCATGTTGTTGCCCCTTGTGAAGATCGACAAGGACCGCACGCTGCCTGTCTTTGCCGAGAGGACGCTTATGGATGACTTCGGTGAGATCTTGGGCCCGAAAGGCAAGCCCAGGCTGCGCGTAGGGTTCTTTCTCGGCTGTTCCACGAATCTCATATATACGGATATCGGGAAGGGCGTGATTCGAGTGCTTCTCGGCGAGGGGATGGAGATAGTGATACCCCGCGAGCAGGGTTGCTGCGGTGTGCCTGCCTATACCTCGGGAGACCTGCCGACCGGTACCGAGCTAGCTCTCAAGAATATCAAGGCTTTTGAGAAATACAAACTCGATGCGATTGTCACCGCCTGCGCGGCATGCGGGGCGGCGTTGAAAAGGGATTACAGAACCATATTGGGATTCCGCGAAAACGCGCTGGGGGCCAGGGTATTCGATCTGAATGAACTCTTGGTCGAGTTCTCAGACCTTGCCTTTGACACCGGCTTGGGCAACCCTGTGCGTGTCACGTATCACGACCCTTGCCACCTCAGCCGAGCGCAGGGCATAATAGAGGCTCCGCGGCGGGTACTCGAGGCGATTCCCAATGTCACCTTCACAGAAATGGAGGAGGCCAATCGGTGCTGTGGAGGCGGTGGAATGTTCAGTTTTTCCCACTATGATATCGCCAAGGAGATCGGCAAGAAGAAAGTCAGCTATATAGCGGCTACCGGGGCTGACATGGTCGCCACCTCATGTCCCAGTTGCGTGATGCAGCTGAAAGATATGCTTCACCGCAACGGGCTGCCCCAGCAGGTGGTGCATATAGTCCAGCTTCTCGCCTCATGCTACCCCCGGCTGGATTAGGGCATCCATCTGCGGCGTTATGCTTGCCCCTCGTAACTGCGGCGTACGACGGAGTACGCCTCGTTCCTCGTGACTACGCAAGCCTTACATCTGAACGCCCTAATCCAGCCTGGGCAGCAGCGGTATGGGCATCCATCTGCGGCGTTATGCTCCCGCATCGTTTCCGCGCCCGACGCTGGCTGTGGCTCCTGAGATGACGATGGCGCATTTCGGGCCCTTGGCAGTCAGGCGATATGTGGGTACAGTTAAGTGCCGAGGTAGCGGGTTTCGCTAATTAAGCGAAGCGAGAACTTAGGCAGCGAAGGAGACTACCCTCGCTGCCTCGGTTTCTTGACCTGCTTGGAGCTTCTATCTACAGTCCTTCATCCACCTGCCATGAAATGTGCCGGTGGTGTCATCCATACATGTAGCATAGAGCCCTCTGAAGAAGCCCTTGATCTCCAGGTTCTCGTCCACCCAGCGGCCCTCAAAGACGCCGTCTGGGCCGTCCGCGCTCTCCAAATGTGTCCACGTCCCACGAAGGAGTCCCTGGAAATCGCCGGATTTGCTGATCCACTTTCCGAAAAGGACGCGCTCGCCGTCCCGGATTCCATAGATGCCCCTGAGGTATCCCATCAGGGTGCCATGCTGGCCTATCCAGGCCCCCTTGAAGTAGCCCGATGTGTCGGTCGCCGTTACCCATCTTCCTTCGAGGAAGCCCTTGGGGCAACCGAGGGGTTCTATCCTGGTGGCTACTACGGAAATGGCATTGCAGTCATCGTAGACCACGAACTCTCTGTAGTCCTCAAGGTCAGCAAGCGCTATCTCACGGCTATAGAAAGGTGTGGTGATGGTCAGAGTGTTCTTGGATTCCGTGGGCGGCGGATCGGGAAGATCGATGATCTCAAGCAGGAGGCCGTCTACGTGGTCCGCCGTATATGAGACCCATTCGACCTTTTTCGGCCCCCTTCTGGGTCTGACAACGGAGTCGCCGGGTTCAAAGAGAATCAGCCTATTGACGATAGCGACCCCACCATCGATCTCGAGCATTCCCGACCAGTTGGATGCCGGACAAGGCGCGACATCTGCAAGGGAAGAATCCCGTCTTTCGGCGTTGCCCCAGATTATTCTCAGAGCATACTGCCTGGCTCTCCGGTCGTTCTCACCATTCTTCACATCCGGATCGTTCTCCATCTCGTCTTCAAAGGACCGGTCCTCCGGGAAGCTCTGGATGAGACCGTCATCTCCGAACCCCGGGGCTTCATTCGTGGTTGTGAAACCTCCGTACTCAGAGATCTCCGACGGCTGGCTGGAAGCGTTGTCATCGGGAGAAGAGACATCGCAGCCGGTCATCAAAGCAGTTGTCAGGATCAGGCCGCCGAGCAGCACCAAAGAGCATCTCATACTGTTTGTCCCCCTTTCTTTCAGAAACCCAGGCGTTCCCCGCACACCAGTTTAGACATCGTGAGGTTTAAAAAGGGGATAGACAAAAAAAGAGCCCCGAAGGGTTCAGTGAGCGAGCCCGTAAGGAAGTAGGGCATTAAGGTGTGGAAGCAGAGCTGCGAGTTCCTCGCCCGTCAC
>CAZRAU010000058.1:0-20073 GCA_964598025.1 uncultured bacterium
GTTCCTCGTCTTGGAGCAAGACGGCAAGGTATCGGCGCTGGCCCTGAGGACACCACCGTATGAGATCCTCGTGGCAGCCTTCGCCGGTGACCTTTCAGAGATCTCAGAGAGACTGGTCGCCGAAGCGTCATCCGCCTTCGATGACCTCCCGGGCGTCGTAGCCGAGCCCGATATAGCCGATCTCTTCGCCCGGGGGTGGTGTGACGTCCATGGGGTCACAATCAAGCACACGATGCGCCAGCGCGTATACAGGCTCTCCGAAGTCCGGCCCATCCCACTCTCACCGGGGGACCTCCGGCAGGCCGGGGAGAAAGACCAAGAACTCGTGAGTAGATGGGCGAAGGGGTTTCAGCAGGATACTTTCGGTCACGTCGATGAGAGTCAAATGGAAACCCGGACAGCCAAGCAGCTCGCCCGCGGTGAGATCTATCTGTGGGTGGATGGCGAGCCCGTCTCAGTCGCCTCCAAGGCCAGACCTACGGGCAAAGCGGTCACTGTCGGGATGGTCTATACCCCGCCTCACCTTCGGAAACGCGGCTATGCCTCATCCTGCGTGGCCACGCTGTGCAAACGTCTGCTCGAGTCGGGCTTCAGGTATTGCACACTCTATACCGATCTCTCGAACCCGACTTCGAACAAGATATACAAACGCATCGGCTTCACAGAGGTATGCGATTCGGCCGCCCACATCTTCACGCGCTAGGGTTGGTCGTCCGGGGTCCCGGGGGGCGCCGGCGGTTTCTCGTCTCCGCCCGTGTGGGTCACCACGCGGGTCTCCCTTGTGCCGCCAAAGGCTCGCAGTTCCCCGGCCATCGAGCGCAGACGCTTGTCGACAAGCCCGTGAAGCGTGCCCTCTTCCTCAGGCGCCCCCGCCTTGATGCCGGTCAAGAGCTCGAGCCCCTGATCGACGTTCTCGATCGCATATATGTGGAACCTGCCTTCATCGATCGCCTTGCGGACATCATCCCTCAGGACAAGCCCCCTGATATTGCTGGCCGGTATGCAGACACCCTGCTTGCCGGTGAGGCCCGTCACCCTGCACACATCGAAGAAGCCTTCAACTTTCTCATTGACTCCGCCGATCGCCTGGATCTGCCCCCATTGGTTGACCGAGCCGGTCACCGCTATGTCCTGCCTCAGAGGCACCTGTGCCAGATTCGAGAGAAGGGCGAACAGCTCCGTAGAGCTCGCACTGTCGCCATCCACGCCGCCGTAGCTTTGTTCGAAACAGAGGCTGGCGGAAAGCGCCAACGGCTTGTCTTGCCCGTACTTGTTCCTGAGATAGCCGGCCAGAATAAGGACCCCCTTGTCGTGTGTGCTCCCCGAGAGTCTCGCTTCCCGCTCTATGTTGATCACTCCTTCGCTGCCTAGGCCCACCGAGGCGGTCACCCTGCTCGGCCGGCCGAACATCACATCCCCCACATCATAGACGGCGAGGCCGTTGACCTGCCCGACCTTGCTGCCCTCGGTATCCACAAGGAGCACACCTTCCGAGATTAGTTCCGTGATCTTGTCCGCAATACGGTTCGACCGGTAGACCCGGTTTTCCAGCGCCTGTCTCACGTGCTCCGCTTCTACGAGATCCGAAGCCGCCAGCCCGGCGAAGTAGTCCGACTCTCTCAGCACATCTGCCACCTCCGAGAAGCGTGTCAACAGCTTGTTTTTGTCCGCAACCCTTCTACATGAGAACCGGATCACCTCGGCCACGGCATCCCGGGTGAAATGGTGAAGATTCTCATCCCTGGCAAGTTTCGCGACGAAGCGGGCATATTGAGTCTGTTGTGTGCTTTCGCGCGGCATCTCCGTGCCGAAATCCGACCTTATCTTGAAGATTGACGCGAATTCGTCGTCATAGAAGCGCAGCATGTAATAAAGCATCGGGCTGCCGAGGGCCACCACCTTGGTGTTGAACTTGATCGGCTCGGGCCGCATCCCACCGGTTGTGAATGGTATCCAGGGGTTATAGGTCTCAATCTGAATATAGCCGCTTTTCATCGCCCTCTTGAGGCTCTTGTAGACAAATGGCTCCGTCAGGGCATCCTCGATGTTGAACACCAGGTAGCCGCCACTCGCACGGAGCAGACTCCCCGCCCTTATCTGGGTGAGGTTGGTCACAAGTCTGCCACGCTGATCCGCCGTTCTTTCTATACTGCCGAACAGGTTGCGATATGTCGGAGTTTCCTCGATAATGACGGGCGCCCGCTCCGACTGGCTGTGATCGACCACCACATTCACCTGGTATTCCAGGAACCTAGGTCCGGGTTCCAGTCCGGCTGCCAGGCCTTCCATGAACCCGACCCCTGACCGGCCAACGGCAGGCTCCCTGAAATCCGACAGGTTTTCCAGCATATGCCGGCCCACCTTGTCGAGATACTCCAGAACTCGCTTGCTCTCGCCGTAACGGGCCTTGATGCTCTCGATCAGGGGCTCTGTGACATTGGCTCCGAACCGGCGCTCGATGTCCCGTATCTCCTCACTCAGATCTTGCATCATGTCGCGCTGTTGCTGCATGATACGGGTCGCTTCCTTGGCAAGCTCGGTTTCACCCTCCCTTATCCTCTGCTTCTCCTCATCGCTCAGTTTCTCGAACGCCTCCCTGTTCTGAAGCGGTTCGTCCCCCACAAGCGGTATGAAACCGACCGCGCCGTCGGGAGACGTGGAGATCCTGAAACCCCGTTCCTTGGCAAGGTCATTCAGCCGATCGGTTTGTTCCTTGACGCGTTCCTGGTACCTTTCACCGAGTTGTTCCTTCTCGCTGCTGAAGTCCTGCTCGCGAAATGCTTTTGGAAGGGCCTCCCTCAGACGCTCAACCAGGCGTTCCATGTCCTTTCTAAGCTGCCTGCCCTTGCCGGCAGGAAGTCCTATCGCCCAGGGTTCGTCGGGATCATCGAAGTTGTTGACATATACCCAATCACAAGGGGCGGTGGTTTTGTCCAAGCGTTTCTGGAGGCTGCGGCGTATGGTATCCGTCTTGCCGGTTCCCGTGAGCCCTGCGACATATATGTTGTAGCCTTCGTGCGGAATGCCGAGACCGATCTCAAGAGCGGCCATCGCCCTGTCCTGGCCGATTATCTCATCGAGCGGTTCCAGCTCGCCCGTGTTCGTGAACGGGGGCAGGCCGTCGTCCAGGGCCGCACCCGCCTCCTCGGCTGCGAGCTCCCTGGGCGGTGAGCTCACCTTGAGCCCGGGCTCTTGCTTATCATCACTGGAGGAACTTGACATAACCATATCGGTCGCTCCCTCACACCTTGGTCAATACCAGGGTCAGAACACCCTTCGCCATGGATTTCTGAAGCTTGAAACCTTCAATGATCTCGCCGAAGCTTATGACTCGCGACAACGGCCCCTCGGGGCGCTCGCAGACCAGGACCCCCGCCCGCCCTTCGGAACGGCTGGTCGGACGCCTGCCCTCTATGGTCAGACAGCGGCCGTGCATGCCGACAGAGATGGAATCCTCGTCCACGCCGGGGATATCCGCCTCCACGACATAGCCTGATGCGATCTTGAGGATATCAATCTTCGGCTGCCACTTGGCCCGCCCCCAACGCCTGTGGATCAGCTCATCAAAAAGCGAATTCACTTCCCTGGGACGAAAAGTGATTTGCCATTGCCTTGAACGTTTCGCCCAATACATGCGAACACCCTTGGGCTCATCGGCCGATTCCATAGTGAACCTCCTTAGCCCATCGGTATTATGCATGATACGGCCTGACATGTTAAGCACAAATGGGGGAAATGCCGGCTGTTGATGGGCGGCCATTCCCTGCGGGCAAGGTGGCAGATTACGTAATTCGGTGAATCAAGTAAGGTGTCACCCCCACCCTGATTCGTCACGTTGGTTCTTGGTCGCAAGGACGTGGGGGCTTGTCTTACGGAAGAGCGATGTGTTACCTTGGTCGCTGTCGGGGCCGGAGGGGAGGACTTCATGACCAAGACCGACGCACTCTGCATAAACACGCTGCGGTTTCTTGCCGTGGACGCCATCGAGCAAGCAGGGTCGGGCCATCCCGGGTTGCCGCTTGGCGCCGCTCCCGTCGCTTACATCGTATGGGACAGGTTCCTGAAACACAACCCTGTGAACCCGTCATGGGCGAACCGTGACCGCTTTGTGCTATCGGCCGGACACGGGTCAGCGCTCCTATATGCCCTGCTTCACACGGCCGGTTACGATCTGCCCCTGGAGGAGCTGAAGCGATTCCGCCAGTGGCGAAGCAAGACCCCGGGCCATCCCGAATACGGTCTTACTCCCGGTGTGGAGGCCACGACGGGCCCCCTTGGGCAGGGTTTTGCCATGGGTGTCGGTATGGCAATGGCGGAACGGTATCTGTCACGCTACTTCAACCGACCGACTTTCCCAATTGTCGATCACTGCACCTATGTACTTGTTTCCGACGGGGATTTCATGGAGGGTGTGTCCCACGAGGCGGCCTCGCTCGCGGGGCATCTGGGGTTGGGTAAATTGATATGTCTATACGACGACAACGACATGTCGATCGAGGGTAGCACTGATATCACTTTCACTGAGGATGTGGGAGCCAGATTCGAGGCATACAAGTGGCACGTTCAGCATGTCGCCGATGCTAACGATCTCGATGCCGTCGCCGAAGCGGTCCGGAAGGCCCGGGCCGAGTCCGGCCGGCCTTCGCTCATAATCACGCGTTCGCACCTGGGCTATGGCAGCCCGAAGCAGGATACGGCCTCGGCCCACGGCGAACCGCTCGGCCCCGAGGCCGCACTGGCCACGAAGGAGAAACTTGGCTGGCCCGCCGAGCCTGCCTTCTACATACCCGATGAGGCACATGCCCACTTCAGTCGGGCGATGGAGCGTGGAAGGACGCGCGAGGCCGAGTGGCGGAAGATGCTGCGTGCCTACCGAGAAGCACATCCGGAGCTGGAGGACGAGTTTCAAAGAGTGACGGAGGGGGGGCTGCCTGAGGGATGGGAGACCGCAATACCCTCCTTCGAGGAGACCGACAAACCCGTGGCCACAAGAAGCGCATCGGGGGAGATCCTGAATGCCCTGGCTGCACGCCTGCCCAATCTTATCGGAGGCTCGGCCGATCTTGCGCCTTCGAACAAGACCCATCTTGAGGGCTATGACGATTTCGGATCGGATACCGGCCGGAATATCCGCTTCGGTGTCCGGGAATTCGCAGCCTGCGCCATCGTGAACGGCATGGCACTCCACGGCGGCATCATACCCTACGGGGCCACTTTTCTGGTCTTCTCCGACTATATGCGGCCTGCGATCAGGCTCGCCTGTCTGATGAGGGTCCACAGCATCCTCATCTTCAGCCATGACAGCATCGCCCTCGGAGAGGACGGACCGACTCATCAGCCGGTTGAGCAGACGATGAGCCTGCGGCTGATACCGAACCTGACGGTGCTCAGACCGGCCGACGCAAACGAGACGGCAGCTTGCTGGAAGATCGCCATCAGGGCCAAGGGCCCGGTTGCGCTGCTCCTCAGCCGCCAGAAGCTCCCGGTCCTCGACCCGGATTGCTACCCGGTGGCGAGTGGAGTCGAGCGCGGCGGCTACGTGCTCAAGAACCCCGAAAGCGGGAAGCCGGACATCGTCCTCATAGGGACCGGAAGTGAGGTCCACCTCGCGCTGGATGCGGCTGCCACCCTCCAGGCCCGTGCAATAGCGGCCAGGGTTGTATCCCTCCCGTCCTGGGAGATCTTCGAGCGGCAAACCCCGGAGTACAAAGCAAGCGTGCTTCCTGCCGGCATCCCAAGCCTCGCCATAGAGGCAGGAGTCACGACGGGATGGGAGAGATACACCGGCAGTCGTGACTCGATAGTCGGACTCGACGAATTCGGGGCCTCGGCCCCGGGCGAAATCGCCTATGCCGAGCTCGGGTTCAATGTCCAGACCGTGGTTGACAAAGCCACCAAACTCGTGAGGGGATAGGACATGCGTATAGCAATCGGATCAGATCATGCCGGTTACGATCTCAAGTGCGAACTTGCGGCCTGTATCAAGGACCTGGGTCACCACGTGGTTGATATGGGCACCCACAACACCGATCCGGTGGACTATCCGGATTTTGCCGAGGCCGTGAGCAAAGAGGTGGTCGGAGGGAGAGCGGAAAGGGGCATCCTCATTTGCGGGAGCGGAGTCGGAGCATCGATCGCGGCAAACAAGGTCCCCGGTATAAGAGCGGGCACATGCCACGATACATATTCGGCCCACCAGGGCGTGGAGCATGACGACATGAACGTCCTCGTAGTCGGAGCCAGAATAATAGGAGTGGCTTTGGCCAAGGAGATCGTCAGGACTTTTCTCGCGGCCGAGTTCTCCAAAGAAGAGCGGCACCGGCGGCGGCTCGGCAAGGTGATAGACATGGAACGCCGCTACAGCGGGCGAACTCAAGCCTAAGGCGTTGGCGGGGTCTGGGGAATGACGCAATACAAGCATGAGGGTGCATTCGCCGGCGGGATCGGCCCCGGCACAGGGCCGAACGCGGAGGTGTCATATGCCCTGGGCGGCTACGAGCGAGCCGTGAGGTCCCGATTGGCGGAATGGGTCGCCAACGACACGGCCCGCCGTATCTGGGAAAAGGACTTCACCGTGTGGTCTGCGACCGAAATCCCCGAGATAACCGACCGGCTGGGCTGGCTTTCACTTCCTGAAACGATGCTTACGGAGATTGACGGGATAAACACCTTTGTTGCCGAGGTGATGTCCGAGGGACTCAGATACGTCGTCCTCCTCGGCATGGGTGGCTCAAGCCTCGCGCCTGAGGTTTACCGGGCCACATTCGGACATCGCCCCGGTTATCCGCGGCTGATAGTTCTGGACAGCACCCATCCGGATGCCGTAAGAGCGGTTCGAGAGGCGATCGACCCGGGCGCCACGCTTTTCATAGTCGCCAGCAAGTCCGGGACCACGATCGAGCCCCTCTCGCTCTTTGAGTATTTCTACCAGGCCTCGAGGGCCGGCGGCGATCCCGGGTCGCACTTCACGGCCATCACCGACCCCGGGACACCACTGGAGGATCTCGCGGCCGAGCGGGGGTTTCGCAGGTTGTTTCGTGCGTTCCCCGACATAGGGGGCCGTTACTCAGCCCTTTCCCATTTCGGACTGGTTCCGGCCGCACTCATCGGCGTGGATATTGCCGACTATCTTCACTGCGCGGCCGATGCCGCCGGCCGGTGCAAGACATCCGGAGCCGTGGAAGTCAACCCGGGTCTCGTGCTGGGGGCCGTCCTGGCGGAGCTGGCGCTGGCCGGCAGGGACAAGATCACTTTCATCACATCACCTTCGTTGGCCGCCTTCCCTCAATGGCTCGAACAGCTGGTTGCCGAAAGCACCGGCAAGGAGGGCCGGGGTATAGTGCCCGTTGCAGACGAGCCCCGAGCCCGGCCCATTACCTATGGCGGTGACCGTTTCTTTGCGTATATATTGCTGGATGGGGAAGCCGAACCGGAAGTCGCGGCCTTGCTTGACGCCCTGGCCGGCATGGGACATCCAATTGCACGTTTCGAATTGAGTCAAAGCCGGGATCTCGCAGGCGAGATGTTCCGCTGGGAGATGGCCGTCGCCTCGGCCGGTGCAGCCCTCGGGATAAATCCTTTCAATCAGCCCGACGTACAGACCGCGAAGTCCCTCGCGCGAGAGGCAATGTCGGAGGGCCCGGGCGGGCGTGCCCGTGGTGCCGAGGCCATATCTGTGGAGGATCCGGACAGAATCGCCTCGGCCGTAGAAGCTATGCTCGGACAGGTGAGGCCCGGAGACTATCTCGGCATACATGCGTATATCCCGTCCTCGCCGGGCAGCGTCGAAGTCCTTCAGGAGATAAGGTCATGCATGCATGACCGCTGCGGCACGGCGACTACACTCGGCTTCGGCCCCCGCTACCTCCATTCCACCGGGCAGCTTCACAAGGGCGGCCCCAACACGGGGGTATTCATTCAGCTTGTGAACGAACCCGATACGGACATAGAGGTCCCTCGATTGAACTTCACTTTCGGGCAGCTGATCTCAGCCCAGGCCCTTGGTGATCATGAGGCTTTGCGCGCGGGCGACCGGCGGGTCTTGAGAATAGACCTCGGCGCCGACATAGGACGGGGCCTCGAGATACTTCTCACGGCATTCGGCTCCACAGCCGCGTAGGTGAACGGTGCCGGGAATGGGACTCAGATTCAGGCCGCCGGCTGCAAGCCCGCCCGGGCCCGCGGGCAAAAAAGGTTGACAGCAAAGTCTATGTAGTCTATAATGTCTACGGTATTAGTAGGAAAGGACAGACGATGAGACTGACCACGAAGAGTGAGTATTCGCTGTTAGCGCTTATCTACATCGCCAGGCACGCTCCGAGGGACTTCGCTAAGATCGAGGATATCTGCAGGGAATACAGGTTGCCCAAGAAGTACCTGGAACAATTGCTGATGATACTGAAACGTAGCGGGTACCTCAAGACCAGGAGGGGGGCCGGCGGCGGCTATGGCTTGGCTAAGCCGCCGTCCAAGATCAGCGTCGCCGACATCATAAGGCTGATGGACGGTGCGCTGGCGCCGACCGAATCCGTCAGCATGTACTTCTACTCCGAGACTCCTCTTATGAGGGAGATGAAGATAATGTCGGTGTTCAAGGACATCAGGGATTACGCTTCCAAGAAGCTGGAAAACCTGAAGCTGTCCCATCTGGTGTGAATGGGCTCGAATCCGGTACCCGTGCCGTTGAACTCCGAAAGGTGAGACTGATGGATGGAAGAGGCTTCCCGATCATGCCTCCGGCCTACGCATGCGAGTCCGGAGATTCAGTTCCCGGGACAAGCGATAGCGACGGTGATCGCAGGGTCGGGCGTGCCTACGCCGGCGAAAGCCTCCATCTTCTGACACGAGATACATAAATGGACGTATGATGTGCGGCCGCCAGGGCCGCCGCACCCAGCCCCGGTTTATGCCTGAAGGGTGGGGAAGTCGCAATTGGGAACCCTGGCTATCGGCGCTTCTCCACCCGCTTTGCTTTCGGTTCAGCGGGCTCGAAACGGTCGTCCACTTCCTGACAAGAAAAGGTCACCGTTTGAATAACCATATCACACCACTCCCAAACCTGCAAGAACCACTGGGAGACCCGCTGCCATGACCACAGCCAGCACGGCCTTTCCAAAGACGGCCTGATGATCGGTACGGCCGTCTTGGGCTCCAAGAAAAGGACGAGTACCGGCACGGATGGGTGTTCTTCACCGGCCCGGCACAAGGGCTTGAATGAATCCCCCGTATCCCGTATCTTCTATACTTGAACCAGACAAGACACAATTCCGAAACGAATCCGATCGACGCTTGAGGAGGCACTCAAATGACCACGGATGCCGGTAAGCTGCGCTGGGACATGGACATCTTATTCCCAGGCGGGTCGAAATCGAAACAGTTCGAGGATTTCAGGAAGTCGATTTCCGGGGATCTCGGGAAGGCCGGACAGATCATCGCCGGCTTGCCCCTCAGCCTCGACGGCGGTGCCGTCAAGGCCTGGAGGGACTTCCTGGTCCTCATAGAGGACCTGAACATGCGCCTTCACCATGCCGGGAGTTTCGCCTTCTGCCTGTCGGCACAGGACGTGAACGACGAGCACGCAATGGTCATCATTCAGGAGATGTCGTCGCTGGAGGCCGAGCTGGAGACTGTTAAAACCGGGATCGAGGAGCTCGCGATCAGTGTGGATGACCACGCATGGAAGGACCTCCTCACAGATGACCGGCTCAAGGATTCCGTGTTCTACTGGTGCGAACGCCGCCGGAAGGCAAGACTCAAGATGGAGCCCAAGCTGGAGAAGCTCGCTACCAAGCTTGCTGTCGATGGCTTTCATGCCTGGAACAGGCTCTATTCCAAGATCGCCGGCGACCTCACAACCGAATTCGAGGAAGACGGAAAGATCACGACGCTCTCGATGGGGCAGCTTGCCAACAAGATGAGTTCCCCCGACAGGGAGACGCGGAAACGGGCATTCGAGAGCCTGGAGGAATCCTGGAAATCCAGAGACGCCCTGGCCGCAATGGAACTCAACTCTATTGCAGGCTTCAGGTTAAGTCTCTACGAGGCGCGGGGGTGGAATTCGCCTGTGTTCGAACCCTTCATGATGTCACGGGTGAAACCGGAAACCATAGATGCGATGTGGAAGGCCATCGGCGGCGGGCTGCCCCACATTACCGATTACATCGATACCAAGAAGAAGATCCTAAACATAGATAAGTTCCGGTGGTACGATCAGAACGCACCTGTCGGCGAGGTTACTAAGACCTATACCTATGAACAGGCTTCCGATTTCGTTGTCAAACACCTCACCGGATTCTCGAGGGAGCTTGGAGATTTCGCCGGGAAGGCAATACAGGATCGCTGGGTGGAGGCCGAAGACCGGAGCGGCAAGGCAGCGGGCGGGTTCTGCACGGGCTTCCCCGCGGCCAAGCAATCACGTATTTTCATGACCTTTTCCGGAAACTATAACGAGATGATGACCCTGGCTCACGAACTCGGACATGCCTATCACAGCTGGGTCTTTAGAGACATAGGCTACTACGGCCGCCACTACACGATGGCCTTGGCCGAGACGGCTTCCACCTTCAACGAGATGCTGGTTACCGATGCAGCACTGGAGGAAGCCGGCAGCACGTCCGAGAAGCTGTCCCTGGTGGATAGCAAGATCAACGAGCACTTCATCATGTTCTGTAACATCCGCGCCAGATATCTCTTCGACCTCATGTTCCACGCTGAGAGGAAGCAGGGTCCGGTGTCCAAGGACAGGCTGAATGAACTCATGGTCGAAGCCCAGAAGGAGGCCTTCGGCGGCATCCTCGCTGATGACGGCCATCATCCCCTGTTCTGGGCATCCAAACTCCACTTCTCCGAGACCGATGTCCCGTTCTACAACTTCCCGTATACGTTCGGACACCTCTTCGCAGGGGGGATCTATGCGCGGGCGAAAGAGGAGGGCCCTACCTTTGCAGAAAAGTACAAAGCGCTTCTCATAGACACGGGCCGAATGACCTGCGAAGACCTGGCTCGCAAGCACCTGGACGTAGACCTTACCACGGGCGAGTTCTGGGAAAATGCGGTCAGCCGGGCCATGACCGAGGTGGATATGTTCCTGGAACTGGCCGAGGCACAGCGGCCCGGTGTGCGGGACTCCTGAGGAAACCAGGAGGCCGGCTCCGGCATTCGGGTTCTGACCTCTCCGGAGGATGCTACCGATGGCGATGAAACAGGCGGGGGCACGCCAGGCCCCTTCGCGCGGCCGGATCGATTGGACCGCGGTGGCGGCGCTGTCCGCGATTCTCGCAGTATTCGTCTTCCAGGCCGTAAGCCTTAACTTCACACAGGACGATGCCTACATATCTTTCAGATATGTGAAGAACCTCATCGCCGGCCACGGGCTGGTGTTCAACCCCGGACAAAGGGTCGAAGGTTACACCAATTTCCTCTGGATCATGATTATCGCGCTTTTCGCGGGCCTCGGCCTCGATCCCGTTATGGTATCGAAAGTCCTGGGAGTGGCTTCCGGCTGTCTCTCGGTCGTAGTCCTCTACGAGATATCGAAGCACTATTTCGGCAGGGCCGTGACCGCCCTTGCCTCAACGGCCGGCGGGAGGCCGGCACACCCCGGATTTGCGGGCATGACCCCGGACGAGATCCGGCTGCTGGCGCTTTCGCCCCCATTACTCCTGGCAAGCAACGGCGCCTTTGCATACTGGAGTATCAGCGGCCTGGAAACCTCGCTCTTCGTGTTAGGCGTGCTTACGACACTATATTGCTACCTCTCCGACATGCGCTTGGCAGTTGCAGCGGCGGCGACGACAAGTCTGGTGCGGCCGGAGGGTGTCTTGATATTTGCAATTCTCATGTTGTACAGCCTGATTGCGCGGCGGGAATCCGTTGGGCGCGTGGCTCTATCTGTAATGGGTTTCGCCTTGCTTACGCTTCCTTTCCTTGTGTTCCGGCTTCTGTACTACGGAGACCTGTTGCCCAACCCGTTCTATGCCAAGACCGGTCTCTCACCCGACTACCTCCGCTCGGGGCTCGGATATTTCTGGAACTTCCTCAGAGACTACGGCTTGATGGGCTTGCTATATCTGGTGCCGATCTTGATGTGGCGAAGGCTCCGGACAGAGGGAAGGACCCTTCTCGTAACGGCGTGTGTGTACAGCCTCTACGTGATACTGGTCGGCGGTGATGTGCTCAGGGGGCATAGATTCCTTCTCCCGGCCGTGCCGCTTCTATACGTACTCATTGTCTTCTCGATAGGTGACTTGACAGTCTGTCCTTCCGGGAACACTTTTCGCCGCACCGCATGGATCGGGATCGTCATAGCCATTGCGGCTGCGACCTTTGCCGTCCCACAAGACTCGATCCTCGAGGCGCGCAGATACGAGCTTGGGCTCAATGCGAAACTTGCCAAATACGCCAGGGTGCTGAACGGATACGCGGGTTCGGATGTCACCATTGCAGTGCCGACCATCGGGGTGATTTCATATCTGACCGACGCGAAGGTCATAGACATGCTGGGCTTGACCGACCCGCACATAGCCAAAGATCCCGAGCGAATCCCCGGGCTTACGTCCACCTGGAAAGAGCGTAGATTCAATAGCGGCTACCTGCTCTCGCAGGACCCCGATTTCATCATGTTTTCAACAGGTTACAAGCCAAGTGCACTGGCTGAGAAAGCCCTTTTCCTTCATTCGAGATTCAGGCAGGACTACTACCTTTACTTCTTCAAGGACTTTAGGGGCCGCTCTTATACGCATTTACACGTTTACAAACGTAAGGGCCGATTCCGGGGGACAGACAAGGTCTTCCCCGACCCCACGTTCGTGGATCTCTATGCCAAGGCGGTCCATCTGTACTCGAACGAACACGAGTACGATGCGGCCATCCGGATGCTAAGACGCATGTTTCGAGTCATGCCCGATGATTTCGCGCGGGGCTATGAGTTCATGGGCACCTGCTATTTCTTCAAGGGCGATGCCGATAGCGCGAGGTCATACGCCCTCAAAGCCGTCGAGATGGACGACTATTCGGTGGAAGCCCACACCGTACTGCATGATCTCTATGTCAGGGAAGGTGCCGAAGAGGCCGCTCAACGTCAGACCCTCGCCATCCGAAGGTACAACCCTGAAGTACTGCAGCGGCCCCCAGACTGAGGCGTCAATTGGCATTTGACTTGGCACCCTTCCGCCGAAGAGTCCCATTCATTTGAACCGGCGCCGGTTGGAGCCCCTTGACCTGGCGGACCGGTGGGTATATCCTTAGTACACTCTGCAGTCTCAATGTAAATCTTCGACAGACAGGAGCGACATTTATGAAGCTAGTTGAATGTGTGCCCAACTTCAGCGAGGGCCGGGACCCGGCCAAGATCGATGCCATCACTGCGGAGATAAGCTCTACCGAAGGTGTCACGCTTCTGGATGTCGATCCCGGGAAGGACACCAACCGGACCGTGGTCACCCTTGTCGGCACCCCCGAGGGCGTGGTGGAGGCCGCTTTCAAGGCCATCGCCAAGGCGGCGGAAGTCATCGACATGTCAAAACACCGGGGAGCGCATGCGAGAATGGGGGCGACAGACGTATGCCCGTTTGTGCCGGTATCGGGGCTTACGACCGATGACTGCGTGGTACTCGCCAAGCAGCTGGGCCAGCGCGTTGGGGAAGAACTGGGGATCCCGGTTTACCTCTATGAGTATGCGGCCACCAGGCCTGAGCGCAGGAACCTGGCGAACGTCCGCGCCGGAGAGTACGAAGGCCTCGCGGACAAACTTGAAGACCCGGAATGGAAGCCCGACTTCGGACCGGCGGAGTTCAAACCCGGTCCGGGGGCAACCGTGATAGGCGTCCGGGAGTTCCTGATCGCCTACAATGTCAATCTCAATACGCGGGACACCAAGATCGCCAAGGAACTAGCCTTCAGCATCCGGGAAAAGGGCAGGGTCAAGCGCGGGGCGGACCGCAAGATCTTGCGCGACGACAACGGCGAGGCCCTGAGTGAGCCCGGAAAGTTCAAGGAATGCAAGGCCGTCGGCTGGTACATGGAAGACTTCGGCCGGGCCCAGGTGTCCATAAACCTCACGAACTTCCGCATCACGCCTCCACACCTGGTATTCGACGAGTGTTCGAGGCTGGCCGAGCAACTTGGGGCGCGGGTCACGGGAAGCGAACTCGTGGGGCTCATCCCGCTCGACGCCATGACTACGGCCGGACGGTACTACCTCAAGAAACAAGGCAGAACCTCCGGGGTGCCTGAGTCCGAACTCATACATACAGCCGTGCTGTCCCTCGGTCTCGATGATCTCTATCCTTTCGAGAAGGAGAAGAAGATCATCGAATACCAGGTCGGTAAGCATGAGACCCTCGTGAAGATGAAGATGACCGATTTCGTCGACCTGCTTTCGACAGACTCACCTGCACCGGGGGGAGGAAGTGTGGCCGCACTCTGCGGAGCTCTGAGCGGAGCGCTCACGTCCATGGTGGGGGCGCTTACACACGGCAAGAGGGGTTATGAGGATGCCTTCGACGAGGTGGAGGAGATCGGTGTTGAAGGCCAGAAGATGAAGGAGGCATTCCTCCGTGATGTCGACCGCGATACCGATGCCTTCAATCGCGTGATGGCTGCGGCCCGGCTTCCGAAGAAGACCGATGAGGACATGGCCGCGCGTGAGGAGGCCCTGCAGGCGGCCAACAAGGCGGCCACCCTTGTGCCCCTTGACGTCCTCAAGCGGGCGTTGGAGGCCGCACAGGCGGCCCGGCGCATCGTGGAGAAGGGAAACCGGAACTCCGTAAGCGACGGCGGCGTGGCGGCCCTTACTGCGCGTGCCGCGGCGGAGGGAGCTTACCTCAATGTGCTGATCAATCTTCCCGGCATAACGGATGAGGGCTTCAAGGCCAAGACCTTGAAGGAGGCCCAAGAAATGCGGAAGAAGGTGGTCGAACACACGGAGGAAACCGTGCGGCTTGCCGAAATGACCATTGCCGAGGCCAAGTGAGTCCGGCCTGCCGGATCACTTCGGCCCATCAGACCGGGCCCTCAGCCGCAGCCTGAAGCCCGCCGATAAGGGCCGACAGATGCTGCGAGGTGCAGAATGATCGTCTATGCTGGGATCGATGAAGCCGGCTACGGCCCCGTCCTTGGCCCGCTGGTTGTCGCCCGGTCCGTCTTCAGAATAGAGCATGCCAACGGGGCCGGAGACCCGGCTTCCCTCTGGTCGGCCATGAGGTCCGCGGTGTGCCGGAAGCCCAACGACAGACGGGGACGCATCGCCATCGGCGATTCCAAGGCTCTCTACAACCCGTCGCTGGGTATCGGGCGCTTGGAACGCGGAGTGCTCTCGTTCTTGACTGCCGCCGGCGAAACACCCGCCAATCTGGATCGACTGCTGGCCTTGACGGCCTATGATGAGGCCTCGAGGGCACCCGGGCAACCGTGGTACGGCGATCCGCTTGGAGGACCTGATCTGCCGGTGAAGGCCGACCCCGATAACCTGCTGGGGTGTGCCGACAGGCTGGCGCGGACCGCTTCTCGAACCGGGGTTGTGCTCGATGACCTCAACGCTGCCGTAGTGTATGAGGACCGCTTCAACCGCATGGTCGAGGCTTCAGGATCGAAGGCAACCTGCGTGTGGGAATTCGTGGCCGGACATCTGAGGGCGGTCTGGGAGAAGTACGCGGCGCACCATCCGTTTGTGGCGGTGGACCGCCTTGGAGGGCGCCAAGACTACCGGGGCCTCCTGGCGGCGGCGATGCCCGGGGCCGATGTGGTTGCTACTGAGAGCAGCGGGCCGCAATCGGCTTACAGGCTCTCGGATGGGGACCGTGAGATGCGCGTGGTTTTCAGGGTAGGAGGTGAGAGAACCCATCTTCCGGTAGCACTCGCTTCCATGCTTGCCAAGTACGTGCGCGAACTCCTTATGCTGCGCTTCCGATCTTTCTGGAAGGACCTCGCCCCGGACACAAGACCGACCTGCGGTTATCTGCCTGACGGCAATCGCTTTGTCGCCGAGATCGAGCATCTATTCGACCGCATGGGCCTCAGGCGCGAAACCATAGTGAGAAGCCGCTAGGAAAAGAGCAAGCGGGGCACGGGGTTGTTTTTCGATGACACCTCACCGCCGTACCCGGCATATCAGCATATGGAGGCCACGCCTGTATTGAGCTTTTCCGGTTTCCTACACGCCGTGAATGATCTACAATCCCGGCTATTGGGCCCTAGTGACAAAGGAGGCATCATGTTCGCACGAAGTCCGTATTTCCAAATCCAGGGTCTCATCACGCTCGTCGCCCTTGCTTGGCTCGCAATCGCCATGACGACCGGCCCGGCCACGGCGGATATCCCCCGCATGATCAACTATCAGGGTCTTCTCGTCGATGAGCAAACCCGGGCTCCCTTGCCGGGCGAGCATACGCTGCGGTTCAGGATTTACGACGCGGTCTCGGGGGGCAGCATGCTCTGGAGCGAGGAACAGCAGGTGACTGCCGATGCCATGGGCGTGGTAAGCGTCATAGTCGGCAGCGGAAGCACGATCGGCATCCCATTCGACGCGCCGTGCTGGCTTGAAGTCGAGGTGGACGGCGAGATTCTATCGCCGCGCAGGCAGATGGTCAGCGTGCCCTATGCCTTCCGGGCCATGAATGCCGACAATGCCGACAGCCTTGGGGGAATCCACTCCGGGGATTACATAGTCGAAGGTGAGATCGGGGTTGTGACGAGCGCCATGATCGCGGACGGCTCGGGAAGCGGCCTCGACGCGGACATGCTCGACGGCTTAAACGAGGACGCCTTTGCGGATTCGGGGCATAATCACGATGACAGGTACTACAGGCAGGATGAGCTCAACACAGTGGGCACCATAAATGGCGGTGCCAATCCGGTCGATTGGACCAAACTGAAGAACGTGCCCGCGGGATTCGCGGACGGCACGGATAACGTGGGTGGTGCGGGCGACGGCCACTCTCTGGATGCCGCCGACGGCAGCCCCGTTGACGTCGTCTATGTAGATGCAGCCGGCGAGGTGGGTATCGGCACCACCGGTCCCACCGCCGAATTGCATCTGCGCGCGGCCAATCCGACTGTGCTTATTGAGGGGACCGCGAATGATTCCGAAATCCAGTTCAAGTCCGCGGGTGACGCCTCGGCCCAGGTGTGGACCATCTACAAAGACAGCGCCACCGATGACCTGCGGTTCTACCAGAACGGCGACCGAGTGACCATGGACAACTCGACCGGCAACGTCGGCATAGGGACCACGGCCCCGACCCTGGGTAAGCTCCAGGTACAAGCCACGAATGAAGCGGTTTATGCCAAAAGCACCGGGGGCACAGGGGTCTTCGCCGTCGCGGGTTCAGCCGTCGGCGGCGAGGCCGACGCGGCAATCGTGGGGACCAGCACGACAGTCACCGCGATATCCGGTTACAGTACCAACGGGGCCGGCGTGTCCGGCCGCGCCAGCCGCGCGACCGTCCCCGCCGTTCAAGGCTATCACAGCGGGGACGGGCCCGGCATCTACGGCAGATGTAGCGGCGCATATCCTTGTGTGGAAGGCCTCAGGGACGACGACGGGATTGCTATTGGAGGCTATGCGGACACCGGAATCGCCGTCTACGGATACACGTCATCAGATTACGGCATACCCGTGGCCGGCATTCAGCCGGGTCATGCGACAAGCGACATCGCAGTCTGGTACCAGCCGGGAGGCTACTTCGGGGGCCGGAACGGCGTGATCGGCCTGACAAAGGAGTCCAGTGGTTATGCCGTCTTCGGACTGGCCGAAAACCCATCCGCCCATGCCGGCGCCTTCATCAGCGAAGGCAATGGCGTCTTCATCACCACGCCGCCCGGCAAGAGCGGACTTAGCGTAACAGGCGGCACCAAGTCGGCGCTGGTGGCAACGGCGGGCGGCGCCCGCTCCCTCTATTGCGAGGAAGCCAGCGAGGTCTGGTTCTCCGATTACGGTTTCGGCAAGCTGGATGGGGGCGGCGCCTTGGTTGCGATCGACCCTGTGTTTGCCGAGACGGTGAACCTCACCGAGCCTTATCACGTCTTTCTCCAGGCATACGGCGATGCAGACCTGTATGTCGCGTCGCGCAGTACTGAGGGCTTCGAAGTCCGGCTGCGTGAAGGCGATCCGGCCGTGGAGTTCTCCTATCGCCTTGTTGCCAAACGCCTTGGTTACGAACAGGACCGGCTCGCCCGCGCTCCCTGGGCCGACAGCGATGCGCATCTCTATCCCGACAAGACCGCGCGCCGTCAAGGCGAAGAATGAGGCCGGACGTGATTCGCCGGCGATAGGACCCGCGAGGCAGACCACGTCGGGGGTGGAACCCCGACGCCACGCAGGACGGAGGCGCAGCGAAGGCGCTCGTGGAGCAGTGAATGTAGTGCTGAACAGCGACACAGCGCCGAGCGAAGCAATACCCGTCGGGGGTGGAACCCCGACGCTACGAAGACCCCGTCAGCCACGGGATGGGCCACGCTACGAAGAGGAATCGGGTTCGTTGTCGGCCTGGTGGTGCTTTATGACCTGCCCCTTAACCATGAAGATCACGTCTTCGCAGATATTCGTTGAGAGATCCGCAACCCGCTCCAGATTACCCGCAACACGGGTAAGATGAAGAGCCCGTTCGATCGTCTTCGGGTCGGACACCATATAGGTGACCAGTTCCCTGAAAAGTCGATCCCTGAGGCCGTCAACCTCATTGTCCCGCTCGCACACACTCCTGGCCAGCTTGGCATCTTCGTTTATGAAAGATACGATGCTATCCTTGAGCATGCCGATAGTGACCCTGCTCATCCTCGGCACGTCTATAAGAGGTTTGACCAGCGGCCGCTCTATGAGGTATTGGCCGCTCTGCGCTATGTTCACTGCATGATCGCCCATCCTTTCAAGATCGTTGCTCATCTTCATTATCATGAGGATGGTCCTGAGGTCCTTGGCCTTAGGTTCGTGCTGGGCTATCAGAGCCGTGCCCAGCTCATCGATCTCCACCTCGTACCTGTTCGCCCTTGCCTCGTCTCTCCCGATGACGTCCGCGAAGAGATCGGGCTCGCTCTCCAAGAGACCCTTGACCGCTTTCTCGATCATGCTCTCCACAAGGCCTGCGTACTCCACAAGCTCACGCTTCAGGTTGCCCAACTTCTCTTCAAACATATCTGTCTCCTAACCAAACTTGCCGGTCAGATACTCTTCGGTCCGCTTGTCCTCCGGTACTGTGAACATCTTCTCGGAGGACCCGAACTCGACCAGCTCGCCCAGGTAGAGAAAGGCCGTCAGATCCGACACTCTTGCGGCCTGGGCTATGTTGTGCGTCACCAATATAATCGTAACATATTCCTTGAGCTCGATTATCAGTTCTTCAATACGCGCTGTGGCCTTGGGGTCCAACGCCGAGGTCGGCTCGTCGAGCAGCATAATGTCGGGATTCATCGCAAGCGCGCGTGCTATGCAAAGCCTCTGCTGCTGCCCTCCCGAGAGAAAGGTGCCCTTTCTATAGACCGACTCCCGGACCTCATCCCAGAGGGCCGCCTTCCTTAGCGACTCCTCTACGATTCGATCGGACTCGCTCTTGCTCATCCTCATCCCGTTAAGCTTGTAGCCGGCGATCACATTATCGTAGATGCTCATGGTCGGGAATGGGTTGGGCCGTTGAAACACCATGCCGATCTTGCGTCTAACCAGAATCGGATTGATCTTGTACACATCCTGCCCGCAAAGCAGGATCTCGCCGCTCACCCTGGCGCCCGGATTGAGTTCGTGCATACGGTTGATACATCTTATCAGAGTGGTCTTGCCGCACCCCGACGGCCCCATGATCGCCGTGACCATCTTCTGGGGGATGGACATGCCGACATTCTTGAGTATGCGCTGATCGTCAAAATAGGCGCTGAAATCCCTTATGCTCAGAACTTCACTTTCCATCTCGCCGTTACCGCCTTCGCAACGAAGTTCATGGCCAGCACGAATACCACCAGTACAAAAGACGCACCCCAAGCCAACCCGTGCCACTCGGGATACGGGCTCGTGGCATAGTTGAGAATCAGCAGAGGAAGCGAATTCATGGGTTTGAACACATTCAGTTCCATGAAGGGGCTGCC
>CAZRAU010000059.1:0-15733 GCA_964598025.1 uncultured bacterium
CTCGGGACCGGTATCGCCTTCTCGCTGACCTCAACAGCCATATGCACCACATCCATAGCGATGCTCACTAAAATGATCAGACCCAAACTCACGGTCGTGCTTGTCAGTAGCGTTGTCGGCATTTCACTGGCCCTTGCCCTCATAATAAACAGCTTGGAATGAGGCATCAGGGGCTCCGTCGCCCGGTCTAATACCGCCGGACCCGGGACCTCTATCGTGTCGCCGTTTGTTCGGCGTCAAAGCGGCTCGCCCCATTCGGATCCGGCATAGCCGAACGAGCGCCGGATTCAAAGGCTATTCCCGCCGACCCTACCTGTACATGGACTTGATACTACCCCAGGTGCTCGGCTTGGTGGTGGGGCCGTCGCAGGTTATGTATATTCGCCAGGCCAGTTCCACGCAGCCCAAGTGGGTGCAGTCGCTGGAGGTATCACGGCCGTCACAGAAGCAGAGCGGTGGCCAATACTCAAACGGGTGGTAGTACCCGAGATAGCCGCTGTGGACCTTGGGGCATGCACGGCCGCAGCCACCTCTGGGATAGACAGCCGGCAGACAGCCGACGTCGTGCATGCTGCAGCCGGCTTCGAGCGGAGTCGAGATGTTGTCGAGGCCCCATGCGGGGTAGAAGCCGGCTGGGCCGGTGTGAGTTGCGGTGATTACGATCGACGGATTGCATGGTGGCTGAGGCTCGAGGCTCAGACGATCGGGTTACGTGGACATGTTGGAGGGGCGGTGTGGGCAACCGATAACCGGTCCTTCTGGCTTGAACAGAGCCATACCCTGACGCGGTACGGCGTCACTGGCCATACACGACAGGGAGGGCGGGATCGAGGCGACATTCCGGCGGGGTTTTGAATCAAGTAATATGGCGTGGATCTGGGGCCGGAGGCCCGAAGGGGCCGGGTTTGATGTGATTTACACAACAGCCGATCTATGCTATACTTATAGTAGATGCAGTATGCGGAAAAGTATGCCTGGGAACCGGTTTTTTCGGGTCATCGGGTAGAAACACCCTAAGCACTTTATGCTACAGCATGAAAGGAGAGCATGGATGAAACGCGCTTATTGGATGGCGGTTACCCTGTTGGGGCTGGTCTCACTGATGGGACTCTATGGAAGCGTGTCCGGCGATGAACCGGGTGCCTGGACAGCCCCCCTTGCGGCCGCTCCCGGGCTTGAGATCACAGGCGATGCAAGCATATGGCAACGCGAACATGTCAAGGCTCTGGATGAGGTCTATGACGGCGCCTCCGGCCGGACCGGCCGCGGCGATCTCATGGGCTTCTATTTCGATCAAGAGGTCGACCGGCTCTCGTTCCGGGTGAGCCTCTTTCGTCGGGTGGGCACCCCTGAGACGCGGCCGGTGCTTGGTGCCGGCGTGAGGGTCTTCGTGCTCATGGACTATGCTCCGGGCGGACGAACCGATCTTCCGGACGGTATTGCCGGCGCTTCACCCGTGGCCTGGGATCGAGCTGTGGAGCTCACCGAGGCCGAGGGCGAGCTCCGCGGGCGGATACTCGATACGCACCTCGGCGAGGGTGAGACCGAACGCCTGCGAAGCCTCATTGCTTCGCCCAGGTGGTCCATGCTCGAGGCAAGCCTATGGCTGCCCGGCGGGTTCAAGGAAGCCGCGGCACAAGCTGCCGGAAGCAGCGCCGACCGCTACGGCGCCATAGCATCCGAGGCGGCAGCTTCGGAAGCCACCCCGATCGCCTTCTACGTGTTCAGCGCTGCAGAGGGTAGGATTCTGGATGACATCTCCGCCACTAACAGCCCTCTCAGCAACTCGCACAATGTCGCATTCCTCCAGCACCTTAACCAGGGCCTCACCTATACCAACGTGTTTCGAGGCGAGCGTGGTGAAAATGCATCTTATGACGGCGACCCCAACAATCCCGATGACGGGGCGGATGAACTCCTGGCGGCGCATGACTACTATAACCTGCCGCTTAACTGGCATCAGGGCGGCCTCCTGATATCAGCTGCCGAATGGCATGACCCCGGCTTCAACGACTGGCTGGCCGCCGGGGTCACAGCCGGACGCTATGAGATCATAACCTCGGCCCTCGGCCAACACATAATGCCCTTTGTAAGCGATGATATAAACGGCAAGGCGGTGAGTGTGGAAAACGACATGATCCAGACCCAGTATGGTTACACCCCGCGTGTGGCCTGGGTACCTGAGAGGGTCTGGGTCGAAAACCCCGACATAGACGGCAACGCCTACGATGCCTCGCAGCATGTGATCGATCACATAGGGGACGACTTCACCGCCAACGGTATCTGGGCGGTGGTCCTCGATGACTACGTACATTGCGGTTACAGGAACACGGCGTTCGACGATCATCACATCTACACATACTCCTATGCGGGCGGCAGCATCAAGGTGCTGCCCAACGACAACGACTTCGTGGGCCAGGTCAACTGGAACGCCGGAGACGCCTGGAACACCATCCTGGCCGGTACATCGGACGAGATCATCATCTACGCCAATGATGCCGAGGTGGCGGCCGAGGTTTCTCAAGGAGCAGGCAATCCCGACGGCCTCAACAACTATATCTGGCTGCTCCAGCAGATCGCGGGCGCCGGCGGTTCGGTGGGAACCTGGAAACTCACCGACGTACTGCTTGATGCGGGCTTTACCACACAGACGCTCACACTTCAGAACGGCACCTACGGTATGCTCGGCGAGTTCTACGGCTACGGTGGCTATGCGGGCAACAGCAACTTCTGGTACGGCGACTGGGCCGGCTATGCCGGAGACGCCAATCTGGATGCCCACGCGCCCAAGTGGAACTACGGAGCCCAGTGGGCGCATACGCTGGGCAAGTGCACGGCGGGGCCGGCCAACAACCTGAACGAGATGGCCTGGTACGTGCTCATGACCAATCTCCACGAGACCGGCTGGCACGACGATGGCGAAGTCTCAGGCTGGCAGCACCACTACAGCAACCATATCCGCTCGGGCAACGCCCATGCCGAGGCAGCTCGCTGGGCGGGCGGGCTCTATGTGGATCCGACCGGCGCCTACACGTCCGACTTCGATGACGACGGCACCGATGAGCTGGTGATGTACAACGACCGCCTGCTGGCCGTATTCGATCCCATCGGCGGCAAACTCCAGTGGCTCTTCTGCAAAGGTTCGGGCTATAACTACAGCGTGGTCTCCAATGACAATGTCTACTGGGCCGATACCGACGGCGACTATAACGAAACCAATCACGTGGCCACGCTTTCCGACGTGAGTGTGGCCGGCATAGACCGCGAACACGAGACCTACAGTTTCAACGTCGTGACCGCGACCGGCAACACGGTCGAGGCGGAGATCGAGCACGCCAGTGTCAAGAGGACGGTATCGCTCTCGCTCGGCGCCCCCTACTTTAAGGTGCTCTATGAGGCATTCGGCAAGCGGGTCTATGTGAAGAACGGCTTCACCCCCGACAATCTGGACCTAACCTGGTCGGGCAAGTCCCTGTATCGTGTGTGGGATCCCGACGGCGGCGGCTACTTCGGGCAGCGTAACACCAATACCGATGCCACGGCCGCCATCATAGTGGGCTCGGCCGGCGCCCACCACAACCAGCAGTTCGCAGCGACCTTGCTCGAGGTTGACGAGTTCTATGGGGACAGCAAGTTCGAGGTCTATGTCTATGGCGGCTCCACCAGCGAGCCGGATACCAACGGCCGCGTAACCGAATTGGAGACTCTGAGAGACAGCCTCGTGGACAATCTAGGCCCGCGGCCTCTAAGCGGCACCCACTTCTCGGCCACCGATCAAATGGTGATCTATTTCGATGAAGATGTTGATGCGTCTACCGCAGTCATCACGGGTTTTGCCTTCGATGACGATGACGACGGCGTGGCCGATGTGACCCTCACGACGTCGGACAGCGTCACCACCACGGGCCTCAGCGACAGGCTGAATCTCTCCCTTGGCAGCGCGAGCGCCAACGCGATCGAGGCCCTGACCGGTCCGATAGAACTCTTGCTTGCGGCCTCCTCCGTGGAGGACGGAGCCGCCAACGGCAACCCGGTCATAACCAATACGGACGATGTGCCCATAAGCATCGCGCCTGTGACCAAGGTGCAGATAGACGGTCATGTTTCCGACTCGGACTGGCAGTGCACCTGGGTACGGCACGACGACCTCTGGGACTCCGCCTGGAACGGCTCGGCGCCCGGGGATACCAACGAGATCCTGGTGGTCTTCGTCGATTGGGATTCCACTTATCTATATCTGGGGATCAGGGGCCATGTGCAGGGCAATTCCTGGATACTCTATCTCGATACCGACGTCGACGGGGCCAACGGTTATACCGACCTAACGCGGATAGATCACTGGGAACGCGGGGCCACCTTCAGTGCATCGGGCTTCATGCCCGACTATGAGATGGGAGCCTACCAGCACCAGGGGCCTTATGACGGCCAGAGCATGTGGAGATTCTTGAGCGACTCGACCAGCGAGGACATAAGCGCTCAGGCCTACATGGCCTTCGACCCTCAGCACACCTACGGCTATGACGGCGGAAGCGAAATCGCCGTTCCCTGGGATGCGCTCTACGGTCTGGGGCCGGGTCAGGTCCCCGTCGATACCAAGATAGGTGTTGTGGCTTCGGTCTGCTGGGACCCTGAGCCCGACGGGGAGCTGGGCGGCGATTCCGCGCCGAGCAACGTCTCAGCCACACTGCCTGCGATCGACAATTTCCTTGAGGTCGCGGTGGACGGCGACAGCGACGGCGTGCCGGATCAGACCAACAACGCCGGTGTGGGCGACGTGGAGGTCGCGAGCGGGTTCCGGGTGATGCGCGCATACCCGAGCCCGACCACGTCGGCCGCGAATGTGCCCCTGGTACTGAGCAGCCCGAGGGACGGAAGCCGGGGCCGCTATGATGTTCGGGCCGAGATCTTCGACATCACCGGCCGGACGGTGACCACCGTCTTCGGGGGAGGGCTCGCCTCGGGCAGCCACACCCTGACCTGGGACGGCACCGGTTCCGACGGCAGGGCCGCCGCGGCAGGCATCTACTTCATGCGGGTCACCGTCGATGGCGATGTGGCGGGTACCGCCAAGATGATCCGCCTGCGTTAACGCCGGCAGGACCGGACCCGGGAGAACTCCGAGGAAGCTCTGGGGTCGGATCTTGAGAATTGAATTCTCGCAGGAATTCAACTTTCAAGATCTGACCCCGTTCTTTTGCGGGGTTGACACCGACCGCGATTCTGTGAAACTATGGGGCTGCTGGAGGTACCGAACAATGATGAGCAATGATAAGCCTTTCAAGGCTTTGTGCTGGCTTTGTGTCGGGCTGGCCCTGAGCACGTGCACCTATGACGCATGCCTGGCCCAAGGCACCGGGGAAGAGGTTACTCCCGATTCGCTCGGCGTTGAGACCGGGCATCTCCAAACGGTGGAAGATGGGCTTCTTTTCGATACGCCCGCCGATTCACTCGGAACCGGCGACGGCAATATCCAGCCCTTATATGAGAAATGGTGGGTCTGGGCACTGGTGACGACTGCTATTGCAGTCACGGCCGTGCTGGTTGGAGGCGGCAAGAAGACGGTGCCCGGGGAAGACCTTCCTGGTTTCCCCGACCCCCCGAACCGTTGATGAGGTATTGCGCAACCTGTTAGGAGGTTCATGAGCCATGAAGAACTCGGACACGCTCAAGATCATCTGGGGTGGATTGGGCATACTCCTCTTGCTGGCTTCATCCCTGTATGCCATACCGCAGGCTATCAACTACCAGGGATTGCTTGAAGAGGAAGGCTCCCCCGTGGACGGCTCGAGGGACGTGACCTTCCGCATTTACGACAGCAGCGAGAGCGGGAGCATACTCTGGGAAGAGGAGCAGACTGTGGATTTCACCGGTGGGGTCTTCAGCGTGCTTCTGGGGAGCACCGACCCCATCCCCACATCGGTATTCGGTGGAGGGAAGAGATGGCTATCGGTGTCGATCGAGGGCGAACCCGAGATACTGCCCCGGGGCGAGCTGGTCAGCGTGGGGTACGCCTTCTTTTCCGGGAGCGCGGATTCGGCCAACCACGCACTTACCGCGGATGAGGCGGCCAACGCGCAGACCGCAGACGACGCGACAAACGCCGATCTCCTTGACGGCATAGATTCGTCACAGCTGTCAGGCGTCAGCCATACCCATGATTCGAGATACTACCGCCAGAACCTGCTCAATACCTCGGACGGTTCGCCGCCCAACCAGGGATCGAACCTCGTTCACTGGAACATCCTCACCGGGGTCCCGGACGGGTTCGCAGACGGCGTGGACGATACCGGGGCGCCTGGGGCCAACGACCATGGGCAACTCACCGGGCTCCTGGATAATGACCATCCCCAGTACGCCCTCAAGGACTCTCTCAAGATCACCGATGGTAGCCCGCCCAATACCGGGCGCAACATGGTGCACTGGAACATCCTCTTGGGGGTACCGGGTGATTTTGCCGATGGGACCGATGACGTCACGACCGACGCAGGAGATATAGTCACAGGAACCATGGCACCCGAGAGAATCGAGGGCGTGGCCGTGGTATCGGATGACGACCGCCTGCTCACGACCGGGCAGAGGAACCAGCTCACCGGTGGCGGCGTCACCACATTGCACGGTCACGATGCGTCCCAGATCATGACCGGTACCATGCCGCCGGAGCGTGTAGCAGGAGTGGCCGTGGTTTCCACCGACGACCGGCTGCTCACCAGCGCTGAGAAGGCGGAGCTTACCGGTGGCGGTACCACGGCGCTTCACGTCCACATAGAAACGGGTGATATCTCGGCTGTAACCGCAGGGGTGGGCCTTGCCGGAGGAGGCACGACGGACAGCGTGGAGATCTCCCATGCCGAAGACGCCAGATCACTCCCACTTGCGCACCACACGCCGCCGGTTTTGGCCTATGAGAAGATTGCTTCATTCGCCACCCCATCCATGTCCCCGACCGTCGTCGTCTCGGACACCCTTGTTACCCCCGACAGCGGGTTCATCTTCGTGTCCTTTTCAGCGACCCAGAAGCTGGACCTGAGTCTGATCGTCGATCCTCCTTACTTCGTGACCAAACGCTACATTGCCGACTACGGCGTCTCAATCGATCAGCCTTCCACCATGCAATACAAGGTGAGAAGTAGCATGACTGAAACCGACTTCTGGTATGCCGGGCAGTACTTGCCTACGAAGCCTGTGGCGGGATCGGCCGCCTTCGAGGTCGATCCGGGCCAGCACATAGTGTATTTCCTTACCGAAGTGGCGTTGGATATCGACTCCGGAGCCAAGAGCAAGATCGACGACATCTCGCTCACGGCGGTCTTCATCCAGTATGACTCGTCATCGATGGAGGACGCAATGCTCCTGAGTAACCGCGGGACGGGACCGAGTTCACGAAGCCTGATCGGACGATGAGGCCGGGAGGTAAGGCAAGATGAGAAGACTCAGCGGATTGGGCATCGCAGCCGGCTTGCTCCTCCTATGTGCCTCGCCCGGAATATCGGGCTACTCGCTTCCTGTGTCGACGACGGCCCAGGGTGGGGGGACGGCCTCCAACCAGACCCAGCATATCTCATATATCGCCGGGCAAGCTTCACCCGTGGGAATAGGGTCTAACGCCACGAGTACGGTTTCATCCGGGCTCGTCACGCTGTTTACGGATATCCTGCCTCCGGTCATTCTACATTCCCCGCCGATGCTTGCCGTTCCCGATCGTACAGCTCTTGAGGTGACAGCCGACATAGGCGACAACAGCGCCGGTGTGGCGGGAGCAACCGTCTTCTACCGGGAAGGCGGTCCGAGCACATACAGCCAGAAGACGATGGCCCGGGACGGCAGCACCTTCGCGGCCACGATCCCGCCATCGGCGGTGACCGAGAGCGGCCTTCTTTACTATATCGAGGCCGCAGACAACGCAGGGAACACGTCACGATATCCCGTAGACGCGCCCGACAGCATCATAAGCGTGAGAGTGCACTTCGATGATCTCCAGTCGGCCGTCGAGATGCCGGCGGGGCAATACCGTATGATATCGCTGCCGGGGTCGACCGGCGGCAGTCCCGATGAGGTGCTGGTGGACGACCTGGGCGCCTATGACAAGATGTCCTGGCGCCTTGGCAGGTGGAATGCATCGATCGCGTGTTCGGCCGACTGTTATGACGAGTACCCTGCCCTGAGCGACATGGACCGAGGGAAAGCGTTCTGGCTCATTACCAAGAGCCGCAAGACCTTCGATTTCAGCGGGCTGTCCACCCTGGCGGAGAGTCCCTTCAGGGTCCACCTCGATCGCGGGTGGAACCAGATAGGCACACCTTTCGCCTTCACAACCGACTGGCTTTCCGCGGAAATCCTTTTCGACGGCGGGACCTATGCTCTGAATGAGGAGCACGTTGTGGGGGCCGATACCATATATGTGGAGGACAACCTGGTCTCCTACGACGGAGCGTATCATGGGCACGAATCGGCTTTGGAGCCCTGGCGCGGTTACTGGCTCTATAACGGCAGCACCCAGGATGTGGATCTTGTTATCAGACCTTCCGCGCCGGCACCGGTGCTCGCCTCCTCCCCCTCAGCTATGCGCGGTGATTTCGATGCACTCATAGAGATCGTCGCATCCTCGCCGGATTTTCCGGAGCGGACCGTCCTGGCCGGGCTAAGCCCCAAGGCCAGGGACGGATGGGACGCGATGGACCATCATGAACCCCCTCCTGTCGACGAGTGCATGAGGGTTGTGTTTGACCAAGATACATGGGGAAGCCACCGGGGACTTTATATGACCGATATCAGACACTCCAGCGAGGAGGGCACTTACTGGACATTCCGGGTCGAGGCATCCAAGGCGACGCCGACGGCTCTCGATATGCTCACCAGATCCCCGATGCCGCAGACCTGGGAGGTGTTCCTATACGATGACGCCAGAGGCTTGAGAATAGGGGCCGGTGATCTGCCCTACGGGTTCCGGCTCGACCGTAGCCGCGGGTTCAGCCTCATCGCCGGCACCGAGGAATTCATACATACCCGGGAGAGCGAGGCGGGGATAGCCTTGCGCGCGCAGATAGTCGCGGCAACCCCGAACCCCTTCGGGGGGAGTGTTGATATCACCTACTTCACCCCCGAACCGGCCAGGACGGAGCTCGCGGTGTACTCGGTTGAGGGGCGGCTGGTCAGGGCCTTCGACCGCAAGGACGGCAGCGGAGGTATCCGGCAGATAACCTGGGACGGCCGCTCGGACCAGGGCTGGGTCGTTGCACCGGGGCTGTATTTCGCCCGCCTCACGATAGGACGGACCACCCACACCACCAAGATCCTCAAGATCCGGTAAACCCGGTGGGGCAGTCATGGCCCGGCGTAGCGTCGGGTTTCCAGGCCCGAAGCCGGACACCAAGGCCAATCCCCCAGCTTTCGTCGGCCGCGGAGAGCCGACGCCACAGAGACCTTCGTTGCCAGAGGAGTGGCAACGCTACGGTGTTGAGCAACTGCGAGGGACAAGCGTAACGCGGCAGACGGGTGCTTTTCACTCCCTGCTCGCCCAGGCCGGTCAAAAGCATGCGGATGCAAGGCACGCGAAGTGGTGAGGAGTGAGGCGTACTTGAGGTACGCCGCAATGACGAGCCACAAGCGTAACACGGCAGACGGGTGCTTTTCACCGGCCTGGTCAGCGGAGGAGAATAACCTTGCGACTATAAACCTCTTCATCAAGTGTAAAGCGGACCAGATAGATGCCCGGCGGCAGCCACCCGCCCGGTGCGTCTTCCACATCCCACCGGCCTTGCCAACTGCCGCTATTGTCTTCTTCGAGATCCACGCTTCTGACCCATCTTCCCCCGACATCGAAAACATCCGCGTCCGCGCGTGGTGTTTGCTTGCCCCGAATCGAGAGGCGCACTACGCGGCTAAAGGGATTAGGGGACACGGCAATGTAGGGGGCCCCGGGGAGCCGGTCGGGAACTGAAACCATGCTCCCAACCCGGAGCGAGCACGGCTCGGATAAGGAGCTCTCGTTGCCGGCGGAATCCACGCTTGCGACCCAGTAATAATAGAGTGTGTCCTCAGCGACATCGGTATCCAGGTAGGCCGTATCCGAAGCAGCCACCGATGCCAGACTCTCGGGGATGAAACAGGTGTTGCGGTAGATGTTGTACCCGGAGAGGTCCGCGTCACAGACAGGCGACCAAACCAGGACAGCTGCCGGCCCGGCGGCTTCCTCCGCTATGACCTCTTGGGGCCTTCCCGGAGGTAGATCGTCCGTCACTATGGCCTCTCCCAATGCCGGCAGGTGGTTGCACTCCGTAGCGGTGATGTGAATGTTACCCTCAGCGGCGGGCTCGATGAACATATAGACCCGGCCCTGATAGTCGCTCTCTTCAACGGCGTAGACGTCCGTGCCGTTCGAGAGACATACGCGCGCACCGGCAACCGGAGTCCCTCCGGAAGTGACTTTCACAACAAACGTCTGCGGGCCTGTAGGCACGGGGCTGTCGAAGGCGATGACCATTCCCTCCGGCTCGTCGGTCCAAATCCGTGTCTCGGGATCCCCCAGAAGATTGAGCCCGTACATGAGATAGAGCATGTAGGGATCGGACTTGGATTCACCCACAAACTCGTGCTTTGCGTCGGCGTGGGCCTTGCCCAGGTTCGTGAATTTTGTCACGAATACCGACTCAAAGAACGACTGATCGTAGTAGTCCGACGGACCCTCGCCGGGAAACCCGGGGCAGTTCCAGCCGTATCTCGAATTACCCACGAAGAAACCACCGCCACCTGGACTCAAGACCCAGGTTTCACCGATACACGCGCTCTGATCGAAGCCACCGGCCAGGCATGTTACTGAGTAGAGGATGCCGTACCTCGGACCATTGAGGAGCGATCCGAAATCCGCCTCGCTGAGTGCGTCCTCAGCGATTGAGATCGAGTGGTACTGGCCGTGCCCCAGAATGTTGACGATGTTCATCCCCTGGTTGAGAAGACCCATCACCGCGGCATGATCCAAGTTGCCGAGAGATTCATACAGCCGGTGCACGGAGAACCTGGGGGGGACGAAGGCGCTATGTATGAGATCCTTGGCGATGCCGCCGTCCGTATAGTCGGGATCGGAAGGGTTGCCCGGATCCCCCCACAGTATCTCGCCTGCGAACAGCATATCCAGCTGGTAGTCCTGCGGTACTCCATACGCGCCTTCATATGTGAGCACCTTGGCAACGAAAGCCGCAACCTCGGCACCGTTCGAAACGGGGGCCCTGCCGACGAAGACGTCGGCGTACATGTCAACGTTGTCTGCTGGGACCTCACCCCAGTAGAGATCGCCGTCAGCATTCCAGGTACCGTCAAGGTCGGAGTAGTAGAGATCGCAAGGTAGGTAGGGCTTGTCTGAGAGCGGAACATATGCCTTGCGATCGGGGATGACTTGGGTGTCTCCGCCAAGCAGGACCCAATCCGTTCCATGATCGGAGTTATACTCTTTGATACAGTTTCTGATCTTCTCTTGCAGATCACAGCCGGCGTAATGGCCTGCAATTTCCTCGACCGTCACTATGGCCGAAGGCAGGCCCTTTCTCATTTTCCAGGTTGTCAGAGGCTCGAAGAACGGTTTCAGACTGTCACATGTGACTATCAGATAGGTTGCCGTTTCCCCACCCATGAGCACTGGCGATTTCTCCGGCATCTTCCCGGCCGAGAGCCGCCAGGACCCGTATGGATTCGCTACCAGGCCTTCCACCATATCCAAGTCCGACAGAGTCCTGTCCTCCAAGGAGGCCCGGCAGGCGTAGTCAATATCGATTTCAATATCCGTACTCAACACAACCCTGCCTGAGACGGGATGATACCTCAACGGGTACACAACAAAGTCACACACAGTCACTCCCCCAAGCCTGCCCCATCCAACCAATTCAGCTGCACGTTCAGGATACCAGTCGTCCGATCCGTAGACCGTCTCCAGCGGCGCTACGAACTCCGAAGATCCCGTGGCGGACAGGCTTTGGGGAGGCTGTGCCGGCCAAACGAAAAAGTCACCTTGAAGCTCCAAGCTATCCCGCACAACAAGATTGAACCCGCCGACTTCACTTCCGGCAGGCAAGGCAATCCTGAGAGGAACCAGGGGCAGGCGAGGTTTGCCTGGGCGATTCAAAAACCTCGCCCCCCCAAGGATGACCAAATCGTAGCCTTGGACTTTGCAGTACTCCAGATCCTTTTCCGAGAAACTGAGATGATGGGTATAGGTGCCGGCACCAACTTCCGCGGGCGCGACAGCCAGAAGCATCGCTAATGCGGCCAAGGCGAAGCCGGCCACCCTGAGGCCCGAGTACACGACGTGGCTTTTTGCCATGTTCTTTCACCCCACCCATCTCAATTTGCAGCTCGACCCGCGACGCCTCCGCGCTATGTCGCCCGCTCAGGCCAAGCGCTTTGTCGGTAGTCAAATGCCTGCATCAGGCGTGCCAGGATGGGCGAGGGTAAGGCCATCGGGCACGGATGGCCGACGGTACAAGAACCGTTGCCACAGGAGCGGCGACGCTACGGGTAGTGCACTCGGCCGTTGACAACCGTCAAGATCGCTTTCGCATCCGGCAGACTGTCGGTGTCCACCGACGTGATATCCCGGTCGAGCACGGTGAGGTCCGCGCGCATGCCGTGGCGAATACGCCCGGTCTCCATCTCAGTGCCGGAAGCAAGAGCTGCCCCTGCGGAATAAGCATCGATCGCCTCCGCAACCGTGATGCACTCGGCAGCGTTCCATGGCATTGCACCATGGGTGAGGTGGCTCCGGCGGGTTACGGCAGCGTGGATGCCCTTGATGGGATCCGGATCCTCGATCGGCGCGTCCGACCCGAAGGCCAGTGTGCCTCCGGTATCCAGAATACTTCTGAAGGCATATGCATAGCGGCTTCTCGACCCCCAATACCTTCGGGCCACGGTCGTGTCACCCAACAGATGTATAGGCTGCATGGATGCCACAACACCAAGCCTGCCGAAGCGGGCAATGTCCTCGGGACGGAGGACCTGCGCATGTTCGACTCTTAGAACCGCATGTCGCCCGGGATCGGTGCCCCTCACCTCCTCAAAGACATCCAGTACCTCCATGTTGGCCCTGTCGCCGATGGCATGGACAGCCACCGAAAAACCGGCTTCAACCGACCGCCCAACCAGTTCGCGCAATTCCGCCTTGGGTACCGCCACAATCCCGAGGTTGTCCGGCTGGCCGCAGTAAGGCTCCAGCATACTCGCAGTCTGTGACCCCAGCGCGCCGTCGATGAGTATCTTGATATGGGTGACTCCCGCCATACCAGAGGCTTTCTCGATATCCTGAGGCTCTCCCACTTCGAGCATCCTGACCGTGTGAAGGCCGATCATGCCCTGGCTGATTGCGTGGTCGAGCGCCTCGTTGCTGCCGGCGTTTTCACTGGTGTGGACCCCGGTAATACCCAGGCTCAGGAGGTTTCGGCAGGCATCCGAGATGGCAGGAACCGCCCGCTCGGGATCGGGCCTGTCGAGGCGGCTCAAGACAAGACCTGCCGCCTTCTCCTTGAATATGCCCGTGGGCTTCCCTGTACCGTCTTGCTCCACTTCGCCGCCCTCCACCTCGATTCCGGCCCGGTCGAGATCCAGAGCGATCAAGGCGGCGGAGTTGACCCACACCAGATGACCATCCCTGCTGGAAAGCGCGGTTGGGTTATCAGGGGTCACCCGGTCCAGAAGCGCTCGGTCAGGAAAACAATCGAGACCCCAATGTTGTTTGTCCCAGCCTCTTCCCCGGAGCCATTCGCCTTTGCGGAGCCGGCCTGAGCAAGCGCCGATCATGTCAAGCGCTTCATCAACCGATCGGGTCGGCGAGAGGTCTATGCGTCTGAGTGCAAGAGCGTACCCCACAAGATGGATATGACAGTCTACCAGCCCCGGTAGTATGAGCCTACCCTCGAGGTCTTCCGCCTCTATGTCGGGGCCCCTGACAAACGCGGACATGGCTCCCACTTGCTCTATCCGCGATCCTTCCCATGTCACGAACCCCTTCTCAATCACGTCTCCTCCACTCACATATACCGAAGCGTTAAGAAGGGCCTTCTTCACCGTGTCACACCTTTCTCAGACATATCCTGATTGTGGCTGCAACATCAGATGTGAGAAACTCGTTGCCGGTCCCCTCGCACCAAGCCCGGATGTCGTCCACCGCAGCCTCCCTCCCCACCAGGATCTCGAGTACATCGCCTCTGGAAAGCGCCCTCACGGCCTCGCCCAGTTGGAGAAGCGTGAAGGGGCACTCCCTGTCCCGAAGGTCTAATGATAGGCTGGGTTTTGGCTCCATTTGCTCACAAGGTTGAGGGAGAAATCCCGGCAGGGCCGCGGTCTTAGGCTTCACATTCCGCGCAGATGTCCCGATGCGGCGGTACAGGCTTGCCGCAGACTTTGCAGTGATTCATAACCTTCCCGCAATCCTTGCAGAAAGGATACATCCCATCCGCGGGCGCATCACAAAAAGGACAGGAGCAGGCCTTGCCCTCGCCGCTGTCCGAACCTGATAGGCTCTCACTCACCTGACTCGCCTCCCGCCCTTGAGGTGGGCTCCACCTTGGCAAGATAGTTCTCAATCGCCTTGTGCAGCGCATCAGCTCCGAGATTTGAGCAATGCATCTTGTTGGAGGGTAGGCCACCCAGTTCGTCGGCCACATCCTTGTTGGTGATCTCCAGGGCTTGCTCGACGGTCTTGCCCTTGGCCATCTCACTGATCATGCTGGACACGGCTATGGCCGCTCCACAGCCGAAGGTCTTGAACTTCACATCCTCCAGACGGCCGTCATTCACCCTTATATAGAAGGTCATCATGTCGCCGCATACCGGATTGCCGACCGTTCCCTCCCCGTCGGCATCACTGATCTCCCCCACATTGCGGGGGTTCATGAAATGATCCATCACTTTTTCGCTGTACATGTGCGTCTTAACCTCTTTGCAGGATTTCAGTTACATTGTGCCATCGAAAAACCCCGAGAGTCAAGCAGAATCAGAATTCGCTTGTCAAGAGGTGAGGTTTGGAGTATCATGCAATGCCCTGAACGGCATAGCCATTGAAAAAAGCCTGATGCCGTGGTAGTTTATGGGCAAAAGGGGGGTCGGGTTTTGCATGATGAGAAGTGGTACTACCTCCTCGAGGAGATAGACAGGAAGTTCGGAATCGAGGAGAGAGCAAAGGAGGAAGTGCCAGAGAAGAAGCTAACGATCGAGAGGGCCATCTTCACCGGCGCCGGCGGTCGGATGAAGCTCGAGCGCACATCCCGGCCCGTTATTATGGATCACCAGGTCAAGTTCTCCAAGCGTATCGGCGGCGAGACCACCGATAAGTACGTATACTCTGAGACGGAAATGTCCCATCGGGTCACGCTGTATCAATGGGATGAGAGAGCCGGATCCTGGGAGGAAATAGACTTCCGGAAGCTGGCACGCGAGGGTGCCTGACCGGCCGGCGGCCGACTCAGGGCCGACTCAAGGTCGCCCCGATGGGTTGTTTTCTCGATATCGTGAATGATCTCAAGGCAGCGATCATAAGCGCAAGGAGCTAAGCGAGTTTGCCGGATGCAACGGCGTTGTCCAGCTTCCTGTCACAGGCGAAATTAGAGGCCCTGCTCAAGGCGCTGAGCGGATCCCGGTCGGTGCTCATCCTTACGCATGATAACCCGGATCCGGACGGCTTGTCGTCCGCTGCCTGCCTCAGGTATGTGATCTCCAAACGCCTGGGTCTGAAGACCAGGGTCGGCTACGG
>CAZRAU010000059.1:15743-19605 GCA_964598025.1 uncultured bacterium
CCGAGAACCGTTCCATGCTGCGGCACCTGAAGATCCACACCACGCAGCTGACGGAATCGACCATAAAACGTTATAAGTCCGTCATTCTCATTGATACCCAGCCCATGACGGGCAATAATTCGATGCCGCACGCCGCCAAACCTCTCGGGGTCATAGATCATCATCCCCAAAGGAAATCCACGCGCGCTCCGTTTGTTGACATCAGACCCGATTACGGGGCCAGCGCTACAATCCTGACCGAGTACCTCTTCGCCAGCGGCCTGGACGTGCCGAGCAACTTGGCTACCGCCCTTTTCTACGGTATCGCGTCCGAGACCCAGGACCTCGGCAGAGAAGCCGTGGAGGCGGACCGCACCGCTTACCAGGCGCTTTTCCCCAAGACCAACTGGAGCCTCCTGTCGCGAATACGGCGGCCTGCCCGCGAGAAGATACACTTCGCCTACCTGGCCAAGGGATTCAAGAACGCGGTCACGTACAAGCACGCCGTGGCAAGCACACTGGGCCGTGTAGAATATTCAGACATTATCCCTCAGGTTGCCGAGATGCTCCTTGACCTCAAGCGGATCAGCTGGTGTCTCTGTACCGGCAGATTCAAGGACCAGATCCTGATTTCGGTCCGGACTTCCAGGGTCAAAGGTAGGGCCGGCAAGATCGCCCGGCGCGTCGTCGGGTCCTTGGGCACGGCCGGAGGCCACGACATGATCGCCGGCGGCCAGGTGGATTGCACGGGCAAGAGCGAGGCCGAAAGGGATCAGATGGAAAGGAAGATAGTGGAGACCTTCTTCCGGGTCATGGGCAAGCAGGAAAGCGGAGGCCTATCGGACTTGCTTCCGCCGGACGAATCGGAAAAGATGCCGGACGAGGAGAAGGAGGATTGAGCAAGACCACACTACACATCAAAGAGAGGGAGGAGGTGACACGATGAAGGCATTTGTGGACGAGGATCTCTGCACCGGATGCGAACTCTGCACACAGACTTGTCCCGACGTTTTCGAAATGGACGATGACGTCGCGAAGGTGACGGGGGACGAGATTCCGGCGGATGCTGAAGACTGTGCGAGACAGGCTGCCGAGGAATGCCCTGTTGAGGCAATACGGGTCGAATAGCTAACCTATAGGCAAGACAAGAGGGGTCGGATCTTGAGAACTGAATTCACTGAGTGAATTCAGTTCTCAAGATCCGACCCCTCGGTCCTACCCCTCCAACCCAAAGGCCCGGGCGTAGTAGTAGATATACTCCTGGGCATAGCCGGCATACCGCCCGAAATAGGCCTGACCAAACAGCCTTATTTCACCTGGCCTCACGTCGCAGGAATGGAAGTAAACTCTCTCTATGACCCGTTTGATCCAGACATCGACGGGAAGAGCTTCATACTTGGAGAAGGCGAACAGCTGGACGCAGTCGGCGATCTTGTCCCCCACTCCCGGGAACCTCTTGAGGACCTCCCTGCCTTCGGGCTCATCCATACGCCGGACCGCCTCGAGGTCGACGTCTCCCAGAGCGACCATGCGCGCCGCCTCAACCAGATAAGGCGCCCTGAACCCCGCCCCACAGGAACGCACGCCGGACTCCGCGCAGCCGGCCAGATCTTCAGGCTCGGGCAGGCTATAGACCGTCCTCCCCTGCACGCTGTAAGACTTGCCGAACTTCGAAGCGATGCCTTTCACGATCTTGTCGATACGGTCAACCCGGTTATTCGCGGAAAGGATATAGGAACAAAGACATGGCCATACGTCCTGCTTGAGTATTCTCAAACCCTTGACCGATCCCACTATCCGGCGCATGAAAGCGTCTTTGGCTATCTCGAGGCGGATTGCGTCGAGATCCTCGTCCAAACCCAGAAAGGAGGCGATCCGGCCGGCGGAAATCTCACGGTCCGAGACGAAGTACACCCGGTCGGCCGATTGCCTCAGACTGACCGCAGTTGAACCTATGATGCCGGAATAGGTCCCCCTGTCCTTGTGCCAGCCGAAAATCTGCCCGCAATCCATCGAGGCTTCCAAGTCAAAAGCCGGCGCCGGGAGCACACCTTTCACCGCTTGAGTACGGCCTGTAACGCCTTTGGACCAAGACATGCTATAGGCAATACCTCAATTCTTTAGTATAGTTCATTTGTGTGGGTTCTGGGGCTAATATCCTGATGTCTGGTGCCGATATAGAGGGTAGCGGCAAAGGCATAGGTCAATTAGGTCCGGAAGATGTCGGACAGTAAAATGAAAAACCAAGGGTCACATTCAAGCGCACATCTGCCGCGTATTGTGCCGACAGTGTGCATAATCTTAGCACTCCACCTGGGAATGTCAAATACTATCCTGGGCGATGCCAGGACGGTCCCTTATGATGAGGGAGACAGGGAAGACATTCCGTCCGCGGCAGCGCGGCTCTGCAACCTCAAGTGCAGCCTGATACCGGGCGGATGCGCTTATGCCTTCGACCTGGAGGTCTTCGACACCTGCTGGAGGCCCGTCTATGGCCTGGAGATAGAGGGGCTGATGGCAGCCCTTGTTGAGCCGGTGGCCTGGCCCGAGGGATGGAAGGCCGGCATAGGCCCTTCGGGCTTCACCCAACCCGGCTCGCTGGTATTCTACACTGTGGATGATCCCATACTACCGGGATCGGTCATGACCGGCTTTGGCCTCATATCCTACTCGGGGGGCATCACCCTCAGATGGTTCCCCGTCGATGATGACGGAATCCTGATCGGAAAGGCGAGTAGAGTTGATCTCTCGTGTCCCGTAGGAACCGAGTCCCAGTCCTGGGGTTCTATAAAGGCCCTATATAAATAAACAGGGGGCCGGATCCGGCCGCGTGACCCCTTGTCTAGACGCCGCCCACCTGCATCTGGCTTATTCGGAACGTCGGACTCGATACGTCATCTTCGAGGTATAGGTCGTTACCGACAGCATCGATACCCGCAAGCATGTCCAGGATGTTCGATGCTATGGTGACGTTGCGCACCGGGTAGGCGACCTCCCCACCTTCCACCCACAAGCCTTGAGCCCCGCTGGAGAAGTCCCCTGTCGAGGGGTTTATGCCCACCCACCATCCTGCCAGCGACAGCAGCCATAGCCCCCGGTCGGTGGCCTTGATGATCTCCTCGGGCGTACTCTCGCCCTTGGCCATGAACAGGTTGGTACTGCCCACACTCGGCAGGTCCCTGAAACTGTTGCGCGTCGCATTTGCCGTGGTCTCGAAGCCCGCCTTGCGCGCGGATCTCGTATCGAAAAGGAAGGATCTGAAGCTGCCCCGATCGACGATCACCGTCCGCCGCGAAGGGATCCCCTCGGCGTCGAAGCTCCTGCTGGCTACACCGTGCCGTAGTGTGGCATCATCGACAATGGTAACAACTTCGGCGCCTATCTTCTCGCCGGTCCTCTCCTTGAGAGCCGAAAGCCCCTCGGCCACGTTGTCGCCCTTTACCATAGAAAGCAGATGGGCGAGCAGCGCATGGCCCGTATCACGATCGAATATCACAGGCAGAGTTTGGGTCTTGGGAGTCGTCCCCCCCAGAAGTGACATCGCCTTCCAGCAGGCCCGGCTGGCGATCTTTGAGGGAAGATCAAGACCGTCGAACATCACACTCCTGGAGTGATCGCCGCCGGTCTCCACGTTCCCGTCCCGTTCGGCAACGACCGACGCCGAAAGCCCAAAGGAAGTGGATCGCCCCTGATGGAAGATGCCTTTGGTGTTCGCAATAACCGTTTCCGTTTTGCTATCACTATAGTCCAGGTACTCGGCCTTGGAAATCGAAGGGTCGTATGCGAAGGCAAGCGTCTCCACATCTCTAAGCAGTGCGATCTTGCGGTCGAAGGTCACCTCGTCGAAGGAAGGATCAAAGGTCTCCACCTCGATCTCGCCTTC
>CAZRAU010000059.1:19615-20023 GCA_964598025.1 uncultured bacterium
GGTTCAGGCAGCACGTTGGCATCATCCGGAGCGGCGGCGCCGGCAAGCTCGACCCCCTTTTCCACACTGCGCTCGAGGGATGACTTTCTGAGATCCGAGCTGTGGACAAAAGCCATACGCCGGTCTTTGATAAGCCTCAAGGCATAACCGCCCTCATCCTTGTTACGAAGTCTTTCAACGGCCTGATCCCTGAGACTCAGATCCAGCCCTTCCGACTTCCTCACATATGCCTCGCCCTCGTCCACCGCGCTCCGTTCAATGAGGCCGAGCAGGTATTCGGCGCGCGGGTCCAGGTCTTCCCAGATGAAGTTGTCGCCCTGGCCGCCGTGGCCGTCGCGCACGACGACGGTCTGAGCGCCGGCCGCAAAGCAGCCCTCCAGGGCGGCGTTCACGTCCATCGTCAGGCAG
>CAZRAU010000060.1:0-1324 GCA_964598025.1 uncultured bacterium
GGTGGCCTACATGAGCTCGGGCGGCTGTGTGGTCGTTGCTTTAGAGGGTGACCATGCGATTTCCAGGCTGCGCGGAGTCTGCGGGGCCACCGATCCGGCTGAGGCAGCCGAGGGCACAATCAGAGCTTCGTTTGGAATCAACGTTACAATGAACTCCGTACATGCTTCGGATTCACCCGCATCTGCAACAGAGGAATTGCATTTCTTCTTTCCTGATCTTGCCTGAGGTGGCGGGATGGCGGTAAGGAAAATCTTCATTGCCGGAGCCGGCGAGATGGGTCAGGGTATCGCAGAGTCTGCAGCCCGGGCCGGCATATCTGTTGTTCTGGGCGATATAAGCCAATCCAGACTTGATGAAGGTATGACGGGTATAGAAACGGACCTGGATGAGGCCATAGAGCGGTGGGCGATTACGGCCGGAGAGAAGAAGGCTGTTCTTTCGAGAATCGAAACCGTGGTGGGTCTGGGTGGAGCAGGAGACTGCGAGTTTGCGATGGAAGCCGTCCCAGAGCAGCTTGAATTGAAGAAGTCGGTGTTTGCAGATCTTGACGACGTGTGTCCGGAGGGGACCATATTTGTCACGAGTACATCAACGCTGAGTATTACCGAGATCGGCAGCGTCACTTCCAGGCCGGACAGGATCGTCGGCATGCATTTCCTCTTCCCGGTTCCGCGGGCTGCAATGGTAGAGCTCGTAAGGGCTATGAAGACATCCGACGAGACTTACGAGTCCGCCAAGACCCTGGCTTCACAAATGGACAAAGAGATCGTCGAAGTCTATGAGTACCCCGGCTTTGTCACAACCAGAGTGATGATACCGTACATAAACGAGGCATCATATGCGCTGATGGAGGGCGTCGCGACGGCAGTGGATATCGACCGGGCGATGAAGCTGGGATTCGGGTTTCCTATGGGGCCCCTGGAGCTGGCGGACACAATCGGTTTGGATGTTCTGATGCGGCTCATGGAACGGCTCTTCCGCGAACTGGGCGATCTCAAGTTCAAGCCCTGTCCCCTCCTGAGACGAATGGTGAGAGAAGGTAAACTCGGAAAGAAGTGTGGGGAAGGCTTTCTATCCTATGATGTGGACGGAGAACGACAGCGGTGAAGATCCTTGTATTGAATTCCGGGAGTTCTTCAGTCAAATACAAGTTCTTTGACGGTGCTGAGGGCACCTGCCTTGCTGAGGGTCAGGTTGAGCGCATCGGTTTGTCGGGGTCGCTGCTTCACCACAAGAGGGCGGACGGCGATCATATCCGCACCGGTGTCGAGGCGGTCGACCACGGTCAGGCCATTGAGACTGTGGTTGCAGTTCTTCTGAGCA
>CAZRAU010000060.1:1334-16464 GCA_964598025.1 uncultured bacterium
GCGGTGGGGCATCGCGTCGCGCACGGGGGAGAGAGTTTCAAGGGCTCGGTCCTGATCACCGATAAGGTCAGGGAGGCGATCGAGGGCTGCATCGAGCTCGCCCCTCTTCACAATCCTCACAATCTGAGAGGGGTTGATGCCTGTGCCGCTTTGCTTCCGGGGGTCCCTCAGGTCGCGGTCTTCGACACCGCGTTTCACCAGACGGTTCCTCCTCACGCATATATATACGCCGTGCCATACATACTGTATCGCCGCTATGGGATAAGACGGTATGGTTTCCATGGGTCCTCGCACCGCTATGTCGCCGGAAAGACGGCGGACAGGATGGGCAGAAGCCTGGATGAGATGAGAGTGATCACCTGCCATCTGGGAAACGGATGCAGCATGGCTGCAATAAAGCAAGGCAAGTCGGTCGATACTTCCATGGGGTTCACGCCGCTGGAGGGCCTTGTCATGGGCACACGGTGCGGTGACACGGATCCTGCACTGGTTCTATACGTGATGGGTAAGGAGAACCTCACGGTTGTCGAAGCGAATGCGATGCTCAATAAACACAGCGGTCTCGCCGGCATCTCCGGTATATCGAGCGACATGCGTGAGATCGAGAAGCAAGCCGGATCGGGTAGGGACAGGGCCCAATTGGCGCTCGATGTGTTCACATACCGTGTGAAGAAGTACATAGGCGCCTATGCAGCCGCCATGGGCGGTCTGGACGCCCTGACCTTCACTGGAGGTATAGGTTCGAATTCCCCGGTCGTGAGGGCAAAGTCGGTTGAGGGGCTTGACTTCCTGGGCCTCGATATCGATACTGATAAGAACGTAAACTGCGTGGGATGTGACGGAGAAATATCCTCTGGGAGATCGGGAGTCGGGATCTACGCGATTCTTACCGATGAGGAGCTGGTAATAGCGATGGATACTGAGCGAATCGTATCCTCACTGAAGCAACAGGGGAGGTAGAGCCGGATGTTCAAGATAAAGAAGAAGGAGGTTCTGGCACCTCAGACCAAGCTGTTTGTCGTGGATGCGCCTCTGGTTGCAACCAAAGTATTACCCGGCCAGTTTGTGGTCATCCGGATACATGAAGAAGGTGAGAGAATTCCTCTGACTGTTGCTGACTTCGACCGCAGCGAAGGAGAACTGACTCTCATATTTCAGGAGGTGGGAAAGACCACCGTCCAACTGGGGACGCTCGAGGAGGGTGACGGCATTCTCGATCTGGTCGGTCCACTGGGTAAGGCCACCCATATAGAGGATTTCGGAACCGTCGCATGTATCGGTGGCGGGATCGGAGTCGCGCCGGTGTTCCCCGTAGCCAGAGCACTGAGGGAAGCGGGAAACCGCGTGATTTCGGTCATTGGAGCACGCTCGAAGGACCTTCTGATTCTCGAAGAAGAGATGGCCGGAGTGAGTGATGAGTTATATGTTACCACTGACGACGGCTCTTACGGCAAGAAGGCCTTCGTCACTCAGGAGATGGAGAGGCTGGTCAACGGGGGCTATGAGTTCGGGTTTGCGATCGGCATCGGTCCCTTGCCGATGATGCGGGCCTTCGCCGGCGTGACCTCCAAGTACGGTATCCCCGCCAAGGTCAGTCTGAATCCGATCATGGTTGACGGTACTGGTATGTGTGGAGTCTGCAGGGTGAGCGTCGGAGGCAAGACCAAATTCGCATGTGTGGACGGACCGGAATTCGATGCCGCCGATGTGGATTTCGAAGTGCTGCTTGCCAGGCAGGCGACCTATTGCGAAGAAGAGAAGGTATCCCTGAATGATTATAGACACCGACAGTGCGGAGGGTGCTCAGAGTGAGCGAAGAACGAGCAAAGCCTAAGATCCAGGCCAAACGGGAGCCGATGCAGAGCCAGGATCCCCACGTAAGGCGCCATAACTTCGAAGAGGTCGCGCTGGGGTTCACTGAGGAGCAAGCAGTAAGGGAGGCCCAGCGCTGCTTGAATTGCAAGAAGCGACCCTGCGTCTCAGGTTGTCCGGTTGAAATCGACATACCCTCATTCATCTCGCTTGTGAGCGAGAAAAGGTTTGATGATGCCATCAAGAAGGTGAGGGAGAAGAACAGCTTGCCTGCGATTTGCGGCAGGGTCTGCCCTCAGGAGGACCAGTGCGAGAAGTTGTGTATTCTGGGCAAGAAGTGGGAGCCGGTCTCCATAGGCAGGCTGGAACGTTTTGTCGCGGATCATGAAATGAAGACAGGTAAGGCCTCGATCCCCGACGTGCCCCGCTCGACAGGCAAGAAGGTTGCGGTGGTCGGGTCGGGACCGGCGGGCTTGACGGTGGCAGGCGACTTGGCAAAACTCGGACACGGGGTGACGGTGTTTGAAGCTCTGCACAAACCCGGTGGCGTCCTGGTCTACGGGATTCCTGAATTCAGGCTGCCCAAGGAAACCGTCAGAAGAGAAGTAGAGTACATCGAGAAGCTCGGTGCGAAGATCGTCTGCAACTTCGTGGTGGGAAAGACAAGAACGATCGAGGAGCTCCTCGAAGAGGGTTTTGATGCGGTCTTTGTGGCCACCGGAGCAGGACTGCCCTATTTCATGAACATACCAGGTGAGAATCTTAACGGTGTCTACTCCGCCAACGAGTTCCTTACCCGGTCGAACCTGATGAAAGCATACGAGTTTCCGAAGTACGATACGCCGATAAAGGTGGGTACGCGTGTTGCGGTTGTGGGTGGGGGCAACGTCGCCATGGATTCGGCGAGAACCGCCATGAGGCTGGGGGCCGACGAAGTCTATTGCATCTACCGTCGATCCCGGGCTGAGATGCCTGCGAGGGAAGAGGAGATCGAGAACGCGTTGGAAGAGGAGATGATCCTCAAGGAGCTCACCAATCCGGTCAGGATAACCGGGGGTGACAAGGGGTGGGTGAAGGAGATCGAATGCATCAAGATGGAGCTCGGTGAGCCGGATGCAAGCGGTCGGCGGCGGCCGGTCCCGGTCGCGGGCTCGGAGTTCAGAATACCTGTGGATGTTGTGGTGATGGCGATCGGCCAGGGACCTAATCCACTGGTTCCCTCGACGACGCCTGGTCTAAAGACCACCAAGTGGGGCAACATCATCGCGGAAGATGTGAGCGGGGCTACCAGTCTGGACGGTGTTTTCGCAGGTGGAGACATCGTGACGGGGGCCGCTACGGTGATTCTGGCGATGGGTGCAGGCAGGACTTCGGCACGGGCGATAGACGCTTATCTAAGGAGGTCATGACCATTGGACCGGAGCGATGCCGGATCGGATGGCCTGGGCTTTGGCCCGGATTTTTCACAAACCTTCGAATAGCCCGGGCTGGGGGTGATCAGAGATGCTGAGGCTTGAAATAGGATCGTTGCCTGATGGCTTGACGCACTTGGAGCTGACTACCGAAACCTCGGAGTGGGGAGATGTACCGGAGGGAGGGCATCTGGAGTCGCCCGTCCGCGCGAGCCTGGATGTGACCAGGAACGGTCGCGATATCTTCATCAAGGGACGGGCAGATGTTACGGCGGTTCTGGAGTGCGGCAGATGTCTTGAGGCTTATGTATTCGGCCTTGAAGCCCCGATCGAACTCTGGGTGATCGTCGGCGGTGAGAAAGACTCCGAAGAGCGAGAAAATGTTATTGAGGTTCCGGCCGGCGCCGGTTATGCTGATCTCACGGATCATGTGAGAAGTGAGCTTCTTGTGCAGGTACCGCTCAAGCAGCTCTGCAAGGCGGACTGCCGGGGTCTCTGTCCCGGATGTGGGACTAACCTGAATGTGACGACCTGCGGGTGTCATGTGGCAGGCCATGATGCCAGATGGGAAGATCTAAAGAAGATGAAGGGAACGCAGTAAACGATTGTAACAGAAGAGGTTAAAGCGATGGCAGTTCCAAAGAGAAAGGTTTCGAAAAGCCGGAAGGGGAAGCGGCGGTCGCACTGGAAGATAGCGCCGCCCGGGCTCGCAAAGTGTCCGAAGTGTGATGAGTTCATTGTTCCTCACAGGGTCTGTCCTCAGTGCGGTTATTATAAGACCCGCAAGGTAGTGGAAACCGAGTAACCGGACGACACGTTGGGAAAGGTGGCTATCCGTGCGAATAGCCCTGGATGCGATGGGGGGCGATAAGGCCCCCGGAGTCATCATCGACGGAGCCATCGCGGCCACTCGGCAGGTGGGCGGCGATCTCAAGATCGCCCTGGTCGGCCGGCGGGATGCCATTGAACCGGTGATGGCCGCCAGAGGAATCGCTCAAGGCACCATAGAGGTCGTGGAAGCCAGAGATGTGGTTGCAATGGGTGAGCAGCCGGCTGCAACGCTACGCAAGAAAAGGGAATCCTCAATAGCCGTAGGCCTGCGCTTGCAGCGCGAAGGCCGAGCCGAAGGTTTCGTCAGCGCCGGGAACACCGGTGCCGTGGTGGCCAATGCCCTCTTCACACTTGGGCGAATAAAGGGTGTGAGGCGGCCCGGCATTGCCACCATAGTCCCCAATGAGACCGGCGGGTGCGTCCTGCTGGATGTCGGAGCCAATATCGAGTGTACTCCGGAGCATCTGTACGAGTATGGTGTAATGGGTGTTTGCTATGCGGAACGGGTTCTCAAGAAGAGTGAAGCCAGGGTGGGACTGCTGAACGTCGGCGAGGAGAGCAGCAAGGGCTCGGAGACCGTTCAGGCGGCCTACCGCCTTCTGGAAGGGAGCGATCTGAATTTCATCGGTAATGTAGAGGGCAGAGATCTCTTTGCCGGTTCTGTGGATGTGGCTGTGTGTGATGGGTTTGTGGGGAACATCGTTCTTAAGTTCACCGAGAGCGTTGTGGACATGGTCTCTGTGGTGATGCGCGAGGGCATGGCCTCCAGCGTGCGGGGCAAACTGGGCGGGCTGCTGCTCCGGCCGGCTTTCAGGCGGCTCAAGAGCCGATTCGACTATGCTGAGTATGGAGGCGCTCCGCTTCTGGGGTTGGATGGGGTTGTGACGATAGCACACGGCAGCTCGTCTGTGAGGGCAATCAAGAACGCGATACTTGCAACCCGACGCTATATTAGATACGATGTCAGGTCCGCGATCAGAGAAAGGTTGGATAAGCGTGAATGTAAAGCATCGGAAGCCGGCTAGCGGGATCGGTATCCTGGGAGTTGGGGACTTCGTTCCCGAAGGGGAGTTGACCAATGCCGACCTGGAGAAGATCGTTGATACCAGTGATGAATGGATTCGGGAGCGAACCGGCATCTCCAAGAGGCACAAGGCGGATGCCGATACCGCCACGTCGGATCTGGCGACGGGCGCAGGCTTGAAGGCTATTGAGGACGCTGGAATCACGCCCGCGGATATCGGGCTCATAATAGTCGGTACTGCAACTCCCGACATGTTCTTTCCTTCGACCGCCTGTCTGGTCCAGAAGGCCTTGGAAGCTCCTCAAGCAGCAGCCTTTGACGTCAGCGCGGCCTGCAGCGGTTTTCTCTACGGCCTTTCCATCGCGGAGGATTTCGTAAACTCGGGCAAGCACGAGTATGTCCTGGTGATCGGGGCCGAGACCCTGACAAAGATCGTCGATTGGAGCGACAGAACCACATGTGTTCTATTCGGAGACGGGGCGGGGGCCGCAGTCGTGGGCAGGGTAGGTGACGGCAGGGGGATCGTATCATCATATATGGCAAGCGATGGTGGTATGGGGGACCTTCTCAAGCTTCCTGCGGGCGGTTCGCGGATGCCCGCATCGGAGGAGACGCTGCGGACCGGTATGCATTTTGTCAAAATGCAGGGCAACAAGCTCTTCAAGGCCGCCGTCAAGGCCATGGCCAGTGCGGCGGTCACGGCGCTGGAGGATGCCGGGTATACCTCCGATGATCTTGATATTCTTGTCACCCACCAGGCGAATCAGAGGATAATCGATGCGACCGCGAGGAGAATCGGAGTTCCCCAGGAGAAGGTCTACTCGAATGTTGAGTTTTTCGGGAACACGTCCGCGGCATCCATTCCGATCGCCCTGGCCGAAGCTAAAGAGAAAGGTGTTCTCAAGGAAGGCATGTTGGTCGAACTGGTCTCTTTCGGTGGCGGCCTGACTTGGGCCAGCGTGCTGCTCAGATGGTGAAGTAAGCATGGCGAAGACTGCGTGTATTTTTCCCGGACAGGGTTCCCAATATGTTGGTATGGGGCGCGACCTCTATGAAGCCGACCCCGGGGCCAGGCAGTGCTTTGATGAGGCGGATCGCGTGCTCGGATTCGGGTTGTCCGAGATCTGTTTCGATGGGCCCGAGGAGCGCCTTCGCGAAACCCGTTATACGCAACCTGCCATTCTGGTGCACAGCATAGCTCTCTGGGGGCTTTTCGAGCGTGCGGGCATGTGCCCGGATTATGTGGCCGGGCACAGTGTGGGCGAGTATTCCGCCCTTGTTGCCGCCGGGGCTTTGGTATTCGGCGATGCGCTCGTGCTGGTCGCAGAACGGGCTGAGGCCATGTATTCAGCAGGTCTCGATAGGCCCGGGGCGATGGCCGCTCTGATCGGTCTTCCGGCGGCCAACCTCCCGCGCTTGCTCGAAGAGGCCGGCCAAGCCGGGGTCATTGCCGCCGCCAACTATAACTCTCCGATGCAGACAGTGATATCAGGCGAAGTGGAGCCTGTGGAAGCCGCGGTACAAAAGGCCAGGGGTCTAGGTGCCAAGCGGGCCATAAGACTCAATGTAAGTGGTGCGTTCCACTCACCTCTTATGGAACCGGCACAGAAGAGACTGGCTGCAAGGTTGCGGGAAACCGGTTTCTCCGATGCGCGGATCCCTGTGGTGTCCAACGTCACGGGTACTCCCGTCAGCAAACCGGAGGAGATAGTGGATCTTCTGGGGAGGCAACTCACCAGCCCGGTCCTTTGGCATCAGTCAATGCAGTTCCTCCGTGAGCAAGGGGTCACATCGTTTGTCGAGGTGGGCCCCGGAACGGTTCTTTGCGGGCTGCTTAAGCGGATCGCGCCGGATGCCGAATGTACCTCCTGCTCGGATGGGAAGAGTGCGACGGATTTTCTGAAGGGGGTGTCGGTCTGATGGATCTGAACGGCAAGTGTGCGGTTGTCACCGGTGGGGGACGCGGTATCGGCAAGGCAATCTGCCTGAAGCTCGGCAGCCTGGGTGCGGATGTTGCCGCAGTTGATATCCTGCATTCGGAGGCCGCCGATACTTCCAAAGAGGTCCAGGCTCTTGGCCGGAGAGCCGTAGCGGTTGCATGTGATGTGTCCTCGCCTGATAACGTACGGGCGATGTTCGCCGAAGTCGCCGCTACTCTGGGAGGCGTTCACATCTTGGTCAACAATGCGGGCATTACCAGAGACAATCTGATGATGCGGATGTCGGACGACGACTGGAAGAAGGTGATAGACGTCAATCTCTCGGGGGCCTTCAACTGCTGCCGGGAGGCGTCGAAGTACTTCATCAAACAGCGCTTCGGCAGGATTGTCAATGTGTCGTCGGTTGTGGGCCTCATGGGTAATGCGGGACAGGTAAACTACTCGGCATCCAAGGCCGGGCTCATCGGTTTAACCAAGTCCGTGGCAAAGGAACTGGCGGCGAGGGGGGTGACGGCTAATGCTGTAGCACCCGGCTATATCGACACCGACATGACTCGGGCTATCTCCGAGCAGGCGAGATCCAAACTCATCTCTTTGATTCCGGTGGCGAAGCTGGGTAAGGCTGATGATGTAGCCAATGTTGTTGCGTTTCTTGTGTCCGATGATGCAAACTACATCAACGGACAGGTGATAAACGTTGATGGCGGAATGTTAATGTAGAACAAGAGGAGGTTTGGCGAAATGTCCGAAGTGGAAACGAAGGTCAAAGAGATCATCATGGACAAGCTGGGAACCAGCGAAGAGAAGATAACTCCCGAGGCATCCTTCAGGAACGATCTTGGGGCAGACTCGCTGAGCACGGTTGAGCTGATGATGGAGCTGGAAGAAGTGTTCGGTGTGAACATAGAGGATGAAGAAGCCGAAAAGATACAGACGGTGAAGGATGCCGTCGATTACATAGAAAAGAAGGTTGCCGAGAAGGCTTGACGCCGACTCGGCCGCGCCGCAAGACATATGGAGCCAGGGACTATGAGTCGGATCAGGGTGGTTATTACAGGTACAGGTGTCATCACGCCCATCGGGCTGACCACGGAGGAATTCTGGAAGAATTGCATCGACGGGAGAACCGGCATAGACAGGGTTTCCTCTTTTGACGCATCGGGTTTTGGAAGTCAGGTGGCCGGGGAGGTGAGCGATTTCGATCCCGAGCAGTACATGGAGCGAGTCGATGCAAGGAAACTCGATCGATTCAGCCAGATGGCGGTCGCTGCCTCGGAAGCCGCGTTCAAGTCTGCCGGCCTCGATCCCGGGAAGGGGGATCGCGAGAGAATGGGTGTGCTGGTGGGCTCGGGCATCGGTGGAATAGGGACCTTTGAGGAACAGCACAGCCGGTTGCTTGATCGAGGCCCTTCCAGGGTCAGTCCTTTCTTTGTCCCGAAGATGATAATCGATATGGCGGCTGGGATTGTCTCGATGCGATTGAACTTGAAGGGACCCAACTTCGGCGTTGTCTCGGCATGCGCCTCAGGTACACATGCGATAGGTACGGCATTCCGGATTCTCCAGAGAGGCGATGCCGATATGATGCTGGCCGGAGGCGCAGAGGCGGCGGTCACGCCGATGACCTTGGCCGGATTCTCTTCGATGAAGGCCCTCTCCACTCGCAACGACGATCCTGCAAGGGCGAGCCGTCCCTTTGACAAGGACAGGGACGGGTTTGTCCTCGCAGAGGGTTCCGGTATGCTGGTTTTTGAAACGCTCGAGCATGCTCTTGGTAGAGACACAGATATACTTGCTGAAGTCGTCGGCTTCGGTGCTACTGCGGATGCGTATCACATGACCGCGCCCGCTCCGGGTGGTGAGGGGGCGGCCAGGGCCATGCGGCTGGCCATTTCCGATGCCGGTGTCGACCTTGAAGATGTCTCGTATATCAACGCCCACGGGACATCCACGCCTCATAATGACCGGCTGGAAACCGCAGCCATCAAGGCTGTGTTCGGCGAGCGTGCTTACAAGATTCCGATTTCCTCGACGAAGTCGATGATCGGCCATCTGCTGGGGGCGGCAGGCGGTGTCGAGCTTGTCGCGTGTGCCATGTCCATACGAGACGGCATGATACATGCGACCGTCAACCATGAGATCCCGGATGAGGAGTGCGACCTGGATTATGTGCCGGGCGCAGCCCGCAAGGCTGGTTTGAATGTCGTGATCAGCAACTCTTTCGGTTTTGGGGGCCATAACGCCTCCATCGTTCTGAGAGCCTACAAGGGGTGAGGAACTCATAGACTGGCATCGTTGGCTTACGGGCATTTTGCCGAGGTTGATGGGGGTGCGGGGCGATGCTGATGCCGGGCGCCTCCAGATTGCTTTTCGCCGCAGGTTCGGTATCAGGTTCAGGAACCCCATGACCCTGAAGACCGCTCTCACGCACAGATCGAGATTGGAGCTCGATGGGGACGCCGTATCCAACGAACGGCTCGAGTTTCTCGGTGATTCCGTGCTGGGAATTATCGCCAGCGACTATCTGTTCCGTTCCATGGAGGAAGCCAATGAGGGAGAGCTGACAAAAGCCCGGTCCAGGCTGGTCAGCAAGAACGTACTGGGCCGGATAAGTCTCAGGCTGGGTATACTGGACCTTCTTCTGTATGCCCGAGAAGAACTGAGGGATGACGAGCGGGCTCTCACGACATTGAGCGCGGACGCCCTGGAGGCGGTGATCGGCGCAATCTATATTGATCGGGGCATGGCCTGCGCCAGCAGGTTTGTGATCGACAGAGTAATCGACCCGATGAGCGACGTATCCCCCGACGAGCTTGCGACCGATCACAAGAGCGCACTTCAGGAAGTCTGTCAGGCGAGGTTCAGAGTCCAACCCGAGTATCGTATCGTGAAGCGGATCGGCCCCGAGCACCGCAAGATCTTCCACGTCGTGGTCCGGATAAACGGGGAGACCTACGGCTTCGGTTCAGGCAGAAGCCGAAAAGAGGCAGAGCAGGTCGCCGCCGGGCAGGCTTTTCTTAATCTCAACGGTGAGGGCGATTGACCGCGCCCATCCCCGAAATCACTTGACAGTCAAGAAGTTACTCGATTAGATTCAAGTCAAATCAGTCCGCTGAGATTGTCCTTGTATCAAACCGAGGAGGTTGGGGAGCTATGCGGTTAGGCCTACTTACAGGCGGGGGAGACTGCCCGGGGCTGAATGCCGTTATCAGGGCGGTCGTGAGAAAAGCGATAGTGCATTATGAATGGGAGGTTTACGGGATCAAGAACGGTTGGGCGGGCTTTGTCGCCGGTGATGCCGATCCCCTCAATCTGAACACAGTATCGGGCATACTCCCCAAGGGCGGTACAATCCTGGGCACCAGCCGGACCAATCCCTTCAAGAAGGAGGGCATGGCGGAGCGGATCGTTGAAAACAGCAAGGAGCTCGGCATTGATGCCACGATTGCTATAGGTGGGGAGGACACGCTCGGGGTTGCTCACAAGCTCTTCCAGCTTGGGATGGCGACGGTGGGGGTTCCCAAGACCATCGATAACGACCTCGGCGGCACCGACTACACCTTCGGCTTCGACACTGCGGTTAATATAGCGACCGATGCCATAGACAGGCTACACACCACTGCGGAATCGCATCACAGGGTGATGGTGGTCGAGGTGATGGGCAGACATGCAGGCTGGATAGCGGTGCATGCGGGTATCGCGGGTGGGGCCGATGTGATTCTCATACCTGAGAAGCCTTTCTCGGTGGATGACGTATGCGATCTTATCAAGCGCCGGCACAAGCGAGGCAAGAGCTTCAGCATCGTTGTGGTTGCAGAGGGCGCCAAGTTCAAGCACGAGGGGGACGTTGACGGCAGCCTGATCACGCAGGATGTCGAGATGGACGAGTTCGGCCACGTGAGACTCGGGGGCATAGGGAATATCCTCGGGAGAGAGGTCGAACGCCAGACGGGTTTTGAGACCCGGGTCTCGGTACTGGGCTACGTTCAGAGGGGCGGGACGCCGACGGCCTTCGATCGGGTGCTTGCCACGAGATACGGCGTGAAGGCATGTGAACTGGTCGAGCAGGGTGAGTTCGGAAAGATGGTCGCCCTGAGGGGCAACGAGGTCATCGCGGTCGGTATGGAAGAGGCTCTCGCGGTGAAACTGGTGGATGAGGACCTATACAATATCGCTTCCCTTTTCTTCGGTTAGGAGAAAGACTGTCATGGCACTAGTCAGCTCCAATGAGATACTGGTCCCGGCGAGAGAGCACGGCTATGCTGTCGGGGCTTTCAACACCAGCAATCTTGAAATCACGCAGGCCATTTTCGAGGCCGCTGCGGAAATGAAGTCCCCCGTGATTGTTGCCACTTCGGAATCCGCCATCGAGTATGCCGGGTTTGACAACCTTTTCAACATGGTCAGTCATATGGCTGACTGCTTTGGGGTGAAGGCGGCACTCCATCTTGACCACGGTAAGGACCTTGACATAGCGGTCAAGTGCATAAGGCATGGATGGACTTCGGTGATGATCGACGCCTCCAAGCTGGAATACAAGGAAAACGTGACTGCGACGTCTGCGGTTGCCCGGATTGCGCATATGGCAGGTGTGCCCGTGGAGGCGGAATTGGGCCGGCTCGCGGGTATAGAAGACATGGTGAGCGTCAATGAGCGTGAGGCCGCCCTCACCGACCCGGCGCAGGCCGCCGAGTTTGTAGAGCGGACCGGCTGTGATTCCCTTGCGATAGCCGTAGGGACCTCGCATGGTGCGTACAAGTTCAAAGGTACGCCGAAACTGGAACTGGATAGGCTCTCGGAGATAGCAGCCAGGGTGGAGCGGCCGCTCGTACTCCACGGGGCTTCTTCGGTGCCCCAGGATGTGCTTGAGACGGCCGCCAAGTACGGGGCCAAGCTGCCGGGAGCGAAGGGGGTACCTGAAGAAGCGGTCAAGGAGGCCGTCAAGAGAGGTATCGCGAAGATAAACATAGACACCGATCTGCGATTGGCCTTTACCGGCGGCATCCGCAGAGTGTTGATCGAGAGCCCCGAGGTCTTCGATCCTCGAAAGATAGTCGGCAGCGCCCGCGAGGCGATAAGGGACGTTGTGAAACGAAAGATACGTTTGTTCGGAAGCGATGGGAGAGCCTGAGAGTCACAGAAGGGGGCTAGACATGGCGGTTCGGTGTGCAATAAACGGATTCGGCAGGATAGGCAGACTTGTAATGAGATCCGGCTTCGGCATGCCGGATTTCGATGTGGTTGCGATCAACGACATTACCGATGCCCGGACACTGGGACATCTTCTCAAGTATGACAGCATACATCGCACCTGGCCCCGGGAGGTCATGGCCGGCGACGGGTCTATCACAGTCGAGGGTAAGAGCATCAAGGTTTTCAGCGAGAAGGATCCCTCCAGGCTGCCGTGGGGCGATCTCAATGTGGACGTGGTCATCGAGTCGACCGGCAAGTTCAGGACCCCCGAGGATGCGGAACTTCACATTAAGGCAGGGGCCCGCAAGGTCTTGCTGTCTGCGCCCTGGAAGGGTTCGCGCGAAGACGTGCTCACGATAGTGATGGGTGTCAATGAGCATCTTTATGATACTTCCAAACACAACATGGTCTCTACGGCGTCATGTACCACAAACTGTCTCGCGCCGATGGTGAAAGTCCTGAATGACACTGTGGGTATTGTGAAGGGTGAGATGACGACCATTCATGCATTCACCAACGATCAGAAGATTCTGGACCTTCCCCATAGGGACCTTAGGCGCGCGAGGTCTGCATTCGTTTCGATAATACCCACAACGACCGGGGCCGCCAAGGCCATCGGGATAGTGATTCCGGATCTCAAGGGGAAGCTGGCCGCCATGGCGATACGGGTGCCTGTTGCCGACGGTTCGATAGTGGATCTGACGATCGAAGCAGCCAAGCCCACAACCAGAGACGCCGTCAACGCCGCCTTCAAGCAGGCCGCGGAGAACGCCCCGCTCAAGGGTTATCTGGAGTATACGGAGAGCGAGCTGGTCTCGAGCGACATAATCGGGAACCACCATTCCTGCATATTCGACTCACTTCTTACTGAGGTGCAGGCCGGGAATCTTGTGAAGATCTGTGCGTGGTATGACAACGAGATGGGTTATGCCAGCCGAATGATCGACATGATGAAGTTGATCGCCAAGGGGTAGGGGACGAGCATGCCGGCGTATTTCGACAACAGGATGACGGTTGAGGATGTGGCTCTTAGCGGAAAGAGGGTCCTAATCAGAGTGGATTTCAATGTCCCCTTGAGCAAAGAGGGGAAGATTGAGGACGACTTTCGCATCAGGGCCGCCTTGCCGACGATAGAATATGTGCTTGCCCAGGGAGGCAGACCCATACTGGTGTCCCACCTGGGAAGACCCAAGGGCAAGCGGGTGGCTAGTCTCACTCTTGCGCCGGTGCGCGCGGCGCTGAAGAGCCTGCTCGGCCGGAAGGTCCATCTTGCGCCGGACTGCGTGGGGGACGCGGTTGAGGAGATGGCGGCTTCTTTAGGCTCCGGCGAAGTGCTTCTCTTGGAAAACTGCCGGTTTCATCCGGAAGAGACGGAGAACGATCCGGGGTTTGCCGCGAAGCTTGCGGCCCTGGCCGACGTATATGTCAACGATGCTTTTGGGACCGCACACCGGGCGCACGCTTCCACCGAGGGCGTTGCGCGCTTGCTGAGACCTGCTGTTGCGGGCTTTCTTATGAAGAAAGAGATGGAGTTTCTGGGCAAGTTGCTTGCAGACCCTAGGAGACCGTATGTTGCCATAATCGGCGGAGCTAAGATCTCCGGTAAGATAGAAGTGCTGAAGAACCTCATGGACCGCGTCGATGCGATATTGGTGGGTGGTGGGCTGGCGAACACCTTTCTCAAGGCCGAGGGTGTCGAGATAGGAAACTCGCTCTGTGAGGAGACGGCGCTGAGTGTCGCCAGGGAGATAATAGATCTTGCCAAGGCCAAGGGAACCGCGTTCATACTGCCCGACGATTTCGTGGTTGCCGACCAGATCCGTCCCGGGGCGAGGATCCGCCTGGCTATGAGGGAAGAAGGAGCTGCCGGCGGCTACATAGCCGATATTGGGGAGAAAACGCTGGTTGGGTTTATCGAGCATATAGCGAGGGCGGAGACGATTTTCTGGAACGGCCCAATGGGCGTGTTCGAGATCGAGGATTTCTCACGAGGGACCTTGGAACTCGCTCAGTCGGTGGCGGCCGCCTCTCAGGGCGGTGCCTTCACGGTTGTGGGAGGGGGGGACACCGCGAGCGCTGTGGCCAAGGCGAATGTGCAGGAAATGATCACGCATGTGTCCACCGGTGGAGGGGCCTCCATGGAATTCATCGAGGGTAAGGTGCTTCCAGGAATAGCGGCGCTTTCGATGAAGGGCGAGGTGTAGCCATGAGGGCCGGCGTGCGAAAGCCCATTGTCGGCGGCAACTGGAAGATGCACAAGACCGTAGCTGAGGCGCGCAGCCTGGCACTGGAGACCAAACACGCCCTGGTAAACGTCGCGGATAGAGTAGATGTAGTCCTGTGCCCGCCGTTCGGGGCGCTGGCTGCAGTCGGTGACATACTCAAGGACGGCAAGGTCGTCCTCGGCGCTCAGAATTGCCACTGGGAGGACAAGGGGGCGTTTACCGGCGAGGTTTCGGTGCCTATGCTCCGGGACTTGGGTTGCCGGTACTGTATAGTGGGTCATTCGGAGAGAAGACACAAATTCGGGGAACCCGACCAGTGGGTGTGCCGCAAGGCGAATGCTCTCCATCTACATGGCCTGACACCGATTGTCTGTGTGGGTGAGACCCTGGAGGAAAGGGAGTCGGGAAGCACCAAGGACGTAGTCCGAGGGCAGATTCTCGGCTCGCTGAAGGGCTTGAGCTCCGAACAGATGCTGAAGACGGTTATTGCCTACGAACCGGTATGGGCTATAGGTACCGGCAAGACGGCGACACCTGCCGAAGCCGAGGAAGTCCATGCCTTTATCCGAAATGTACTTATAGACGTGTATGGATTAGAGGTTGCCTTAAGGACAAGAATCCAGTATGGTGGAAGTGTGAAACCCGAGAACATGGCGGAGCTAATGGCCCAGCCCGATATCGACGGTGCGCTTG
>CAZRAU010000060.1:16474-19714 GCA_964598025.1 uncultured bacterium
GGCCATCGGTCACTCCGTAGTCCATTGCCATTGCTAGGGCAGCCTCCTGCAACGCCTCGATGGGTGCAGTCACCCTTGCCTCTGCCCCATCCCCGTCAGCGTCCCGGACAGCCTGTAGGAACCCGAGAACATGGCGGAGCTAATGGCCCAGCCCGATATCGACGGTGCGCTTGTGGGCGGGGCGAGTCTGGAGGCTTCAAGCTTCGCAAGGATAGTCTCATTTGATATGGGAGGCGAGAGTTAGACGATGATTAGCGTGTTGACCGGACTTCATGTGCTTATCTGCATTGGTTTGATCATAGTGGTCCTGCTTCAAACGGGCAGGGGCACGGGGATGGCAAGCGTGTTTGGGGGTGGCGGTGGTGGCGGCGGTGGCTCGCTGATGGGAGGAAAGGGGTTCGGGGGTGTCCTGGCGAAGGCTACGGCCGGTCTCGCAATTGCCTTCATGTTGACATCCATAACCCTGAGTCTGATGCCCGGTGGCGGCGGCCAGAGGGAAAGTCTGCTTGGTGGGGGCGTACCGGGTGGTACGGGGGCGCCTCAGACCGAGCAGCGTGCCCCCGCGCAGCCCGCCGACCAGGCACCCGCTGAGTCGCCTGTGGAAGCCCCGTCAGGCGAATAATCGGAGTTGACTATACCCGCGGACCGACATATCTTATGAATCATAGCATCCGAGCGTACATGCCGGGATGGTGGAACTGGTAGACACGTGCGCTTGAGGGGCGTATGGGTTCGCCCGTGGGGGTTCAAGTCCCCCTCCCGGCACCACTCCTTCCGGCCTGGTGAAAAACGGCCGTCTGCTGCGTTACGCTCGTCGCTCGTAACTGCGGAGTACTACCTGAACGCCTCGTTACTCACGACTTCGCAAGCCTTGCAGCCGGGCGTTTTTGACCAGGCTGGGCATATGCTGGTGAAGAACGGCCGTCTGCTGCGGTCATTGCCACAGGACAGGCTGACCGAGAATAGCGGCCCACGCAGCATCGCAGTTCCATCCCCGATGCTTGTCCCTGCTTCACAAGGGACCTCCGCAGCCGACCGCCACTCTTCTTCAGTCGACAGCGATGCCTAGCCGGCGATAGAGGTCGCGGAGCTCGTCCGTCTTCTGCTCGATGAACTCAAAGCCGGATGTGAGCACAGCCGGATCGAGCATGTCTACACCGGTCCGCTCCTTCACTATCTCGGGCGCCGGTCTGTCGAAGCCTGCCCTCAGAAGGCTCTGATACTCATCTACGAAACCATCCTCGTGTATGATCTTATCGGCAAACACGAGGGCCATGGCCTGGGCCATGACGTAGTTCACATTGTACATGGGGACGTCGAAGTAGTGGTGAATCACGGTCCACAGCCCTTTGTACTCGGGGTGCCTGTCGTAGTAAATGCTGTATGGGCTCGTCATAGCGAGAGCAAGTGCATCGAAATCGTCCGGCCCCTGGAGGGTTCCGTCCTCTACACCCTCATACATCTTGAGCTCGAGATGCGCAAACATGTTGTTGACCAACAGCCCGAGCGCATCCTCCAGAAACTGCTCCAGATAGTATGCCTTCGTCTCCGGATCGTTCTCTTCGGTGTAGAGCTTGTAGCCGACAAGGAGCTCGCTGGTTATGGCTACCGCTTCCGTGACGTAAGAGGGGCCGTCGGAGTAAGTGGGTTTGACGCCCGCATTGGATTGCATCTTGTGGTGAACAGCATGACCGCTCTCATGGGCGAGACCTCGAACTTCATTGAAATAACCGTCGTAACTCATCGAAAAGAACTGCCAAGATGCGCCCGGGTATCCCGTCGCGAACATGCCGGGCACGCGCTTCTCGCCGCCGACGATGTCCAGCCTCCGGTTCGCAGGATCCAAGAGCGCACAAAGCTCGTTCTGGTATTCGTCACCGATTGCGGCCATCGTTCCCTTGATCACCTCGCAGGCCTTTTTGATCTCGAACCGGGGTTTCGCGAAGTCGGAAGCCTGCACGGTGCGGTCCCAGATGTAAACGGTGTCGTACCCCTTGTCGGCCTTGATCCTGGCTTGTCGGACTTCCTCGTATTCCTTCCTCAGGTATGCGTGTCGGGCAATCTCGTCGAAGTAATCCGCAACGTCATCGTAGGAAAGATAGAGATCGAAGAACTTGGCATCGGCGAAGTTCCTGAAGTTCTTGATCGCAGAGATCTTGTTCCTGGTCTCGATGGCTTTGATCATGGTGAAGGCGTAGATATCACGATAATCGGCCATGCTCCGGAAGTAACCCTGCCACGTGTCTTTCCTGACTTTTCTGTCATCACTGTTTATGAGGACGGAATAGTTGATGTTGACATCGAACGTGTCGCCGCCAACAACGATATCCGGGAATTCGGTGCGATCTATCAGCTTTTGGTAGAGCTTCTCGGACCAGGCACCGAGATATGGAGAAAGCGACGACAGGAGTTCTTCTTCCGGCAGCGACAGGGTGTGCGGCCTGTATCTCCTGGCTTCTTCGATGGCAAACGCGTATTCCCGGAGCTCCGGTTTGGCACGGAAGTACTCATCAAGCGTGGCGTCGTCGATAGCCTGGGTCTCGGTCTTGATGAACTGAATGCGGCTCTCAAGATCTCCGGAGGTCTTCTCAATTGTCTCAAGCGGACCTATCTGGTCGGTGTCGGTCGCATACTTAAGATAGGCATAAACCCAGAGTTTCCACCATCTAGGGGTGATCCTGTCGTTGAGGTCATAAGCCTCAAAGAGGTTCTCAGGCGTCGCCGTCACCTCTCCTTTGAGGGCTTCGAGATTGTCGACATCCGAGATCAAGGCTTCCAGGTCGGCCTCGAACTCCGCCTGGCCGGCGTAGAAGTTCTTCTCCAGGTCGAATGTGTACATCTCCTTTTCGGATTCAGGGATGGGCTCGAAATCCCCGGCCGGAGCCGTAGCGGTTACGGCCACGATGACGATCGCAGCCAGCAGGAAAACGCTGATCTTCTTCACTCTTGTTTCTCCTTCCCTCGGGTAAATCAAAGCAGTCTACCGCTAAAATCTACGCCATTGGTGATGGGGCATCAAGCCTTTTGTGGTTGAAGACAGGGTTTCGGAGGAGTAGTATTCACACGGCACAGGGCCGGATAGTCGGGTGGGTCGGCGGTGCTTCTGGACGGGAACAGGGACCCCTTTTGACGGGAGGTGACGGCGTTGAACAGATCGGCCTTATGGGTTCTTCTTGGTTTGGGTCTGCTGTGGTGTTCGGTTGCCCACGCCGAGAGTTTTGGCTTGGGAGTCATACTCGG
>CAZRAU010000061.1:0-19333 GCA_964598025.1 uncultured bacterium
GACCCAACGGTCCGTGCCCTTGGATACGGCGACATCGTATGTGACGTTCCACGCCTGATCCACGTCGAAGAAGCGCCCTTCCTCGACACTGATCTTCTGATCGAAGGCGGTCCCGAGCGGATTGAAGTAGATCTGGTAGACCGGCCCGCCGGGGACGTTCGGCTGGAGAAAGAAACCCACACACTCCTCGCTGAATACGGCGCCATCGTGTTCCGCCGCGCCGGCAACCAGCGAAGCCATCTCGCGCTCCATGCAGACGACGCCTATATACAGATTGGATGCATCCCAGGCGAAACTGAAAGCCGTGGAGTCGGCGGTTTCGGTAAAGCCGTCGCCGGTGTAAAGGTCCGTCACACGGTCTTCCCACACAGATTCGTCCAGGCGGCCGTCTATCTCGGGGGGGGCCTCCACCCTGCGCGCATAAACGGTTCGGGTGAGCCCCAGGGGCTTCTCTATGTTTATGTTCTCGAGGGTCTCGTACGGGTACTCCATCGAAAGCACCGGAACCGGATACAGAGGTCCCCGAGTCTCCACCTTGAACTCCACCCTATGGCTTTCACCGGGGGCGATCTGAATGGGGAGACGCTTGGGTCTGACCGTCCACGCACCCCGCTCTTCCCATTCGAGTGTCCCGATCAGGGTCGAGTCACTTGAGAAGTTGCTTACCGTAACCGCCACGTCGCTTCTTTCCATAGATACGGTTTGTCCAACCGGGACTTTGTCGATCCGCACGGCGTCGTGCCGTATTTTCTCGACGAGGTTGAACGTCTCGGCCGTGACTTCATCCCAGGGGAGAACCGAACCCATCCTCACAGGCGCAATCGATATGCCTTCACCGTCTACGGTCACCCAACTGAAGTGGTACTCCAACCCGGTGAGCCCCGGTTCACAATCAGCCCCCGAGCTCCCCACCCCGGTATAGGCAATGCCGTCGTACTTGCCGCTGAAGTAGACGTGATAATGACCTGTGAACACGGCATCGACACCGTATGCCATGAACATATCATGCAGCCGATCGGGTTTGCCTTTGGCAACGGTTTGGATCCAATAGGGGATGTGGTAGACGACGATCGTGTACGCCGCCTGCCGGTTTTGCTCGAGGTCGGATCTCAGCCAGTCCACCTGCTCCTGAGGGAAGGAGCTCACGGTCGGCCACCGCCCGGTATTCAGTATGACAAAATGGATGGGCCCGGCGTCAAAGGAATAGTAGGGTTTGCCCACATGCTTCCGGTAGAGCCCGGCCGAGGTCGAATCCCATATGTCATGGTTCCCGGGGACCATGTAAAACGGCATGCTCAATGTGCGGGCCAGGTCGGCATACTCCTTCCACTCTGCCTCGATCGCGGCGATGTCGCCCGTATAGCCTTCTATCATGTCCCCTACGCCCACGACGAAATCGGGTTTCATGCGCTCGATCTCACTCATGATCCCGCCGTGAATACCGGGTACATGGCCCCCTGTACGATCGCCTATGACTGCGAACCGTATGGGCAGCCTTAGATCGCCGGCCTGCGGCGCGGCCTGGACGCACACGGCGGCAAGAACCAGAAGAAGAGCAAGGGCCACCGCAGGGTGTAACCGCCCGGGAAGTGATGCAGGGAACCATCGATTCCGTTTGTCATTCATTTCTCATACCTCCATGTCAGGCAGGACCGCGTTGCCGGTGGCGGTCGGCGGCCGTGCTATGCAAGGTGCTTGCGCACACCTTCCAGCTTGGTGCGGGCCGCCGGCACCTTTTCAAGGAAATCGTTGATCTTCTGACACCCATAGTCGGCGCAATGGGCACAGTTCTCGACATCGTGCTCCACGCCGCACTTGCGTATCTCGCACACGGCACAATGGCCGATGTGCCTGCCCTCCATGACAAGGCAGCCATCGCAGTTTATGTGCTCGGGTTTGAGTTCAGCCTTGAACTCCTTGGACCACTGTGCGGCGATCTTGCGCCGCGCGTCGTCGTCATCGTCCCGGGTGGCCACGTATGCCGGGCACTCCGTACATGTCAGTCCGCAGTAAGCGATCATCTCATCCATCGGTTCTCCCCCCTTGGTTGGAAATGCACGATCCTGTCCCGAACCGGCGGCACGGCGTTGCCCGATCCCGTGCACCTTCTCCATTCCCGGCCCGGCGAGACAGCAAGCATACCAGGCTACCTGCTCTTATGGCAACGACGATCTCGCCCGGCAGCGATCACCCTCCCTGGAGGGGGCTTTCGGACTGCCCCCGGCGAGGCCCGTCGCGACAAGTTCCTAATGTTCCTCCGCCCAACGCCGATTTCCAGGACAGGGGGACTCAACAACGCACGAAACAGTCCGAATGGGGGAGTGTCGGCCGGCGGACCACGAACAAGGGCGTGCTCCAACCTACCCGGCTGTCTATGCGAATTGCTGAGCCGATAGCAGGCGGGGACCTATCACACGAGGATGACGCGATGAACAAGATCATGAGTTACAGCGTTCGCCCCACCATACCGGAGGAACTCTCATCCCTTGAGAAGATCGCATTCAACCTCCTGTGGTGCTGGGATCGTGAGGCAATCGACCTACTGAGGAGTCTCGACGAGGAGCTCTGGGAGGAAAGCCTTCATAACCCGGTGCTGATGCTCAACAAGATATCGCAAGAGAGATTCCGTGAGATACTCGAGGACGAGGCCCTGGTCGAGCATCTCAGTCGTGTGAGTGAACGGTTCGGCAAGTATCTGGACGCGCAAAACACATGGTTCCAGAAGCTCTGGAGCAGCGAGACCCCTCTGATCGCCTATTTCTCGGCCGAATGGGGCCTGACGGAATGTATCAAGATCTACTCCGGCGGGCTCGGAATACTGGCCGGGGACACGATCAAGTCGGCGAGCGATCTCGGGCTTCCGATAGTCGGTGTGGGTCTCCTCTACCAGGAGGGCTATTTCCGTCAATATCTCAATGTGGATGGATGGCAGCAGGAAAGACGTGCGGACAATGACTTCTTCAACTTGCCCATCAAGGCCCAGTATGATCGTCAGGGCGATCCGGTTACGGTTGCCCTGGATCTTCGAGGCAGAACGGTCATTGTGAGATGTTGGACGGTCGATGTCGGCCGGGCCGCGCTTTATCTGCTCGACACCAATATCCCCGAGAACTCGCCGGACGACCGGCAGATCACTTCACGGCTCTACGGCGGCGACCCCGACATGCGCATAAGACAGGAGATCGTGCTCGGCATCGGTGGGACAAGGGTGCTTAAGGCAATCGGTCACGAACCTGTCATTTACCACATGAACGAGGGGCATTCCGCCTTCCTAGCAATCGAGCGGATCAGGCAACTGATGAAGCAACCAGGCCTTTCATTTGAGGAGGCCCGAGAGGTTGCCCGCCGAGGAAACGTCTTCACAACCCACACACCTGTTCCCGCGGGAATCGATGAGTTTCCATCCGGGCTTGTGGAGGCATACTTCCGAGACTATGTCGGCGAGCTCGGGATCCCCATACAGCAGTTGATCGGAATGGGCAGACTCGTGCCGCAGGAGAGCGCGGAGCCATTCAACATGGCCCGACTTGCCATCCGCGAGGCCGCCCATGTGAATGGCGTCAGCAGGCTCCACCGGGACGTCTCGAGAAAGATGTGGCAAAACATGTGGGCACAAGTCCCACAGGATGAACTGCCGATCGATTACGTCACAAATGGCATTCACATACCATCTTGGGTCTCCCGTGACATGGCGGAGCTCCTCGACCGCTACCTGGGTTCGGGATGGGTTGATCGGCCGACCGACGAGAAGGTGTGGAACAACGTGTGGAGAATACCGGACGCCGAACTCTGGAGAACCCATGAAAGAAGGCGCGAGAGACTGGTCGCGTTTGCGCGGAAATGCCTCGGGCGGCAGCTCCGGGACCAGGGCGCCTGCCGGGAAACCATCCAGGCTGCGGAGGAGGTTCTCGACCCATGTGCGCTGACCATTGGCTTCGCGAGGAGGTTTGCCTCCTACAAGAGAGCAACCTTACTGCTCAGGGACCCTGAGCGTCTCAAGCGCATCCTGACCAACCCCGAGCGTCCGGTTCAACTGATCTTCGCCGGAAAGGCGCACCCCCATGACAAGTACGGCAAGGAGCTGATAAGGCAGATAGTCCATTTCGCCAGACGCGAGAATCTGGGTAATCACGTCGTCTTCATCGAAGACTATAATATGATAGTCTCCCGCTACCTCGTCGAGGGCGTCGACGTATGGCTCAATACTCCCCTGAGACCGATGGAGGCCAGCGGCACGAGCGGCATGAAAGTGGTCCCGAACGGCGGGCTCAATATCAGTGTGCTCGACGGCTGGTGGGACGAAGCATACACATCTGAGGTGGGATGGGCAATAGGCCGCGGCGAAACATATGAGGATGTGGAGTATCAGGATCAGGTGGAATCCAGTGCGCTTTACAACCTCCTCGAGCGGGAAGTGATTCCGCTGTTCTATGCGAGGAGCCGCGATGACCTCCCGCGGGGTTGGATCACGATGGTGAAGAACTCAATGAGAGGCCTCTGCCACACATTCAACACCGACCGGATGGTGAAGGAATACACGCGGAAGTTCTACCTGCCCGCCTTGGAAGAACATTCCTATCTGAGCAAAGACGGTTTCCGTGCCGCCAAGGAGTTCGTCGAGTGGAAGGCCAGGGTGCAGGCGGAGTGGCAGTCAATAGAGATTGTTTCGGGCGATGTGAAGGTGGATGGGGATGAGAGGGCCGGGTGCAGGATCCCCGTCACCGCCAGGGTAAGGCTGGGACGGCTCAACCCCGACGATGTGACGGTCGAAGCCTACTACGGCCGCCTGGACACCCGGAAAGAAATAGTCGGAGGAAACACCGTGGAAATGATGCCGGTGGGGGGCGCCGAGGACGGGGTACTCGCATACGAAGCGAAGGTCCCGTGTGAAGAGGGCGGCCGCCAGGGGGCAACCATAAGGGTTCTTCCGTCTCGAAAGCGAATCTCGGACCCGATATCGCTTGGCTTGATCAAGTGGCTTTGACGGCCATCAACGCGGGGGTGATCATGAGACCGGGCAACATATCCAAGATAGGAATCCTGACCGGAGGCGGCGACTGCCCAGGCCTTAACTCAGTCATACGGGCAATCACCAAGTGCGCGATCGTCGAGTACGGACTCGAGGTCTACGGCGTATTCGACTCGTTCGACGGGCTGATCGGGGAACCAAGAGCCCGGAAGTTGAGAATGAACGATGTCAAGGGGTTGCTCTTCAGGGGGGGTACGATACTGGGGTCGACAAACAAGGGCGATCCTTTCGCGTACCACAGGACCATAGGCGGCAAAGCGATCCGGGAGGATCTCTCCGATGAGATAGTCGATAACGTCGAGAGACTCGGGTTGGATGCGATCATTGTCATAGGTGGAGACGGGACAATGGCCATCGCCAACAAATTCGTTCGGCAGAAGCGCTTGCAGATCATCGGAGTTCCCAAGACGATCGATAATGATATCCCAGAGACCGACAGGACCTTCGGGTTTGATACGGCTGTCACGATCGCCACGGATGCCATAGACAGATTGCAGACAACCGCCAGCAGCCATCACCGTATACTCGCCGTTGAGACGATGGGGAGAAACGCAGGCTGGATAGCTCTTGAGTCCGGCCTCGCCGGAGGGGCCGACGTAATTCTGATTCCCGAAATCCCGTTCACGATCGACGCCATTGTCGATGCGATAAACGAGCGTGAGGGTTACGGGCGCCGCTCAACCATCATCTGCGTCGCCGAGGGTGCCAAACCGGTAGACGGCCGGCAGTTTGTGGAGAGGATCGTCAAGGACAGCGCCGAACCCATTAGATTGGGCGGGGTAGCGCGCTGGCTTTGCGGCGTGCTCGAAGGACGGGTAAGGGCGGAATGCAGGGCTATTGTCCTCGGACACATCCAGAGAGGCGGGACACCTACCGCGGCCGACAGGGTGCTGTGCACGAGATTCGGAGTCGCCGCGGTCCGTGCGGCAGTGCAAGGCGAGTCCGGCAAGATGGTGGTCGTAAGAAACGATGAGATCGGATTGGTGTCGATCGCCAAGATCGCCGGCCGTCAGAGGCTTGTGGACCGCGATTCCGACATGGTGAAAGCTGCGCGAAGCACGGCGGTTTCCTTCGGCGATGGCCTCACGGCCGCTGAGGAGCGACGCTCCGCCGATTCTCTGGTGGGGGCCGCAAGCGGACGCGCAGAGGACGAAACCTCAACCGTGACTTGAGGCATCAATGCGGTCCCGGGAGGTCAGATTGTCTCCAGCTTGAGCAGATTGGTCTGGCCGCTCACCCAGGGCGGAACCCCGGCCGTCACCACAACCAGATCGCCTTTCTTGACGACGCGCCTTGCGCGGGCGGCGTCGATCGCCAGCCTGATCATGTCGTCTGTGCCCTTCGCCTCTTTGATCTGCTCGCACATCACCCCGTGAGAGAGCGTGAGCCGCATCTGAGTGTCCCTTGAAGGCGTGACGGCGAGTATGGGCACTCCGGGCCTGAACTTGGCAACCCTGCGGGCCGTTACGCCGCTTCTCGTCGAGGTTATGATAGCCGAAGCCCCAAGTTTGTGGGCGGCGTCCGCCGCAAGGTAGGCGATGATCTCGTCCACATGCTGTTCCGGTTCGAAGGGTCTATATCTCCTTATGCCTTCGGTGAAGTGCGCCATCTCGGTATTGTGAACGATCGAGGCCATCGTCTTGACCGCATCGACAGGGTACTTGCCGACTGCAGTCTCGCCGCTGAGCATCAGGGCATCCGATCCGTCCAGCACGGCGTTCGCCACATCACTTGCCTCAGCCCGTGTCGGCTGTGGGCTGGAAATCATCGATTCCAGCATCTGGGTCGCAGTTATCACGGGCTTGGCCTGACGGTTGCTTTTCTCTATGAGGGTCTTCTGTATGATCGGCAATCTGCTTATGGAGACTTCGGCCGCGAGGTCGCCTCTTGCGACAAGTATGCCGTCCGACTGGTCGATGATCCCGGCAATCGCGGCGACTGCCTCCCTTGTCTCTATCTTCGCTATGATCCCGATCGGCTCCCGGCCGATGAGGCGTCTTAGGGCCCTGATGTCGTTCTGGTCCCGCACGAAGGAGAGGGCTATGAAAGGTACATTGCGCGAGATGCCGAACTTCACATCCGCGATGTCCTTCTCCGTCAGCGCCGGAAGCCCCGCTTTGGATCGGGGGAACTGCACCCCCTTGCCGGTAAGCACTCTGCCTCCTTTGACCACGCGGCACTTCAGCTTGCCTCTCCCGACGGAGATAACCCGCAGTTTCGTGCCAATGTCCCCGATCACGACGGGATGCCCCGGCTTCACACCCTTGAAGGAGTATGACGGCCGGATCGGGATTACTCCCTCGCCTCCCCCCTTGCCGCCGACGGTGACCACCATTCCGCGTTTGAGGTCCATATAGCCGTCTTTCAGGCTCTCGACCCTGAAGCGCGGTCCCTGAAGATCCTGAATGATGGGTATCGGTCTGCCCACTTCCTCAGAGACCTTGCGGATGTTTTCGATCAGAGCATCGTGTGAAGCGTGATCGCCATGTGAGAAATTGAGCCGGATCACGTCCGCACCCGCATGAACCAGCGATCGGATGGTTCGCAAGGAGGACGAGGCGGGACCGAGAGTGCAGACTATCTTGGTGCGTCGAGACTGTTTTCTGAGCGTCATAGAGTGCTCCAGTTCATCCGGTCCGCTTCCACAGTGGAGCTAGGACACTACAACAGGCAGATCAAGTCAAGAGGCAAGTTCCGGCGCGTCCCCGGCCCACCGGACTGCCCGCCGGGAGACTACCTCGCCGGACCGAACCCGAAGAAGTGGGTGACCTCCATGTCTTCCGGCACATCGTCTCCGTGCGCACCCGTTCCGGTCGCCGGATCGTAATGCGCCCCGTGATCGGGTGAGAAGGTGAGTAAATACCGGTGCGAACTCCAGGCGGCGTCTGCCGCGACAGCAAGCGAGATGAAGCTCTCCGCATGCTGCCTAAGCGCGTCCAGGGCATCGCGGGATTCGGGGTGGCCCCGATGCAGGGCGTCATCGTATTGCTGCTGATATGCGACTATAAGATGGTGGCGGTCGGCTTCAATAAGATCCAAGGCCCGGCGCAGCACGGCCTCATCATAGGGTTCGGCGAACTGGTCCGCTCCGGCTCCCCTGAAAATCACATCCATCGATGAATCCTCCACCGCAACGATGGCCACGTTGCGGCCCTCGCGAACCAGAACATCGAAGATGGTTTCACACGCCGGGGCACGCTTGACGTACTCCGTTATGCCATGCACGGCCGGTCCGGCCCCGGTGAACATCGAGGCATAGCAGACCGGTGTCTTGGGGGGCACCACCGAACGCAGGTCCACCCTGATCGGGGCATACCTGCTGATGGGGAGAAAGACAGAGGCGTACTCACCGACAAGCGCGGTCCCGATGGCATCCGGGCTGAAGATCAGGCACCGCGTCAGGGCCCCGGCGCCCGGGCTGTCACTGGAACCTGTGATCTCGTCAAGGGCTCGGCCTTCTGAGGCTGCCGGGGGGTCGATACCCATGAGATCGCAGATTGTGGGTGTAATGGCGCATATCGATTTCATCATGGAACAGAACCTAATAGGACGAAACGGTCGGCGCAATGGCTTGACCGGCAGCCCTGCGCAAAATACAATGTAGCAGATATCGGAGGGTTGCTTGGAACGTATCGCCATAGTTTGCGAAGACATCTCCCGTCCCATCGACGAGGGCTTCAAGAAAGCGACCGTGAGGCTCGCCGCTGCACTGAAGGCTCTGGTTTCGGAAAGCGCCGTCTTCACCCAGGAGCCCGCCGGCGCGGCCATCGATGCCCATACCCTCCCTGGCAACAAGTTTCTCTGGGACCGGACCTTTTCAAGGAGGCTACGTGACCTCGATCCCGATGTGATTCTCTACGTCCCGCAGGCCGCCGCGACTCCGATGAGTATCGCCAGGGGGGCATCCTTGCGAAGCCAGAGCGCCGGCAAGCCTGTGGCCTTGCTTTCGCTCCAGCGGCGGACCTACCCGGCGTTTCTCAAGCCTCTTCTGAAGGCGCTCGGGCCCGACCTTATGTTGGTGCTGTCGACTTCGGGTCTGGAAGCGGTTCGAGGAATCGGATGCAAGGCGAGACGCGTGCCTCTGGGGGTGGACTCCGAGGTTTTCAAGCCGGCCGAACCCGGAGCAAAACGAAACCTGAGAGCCAAGTATGGTATTCCCGAAGGCAGGATCGTGCTGCATGTGGGGCATATCTCTCCCGGGCGCAATCTCAAGGTCCTCAGGGGCCTTGCCGATGGGGCGACAAAGGTACTGGTCGTATCAAGTACGACAACCAGACGGCACCCGGAAGTCGAGGCCATGCTCCGGACGCCTCAAATCATACTGATGGATACCTATATCGAGCACATAGAGGAGATCTACAGGTTGGCCGACGGCTACCTGTTTCCGACATTCAGTGCCACCGATGCCATCGACATCCCGCTTTCGGTGCTGGAGGCAATGGCAACCAACCTGCCGGTCGCAACAACGGCTTTCGGAGGTCTGCCTGATCTCTTCGCTTCCGGTGAGGGGCTCTTCATCTGCACTACGGAAGACGGGCTGGTCGAGGCGGCCGGCAAGATGCTCGATAGCAAGACCATCGCCACCCGGAACAGCATCCTCGGCCTATCATGGGACAACGCGGCCAGGAGCGTCCTGGAGGCGATCGCAGCGGAGTTGTCATGAAGAAGAAGATGGTCGTACTCATGGGACTCGACGGAAGCGGCAAGAGCACCCAGGCCGAACGCCTCCGCGATTGGCTCAAGGCCGGAGGCATCTCAGCGGAGACGGTCTGGATGCGCGGTGAGTCCTACCTTACCCGACCTGTCCTGGCCGTGGGCAAGGCCCTGCTTGGGGCACCCAGGGAAACCAAGCGGGGCGATGGCATCAAGGCCGGCAAGGCCTATGACGACTATGTCGGAAGCAAGCACACGATGTTCAAGAATCCGTTGCTTCGCAGGCTCTGGACCGGCCTCACGCTGCTTGACCTCTACATCACGTTCCGTGCCGCGTTCGCCAGAATCCCACGGAAGACCGGAGTGGTTATTCTCGACAGGTACATCTATGATAGCTTCATAGACATCGATACCGCCTACGGCGAGGGAGGCGAAGAGGCTGAACGCCTGCTTGGTTCGACCATGGCCGGACTTTTTCCCAAACCCGACCTCGTACTGCTCCTGGAGATCGCGCCGGAAGATGCAATGAAGCGAAAGGACGACATTCCTTCGATCGCTTACCTCGACGAGCGTGAGGCTGTCTATGAGATGATCGGCCGGGCCGTGGGCGCCGTCAGGATCGATGCCGGGAAACCTGTTGAAGAGGTCCAGGCGCGGATAAGAGACGCCATCAAAGGAGCGATCAAGTGAGCAAGGTTGTGGTCCTGGGAATCGATGCCCTCGATGCGGCACTGCTTAAACGCTGGAAAAGCTATCTCCCGCACTTCAGCCGCATCATGGAAGAGGGGTACTTCGCGCCCCTGGAATCTACGATGCCTCCGGATTCCATTCCCGCCTGGGTCACCATCTATACCGGCATGCAACCGTGGGAACATGGTGTGGTTGATTCCATGGACTACCTGGACATAAAGCAAGGATCGCAGGCGGTTGACACGGGCATCTTCAGGGGCAAGACCTTCTGGGACAAAGCCGGGGCCGCCGGAAAGAGGGTCTGTGTCGTGAATCCCCTACTTGCATATCCCGTGTGGCCCGTGAACGGGATAATGGTGAACGGACCTGTGTTCATAACCGGTGACGCCCAGACCTTTCCTGAAGAGATCGCCGGGAGCATGACACTGCCGGAACTCGGCGGCATGGTTGATTTTCCCGGCCGGAGGGACTTGGGTGTGTTCCTTGAGCGGACCGCGCAGGTGACCCGCGACCAGGCCGAGTTCGGCCTCGATCTCATGGCCCGTGAGGAGTGGGATGTCTTCTTCCTTTGCCTCCTTACGCTGGACCGGGTCATGCACTTCCTCTGGCGTTACACCGATCCGGAGGACCCGACGTATCCAGGCAAGAACCCATTCGAGAACTCGGTCAGGGACTTCTTCATCCTGCTCGACTCGATCGTCGGCAAGTTTGCCGACCGGCTCTCCCCCGACCAGAAACTCCTTATCGTCAGCGACCACGGCCACGGCAGGCGCCCTACCAGGGCCCTTTACATAAACGAAATGCTGAGACGCGAGGGTCTTCTTAAGACCCCTCAGGGCAGGGTGCCGGGCTTAAGTCCGGTCGCCGTCGTCGAGAAGACCAAGACGGCGTTCCTGCGGATGATGCACCGACTGGACCTCGAGGACTGGGTCTACAAGATTGCGTCGGTCATTCCCAAGGAGAGGCGGAAGAGGCTTAAGTCCTCGTCCTACGCGGTGATGAAAGACGAGAGCCTGGCGTGGCTTTCGGACACCGGCGGCGGCACCTCATTTGGAGGTGTTGAGATAAACAGGTCGCTCTGCCCGGCCCGGGGAACGGATTACGAGGCCCTGCGGGAGAGGTTGATCGAGCTGCTGACGCCGCTTACCAACACGGAGGGCGAGCGTATCGTGGAGTTCGCCGGGAAGCGGGAGGACGTCTTCACGGGAGCGAACGTGGACAGGTATCCCGACGTGGTTTTCGAGCTCAGGGAGGACTACGGCATTGACAGGGCCCTCTTCTCCGGTCTCCTGGGCAAGAGCTCGACTCACAGGAAGGTCTCCGGAGGCCACTCCAAGTTCGGGACGCTCATGCTCCTGGGCTCAGGCCTGACGCCCCCCGGGGAGAGGCCTCACATTTCACAGGTCTACGGGACCATAATGCGAATTCTCGAACTCGAATAGCTATGCGTATCCTGCACACAAGCGACTGGCACCTGGGACGCCTTTTTCACGAGGTACATCTCACCGAGGAACAGGCCCACGTGCTGGGGCAGCTCGTGGAACTTGCACGGGACATGCGGCCCGATGTGGTTGTCGTGGCCGGCGACGTATACGACCGTGCCGTGCCGCCGCCCGATGCGGTCTGCCTCCTGAATGATGTGCTTTCCAGACTAGTGCTCGAGGTTGGTGTCACGGTCATCCTGACAGCCGGAAACCACGACAGCCCCGACCGCCTGGGTTTCGGGTCGAGCATAATGGAGAGCCGTGGGCTCCACATATCGGCGCGCCTTGAGGGAGAGGTCCGGCCGGTCATCCTACAGGACAGGCACGGGCCCGTGTACTTCTATCCCCTGCCCTACGCCGAGCCGGCGGTAGTGCGGGAGCGCCTTGGGCTGGACGCGATAAGAGACCACCAGTCCGCCATGGAGGCCCTGGTCGGCCGGATAAAGCAAGGTCGGCCTCCCGGTGTGCGCTCGGTCCTCATCGCCCATGCGTTCGTCGCAGGCGGCCGTGAGAGCGAATCCGAGCGGCCGCTTTCGGTTGGAGGCGCCGGGGCGGTGGAAGCATCGTGCCTTGAAGGCTTCGACTATGTCGCCCTGGGTCATCTCCACAGGCCGCAGCAGGTGGGTGATAAGGGCATTCACTACTCCGGGTCGTTGCTCAAGTATTCCTTCTCCGAAGCCGGCCAGTCGAAATGCGTGAAACTCATAGATCTGGACGACAGGGGCCGGTGTTCGCTTGAAACGATAAGCCTCACGCCTAGACACGATGTCAGAACGATCAGCGGCTATCTGAATGATCTTGTCGAACATCCCGAGCAGGGTCCCGGCCGTGAGGACTTCCTGTCCGTGGCTTTGCTTGATACGGGAGCTCTCTATGACCCGATGGGTAAGCTGCGTGAAGTCTACCCCAATGTGCTCCACCTCCCACCACGCACGCTTGCCGGTGAGGAAGCAGGCCGCGGCCCCACCATCGACCACCGGAAGATGACCGAAACCGGACTCTTCGCCGCCTTCTATCGCGAGGTCACCGGCGAGGCCCTCTCAGCCGAGCAACGGAAGACCTTCATAGAAGTAGCGGACCGGCTGAGACAAGTGGAAAGGGAGGGCGGCATTTGAGGCCCCTTAAACTCATCATGCAGGCCTTCGGCCCCTATGCCGGGCGCGAGGAGGTCGACTTCCGCAGTTTGGGGGACAAGTCCTTCTTCCTGATACACGGCCCCACAGGCGGGGGGAAGACCACCATCCTGGATGCCATGTGTTACGCGCTCTACGGTGACACCTCGGGCGGGACCAGGAACGGCAAGGAGATGCGAAGCGACCATGCCGATTCGGCGACACCCACGGAGATCGTCTTTGATTTCGCGTTGGGAGGGGCATGCTACAGGGTATGCCGTATGCCCGAACAAGGGCGCCCGCGAAAACGCGGCGACGGCATGACCACGCAGAGGCCGGAGGCCACCCTGTGGAAACTCAAACAGGTGGCGGACTCCAGCCTCAGGGAGGCGGGCGTGATTGAGACCCAGTGGAGCAGGGTCACCACCGTCATAGAAGACCTCCTCGGCTTCAAGAGCGAGCAGTTCAGGCAGGTGATAATGCTGCCTCAGGGCCGGTTCCAGGAACTCCTGCTGGCGGGATCGAAGGAGCGCGAAGCAATTCTCGAGATGCTTTTCCAAACCGAAATCTACCGCCGCATCGAAGAGGCGCTCAAGGCCGCGGCAAAAGAGCTCGCGGACGAGATGCAGAGCCTCAACCAGCGCCGTGCCATCCTGCTCGAACAGGCTGAGGTGGATGACGGCCCGGAGCTCGACCGGCGGCTCCGGGACCTCGAAACCAAGCTTGCCCGGGCGGAGGCAAGCCTGGAGCACCTGCGTGCAAGGGAGAAGAACACTCAGCAGCGGCTTCAGGCCGGACGAGCCCTCGCTGACAGGGTCAGAGAGCGCGAGACCGCCGAGCAGGAGCTCGGCCTTTTCGCCGAGGCGGGCCGGGAGATGAGGGAAAAGAAGCAGCGCTTGAAGCTTGCCCGTAAGGCCGCGGGCATCGTGGCCGTGGAAGAGGCCATGGAAGACCGGCAGCGGGAGGCGCGGGAGTGCAAGCACGGTCTCAATGGGGCCCGTCAAACCCTGGAGCAGACCAAAAAGCGCAGGGATGAATCTGCCCGAGTGCTTGCCCGCGAGAAGCGATGCGAAGGCAAACGGCAAAGAGCAAGCAAGCAGGTGATCAGGCTGGAGGGGTTTGTGGGTCAGATGGCCGAACTCGAAGACGCAAGAGGCCGGTTGGAGCATGCCCGCAAGCATCTCGGGGCCGTCACCGGCGACGTCGAGACCCGCGGAAGGGCCATCGCAAAAACCGCGGACGGCATGAAGGCGTTGGATCGGACCCTCACGAAGGGCCGGGAAAAGGCAGGTGCCGTCCCCGCACTCAGGCTCCGGCTGGAGCACTCCGGAAAGCAACTCAAGCAGAGGCAGAAGCTCGAGACCGCGAGGCGCGGCCTCAGAGACGCGCGCAAAGCCCTCAGGGGTTTGGAAAGTGAGATGAAACAGACCGGCATGTGCCTCGAAAGAGCGCGTAAGGTACGCGAGCGCCTCGAGAAGGCCTGGCGGGAAGGCCAGGCTGGGATCCTGGCTGGGACCCTTCGGACCGACACGCCTTGCCCGGTGTGCGGCTCGATCGAACACCCCCACCCTGCCCACTTGCCACCCGATGTTCCGGACCAGGACCGCCTGAACCAACAGAGAGCGCGGGTGGAAGCCGCCGAGAAGCAACGCGACCAGGCGCGGGATGCTCATGCGGAGAGACAACGTGAGGTTTCACGTCTGGAGGCGGAGGTCCACTCCCTGGCGGGAGGCCTGGGCGAGGCTGCCGGACGGCCCTTGAGTTCGGCTGTGGCCGCAGTCAGAAGACTCGAGCGGGACCTTGAGGGAGCGGAGGCCTCAGGCCGGACCGCGGAGGAGGCAAGCGCGGACCTGGAGCGGATGCGAAAGCAGGAGACCGGAGCCCGGAAAGAACTCACAGAGAGAGAGGCCGCACTCAAGCGGGCTGAGAAGGAGTTCGAAGGTGCCCGTGCCGTCGTACGCGAACGGGAGGGTAAGCTCCCCAGGAAGATCCGGACCCGCACCGAACTTGAAAGCGCCCTGGTGCAGGCCAGAAGCGATTACAAAAGCCTGCTCGATGCGCTCGAGGCAGCACGGGAGCGGGATTCGGCTACCCGGCAGGCATATGCCGAAGCCGGGGCGGACGCAAGGGCAGCCATGAAGGCCTTGAGGGCCGCGGAGCGGGAATCCGGCAAGGCAGAGGCCAGATTTGCCAAACGGATCAAGGCCGCCGGTTTCTCAGACCCTGAACACTACGAGAATGCCAAGCTCGAAGATGAAGAGGCCGAGCACCTGGCCGAGGAGATCGACGACCATGAGGCCGGGCTTAAGGCGGCCAAGCTCAGGCTTACACGGGCCAGGCAGGCAACCAGGGGCAGGCAACGCCCCGACATCGCCGCGCTCGAGCGCAAGGCCGAGGAGGCCAAGTCGGAGTGCGACGAGAGCATAGCCCGGGCGGCGGAGATCCGAAAAGAGCACAGCGACGCAGCCGGCCTTCGCAAGGAAGTCGAACGCACGGAGCGGAATCTGAAAAACCTGGAGAAGCAGTACTGCGTGGCAGGCAAGATCGCCGATGTCGCAAACGGCAAGAACACCCAGGGCATTACCTTTCAGCGCTTCGTGCTTGCCGCACTCCTGGACGATGTGCTGAGCGCCGCCACCGAACGCCTCAAGGTCATGAGCCGCGGCCGGTTCGATCTCCAGAGGGCCGGTGAGCGGACTGACCGGCGCTCGGCAGGAGGCCTGGATCTGGAGGTCTACGACTCCTATACCGGGACGGCCCGACCGGTCTCGACGCTTTCCGGAGGAGAGACATTTCTTGCGGCCCTGTCGCTTGCCCTGGGGCTTGCGGATGCTGTCCAGGCCTATGCGGGCGGCATCCGCATGGAGACGGTATTCGTGGACGAGGGCTTTGGAAGCCTGGATCCTGAGTCTCTCGACCTGGCCGTTCGGGCCCTGATGGACCTTCAGCGAGGGAACCGCCTGGTGGGAATCATCTCGCACGTCCCGGAGCTCAAAGAGCGTATCGATGTGCGGCTTGAGGTGAGTCCGACGAGGCGGGGGAGTACGGCACGCTTCGTGGGCATCTGACCCGTCGGGTGAAAAGCCATCGTCTGCTGCGTCATGCTCATCGCCACGGGAGTAGCAACGCTACAAACAACCTTCCACATGTTTATACTTGTTGACGCCTGAACGGGGCAGGTCTAAAATGCAGCCGAAGGTTCACTTCAGGGATCCGGCCTCAAGAGCCGGCAAACTAAGGAGGGCTGTTATGTTTGCACCTGGCGGTTTTCTTGGCTTCATTATTATCGGACTCATTATCGTGGTGCCTTTCTGGAAGATCTTCACCAAGGCAGGCTTCAACAGCGCACTGTCTATTCTGATGATCGTGCCGATTGTCAATCTTATCATGATGTACTACCTGGCCTTCGCCGAGTGGCCGGTCCTCAAGGGACGTGCCGGCGGCACGCCACCGCAACCGCCGACACCATAGGCTGATTAAGATTCTAGATAAGGTGACAGCTTACTCAGTCCTGTCCGCGGACAGGACTGAGTAAGCTGTCACCTTATTTCCTCTACCTGACTTCCTGTTTGGGGGGCCGGCCGCCCTGTGTCGGATTACAACGCAAGTGAGACTCCAAAGCATCAGTCCGGCTGCTCCGCTCCAAGACCATAGTGTGCACTGACTAATCCCTTATATATCAAGGCATTTCGTTCCGTCCAAGGACATCCATACATCCACTCTCCGGTATGGTTCTTGCACTAACCGCATAGAAGCACGGTACAGGCACCGTGAAGAGAAGGTCGCGACCATGAAAAACCACCGAAGCCGCAGTTCCGCGTTCACGCTCGCAGTCCTTATCACAGGCCTGCTGGCCACACCCCCGGTCGCCTCGTGCTGCATGCAGGCAGTGGGAGCTGCCGTACAGGTACGTTCGGCCGGGACTCCGCTGGTCGAGATCCCCTTTACCCTGGTCGATGACCATATCCTCCTCCCGGTTGCCATAAACAACTTGCCGGAGATCGAAGTGCTCCTCGATACCGGCATGCCTATGAAGGGTCTGATGCTCCTGGATCATGGGATTGCGAAGGAGCTGGGCCTTAAGTTCTCGAGCACTGTCGACCTGGGAGGCGGCGGGGACGCCTCGACTGTGACGGCCGATGTGATAAGCGGTGTGACGCTCTCTTTCGCCGGATTCGGTTTTCCGGGACAGCGCATATTCGTTCTCAGGGAAAGCGATTTCGCCGATGACTGGCCTGCCGGCGCCGTGCTGGGAGCCACCCTGTTCGATCACCCCGTGGAAATAGACTTCGCTCGATCGATGATACGGCTCTATAGGGATGTCGACGACCTGCCCCGGGATCCGGGCCAGAAGTTCGATCTGACCTTCGCGATGGGCATCCCGGTGGTCGAGGCCGGGGTTGCAGTCAATGACACTGAGATCGTGCCGGTGAGCCTCATCGCGGACACGGGCGTCAATGCTCCTTTGCTTATCTTCCCTTACTCGCATAAGCAACTCGCAGTCCCGCCTGATGCGGTGCAGACAAGGACCGGTGTTCTGAGCGAAGGCCTTTCGGGTGATGTCCACGGCAAGATCGGCCGAGTGGCCCGGCTCGAGCTTGGTCCTTATGACTTTGACGAGGTGGTGGCCGCATTTCCTACCCAGGTCAGCATGGGACACGCGAACATGCTTGGGCAGAACGGGTTCATAGGCACGGGGCTCTTCAAGCGTTTCACGGTTGTCTTCGACTACCCGAACAAGACCCTCTACCTCGATCCAAACGAGACTTACGGCCAGCGCTTCGAATGGAACATGGCCGGCCTTCTTATGGGAATGAACCGGGATGGGTTTCTACAAGTGAAGGACGTCGTGGAAGGCACCCCCGGCGCGAACGAAGACATGCGGGCAAATGATGTCATCGTTACCCTGGACAGCCACAATGTGAGAGAACTGGACAACGAGACTATACATACGCTTTTCAATGAAGAGGGCGCACGGCTGCACCTCGGGGTGCGGCGGGGCTCCGACCGATTCGAGATAACCCTTACCCTAAGACGCATCTTATAGAGGAAGGACCACGTGCGCCCTCTTTCCTCCTCGATCCGGCACACGGCGACGGGTGCTGAATCGGACCTTGGGTTTCTTCCCTCTACATTACGAGAAAAGAGAAACCTATGCGGACGATCACGATGTCGGTCCCTGAATGCCGGACATCATCGTGCTCCATGGCGCCTTTCGATGCCCGCTGCCGTCGAGGCCCTCCGATGCGACGCACGAAGCCACTGCAACCACAGCAAAGACGACAAGACAGGATGCAGTCAATCCGCCCATGGGTTGTTCCTCCTTCCTCGCCGTCGGTGAAGATGGAAGCGCTCTACCATCCAGCCTCGGACGTGACAAGGCCGGGTTTCCCACTGTCGTGATCCGTACTGCGTGGAGGATGCAAGTCGGTGAAGGGGAGTCAAAGCAAGCCTATGGAGAGGAGGCGGGGCAGGGTGCCAAGATGAGGCCCGTGGCTTAGACGGCCCTACGTCGGCCACAGAGAGCCGACGTCACAGGTACGCCGCAGTGATGAGCGGCAAGCGTAACGATGCAGATGGGCGTCTTTCACCGGCCTGGGGGTCGGACTGCTATTCGCGGCGCCGGTAGCCGAAATCATCAAGACCCGGCCTGCCCGGAGGCTCTTCCCTGTCGGCAACCAGGTACTTCCTCTGCTTGGCCAGCACGGGCTCCTCATCCGGGTTGATTCTCACGCTGGAGGGAATCCAGGTCCAACCTCCGAGGTCGTCATAGACCTCGCAGTAGAGGTAGTTCCACTCGCCGTCCCTGTCAGTATCAAACTTAAGCTCTCGATACCAGGATCTGTCGGACCAGCCTATGCTATCCGCGCTCACCCATACGCCATCCTCGAGAAGATAGGCAACCTCGATCTTCTCCATCCCAAGCAGGCTCTTCACGCTGATCGCCCGTTGAGAGCACCCGGGCAGCAGCAATCCGATCACAAGCAGGACGAGCACAAGACGCATATCCACCGTTTCCCTGGAAGGTCGGCGAGGGCTAGTTGCAGACCCAACTCTGGCGGGGCTTTGCTTATTCAGTTCTACTGCATTGTAGTGAAATGCACATTCCGTGCCATAGCGCATAGGTATGGCGGCCAAACAGGCCCCCGCGTAGTCCTTTGGATTGGTGGGGGTTAGGAACCGGCCATGCTTGTATGACGGGTGGGCTCGCTCGATCCCCGGCCGAAAACCGGGTGCCTCCACCCAACCCCGCGTCATTTCCCCCAATCCCGGCCGGGATCGGACCCGCAAAGATGCACGTTGCTCCCGACCTGCAGGTCGGCCCACCGCTTGAGTTCGGCGGCAGGGAGAAACAACACGCTCCG
>CAZRAU010000062.1:0-18870 GCA_964598025.1 uncultured bacterium
CGCGGCCGCAAGTCCAAGGCCGCCAGGAAGACCATCATGTCTGAAAGGGTCGCACCGATGCTACACGCCTTCGTTGTCGATAGGGATGATACGGATTATATCTTCCCGGGAATAGACGGCGGCCATATGACGCCACGGGCCGTCCAGAAGGCCTTCAAGCAGGCACTGAAGAAAGCTGAAATCCGGAAGAGAGCCAGCTGCAATTCTCTGAGACACTCCTTCGCTGTGCATCTACTCGAGAAGGGTGTCGATATCAAGCATGTCCGAAAACTCCTGGGCCACGCTCGGACCGAGACCACTTCCATCTACAAGAAACTCGTTTCCGACGATAACATAGACATAAAGAGCCCCCTCGACTCATAGGAGTCCGGGCTTGCTGTCATATGAGAGGGGCGGCGCATGCCGCCCCTCTTCGTTCCCACCGGATGGCCTTGACTATGTCGCGCTTGCTGGTATAGAGTTCCCAGTGACAGAGTCTCCCACAACCCATCCCGGGCCAGTGGTGGAACGGAAGCTTTTTGGAGGACGATGCATCATAAGGTCATGATTAGCCGGCAGAGGGCACTACGCGGACGCAGTGCCGAGCCTGCTACAGGTCGGCATCGGCAACGCAAAGGAAAACCGGTATGGATCTTAAAGCTCTCTATTTGTTCAGTTACGGGCTATATGTAATCACCTCGAAGGATGACGGCAAGCACAACGGCCAAATAGTGAACACCGTCTTCCAGGTTACGGCAGAACCACCCAAGATAGCCGTGAGCGTAAACAAGGGCAATCTCACACATGAGTATATTTCGAAGAGCAGGGTCTTCACTGCGTCGATTCTCTCCACCGGCGCCCCGATGCCGTTCATAGGCACTTGGGGGTTCAAATCCGGCAGGGACATCGACAAGTTCAAGGATGCTGATTTCAAGGTGGGCACGACAGGTGCCCGGATTCTGCTCAACCATACGCTGGCTTATCTCGAAGCCGAAGTCGAGCAAGCCGTCGATATCGGGACACATACCCTTTTCGTCGGCAAGATCGTGGATTGCGAGGTGGTCTCCGACGGGGAACCTATGACCTATGCCTTTTATCACAACATCCGGAAGGGTAAGACACCCGAGAAAGCAGCAACATATGTAAAGGAGGAGACATCCCCCGAACAAACCAAGCCGGAGGAGGAGAATATGGGTAACGGCAAGAAGTACAAGTGCACGGTTTGCGGCTACATCTACGACCCGGAGAAGGGCGATCCCGACAACGGCATCTCCCCCGGGACCGCCTTCGGAGCCCTGCCATCCGATTGGGTTTGCCCTGTATGTGGCGTAGGCAAGGACCAGTTTGAGCCGATGAGCTGATCGGCCGTAGCAAGAGCCGACGATTCCGGGCTGTTCAACAACGCCTGGATGCAAGGCAGCGGGAAAGAAGGGGACCTGAGACCGCCTTCCCGCCGGGAAAAGGTATTGTGTCCCGCCTTGCTCGACCGGGTCGAGGTTTGGCGGAAGGAGCAGATCCGTGGCAGCACGCAAGATTACAGACAACGTCTTCTTTGTAGGGGCAATAGACTGGGGCCGGCGGCTCTTTGATTCGTTGATACCGCTCCCGGATGGTACCAGCTATAATTCGTACTTCATAATGGGCAGTGAGAAGAACGCGCTCATCGATACTGTCGACCCGACCAAGGAGCAGCAACTCCTGGCCAATCTAAAGGCGGTGAATGCGGATCGGATCGATTACATAATCTCCAACCACACCGAGCAGGATCACTCCGGGTGGATCCCGAGGATGCTCGAGCTCCATCCGGAAGCGAAGGTGGTCACCAACGCCAAGTGCAAAGAGTTCCTGCAAGACCATCTGCTCATTCCCGAGGCCAAGTTCATCCTGATAGACGACGGGGAGACCCTGTCTTTGGGCGACAAGACGCTCCAGTTCATAATCGCCCCATGGGTCCACTGGCCGGAGACGATGTTCACCTATCTGGTCGAGGACAGAATCTTGTTCCCATGCGATTTTCTCGGCTCGCACCTGGCTACGTCAGATCTATTCGTGGAGAATGTCGCGGACTTCTACGAGGGCGCCAAAAGGTACTACGCTGAGATCATGATGCCGTTCAGGACCAATGTCCGGAAGCACCTGCAGCGCCTGAAGGACTTCGACATCAGCATCATCGCTCCAAGCCACGGCCCTATACACCTTAATCCCAAATCCATCATGGATGCCTATGCCGAATGGTCCTCCGATGAGGTCAAGAACGTGGTGGTCCTCCCCTTCGTCTCCATGCACGGCAGCACCGAGAGGATGGTGGATTACCTCCTGGAACAGCTGGTACGGAGGGACATATCGGTGAAGCCGTTCGATCTCGTTAAGGCCGATTCGGGCAAACTCGCGATGGAGATCGTGGATGCCGCAACCATCGTCTTGGGCACTCCCACCGTACTGGTGGGAGCGCACCCGAAAGCCATCTATGCGGCAGCCCTGGTCAATGCGTTGAGACCCAAGACCAGATTCGCCGGAATCATCGGGTCCTATGGATGGGGCACCCGGATGGTCGACCAGCTCAAGGGCATTCTGACCAATCTCAAGATTGAAATGTTCGACCCTGTTGTTGCAAAAGGCTATCCTAAAGCCTCGGATCTCTCAGCACTCGACAATCTGGCTGACCGGATTCTGGAGAAACACAGACAAGCCGGCCTGACAAAATGAAGGAGGCGCAAGTGGAGACATTCGAAGTGGGCGACGTTTTTGAGGTGGCGCTGCAGATCGAGATGCACGGGGAAAGATTTTACAGACACGCGGTCAGTCTGACCGACGCCCCCAAGATGAAAGACGTGTTCAGTTTCGCCGCGGAAGAAGAGGCGAAGCACAGGCAGATCTTTCAAGCCATGGCGGCCAAAGTAGGTAAGGACTACAAGCCACCCGAGTCCTATCCGGGAGAGTACTGCAACTACGTCAGGGCATATGCCGACAACCTGGTCTTTCCCAAGGAAAAGATGGAGGCGCAATTCAGCGGCATAAAGAATGTGGAGGATGCCTTAGAGTTTGCAATCCAGAGGGAAATCGAGTCCATTCTCTACTACCTGGAGATGAAGAACTTCGTGCCTGTGCCCCAGCGCGAGGAGGTCGACAGGATAATCGACGAGGAACGGAAGCACTACCTGAGACTCTCCGATCTCAAACGAGATATCGGCTGACACCCATCTACGCCGACCACAGCAGCGTGCCTGCCGGTCTGGATCGTGACACCGGTGTCAGGGCCATGCGAGCATGACTGAGAGGGCCTCGGTCTTGCTGTTGCGTTGGATCGTATCTCCGGGGCCGGGAGCTCGACGCATGGGGGAAGTCACATGTCCATATACGGAAGATTCGCGAGGATCTACGCCGCCGGAGACTATTCCGAGTTCAGCCGCAAGATGGGTGAGTGCCTACCGGCTGCTCTGAAAGCATTAGGCGTCAGCCCAACCGCCGTTCTGGACCTCGCTTGCGGTGAGGGCACGTTTGCCCTGCTCGCGACCGAAATGGGTTACAATGTCACGGGCCTCGATGTCTCGGAACACATGCTCGGATTCGCGCGCGAGAACGCTCGAGGCGCAGGCGCCGATGTGGACTTCGTGCGGGCGGACATGCGCGCACTTCCTTTTGCCCGCGGTTTCGATCTGGTGACATGCTGGTTCGACAGCCTCAACTACATCCTCGATCCCGACGAACTGATGATGGTGTTCCAGGGTGTGGCTCAGGCTCTCAGGGTGGGGGGGCTTTTCATATTCGACATGAATACCATACACGGTTTGGCAGTGAACTGGAGAGAGAATCCATGCTATGTGCGAAAGGACGGCGACTGGATATTCGAAGTGCACCGCCAGGATTTCGACTTCGAGACGGGCTTGGCACACATGCATATCACGGGTTTCACAAGAAACGAGGATGATACCTGGTCAAGAATGGATGAAGAACACCACGAGCGCGCATACCCGCAGAAGGACATCCATGAGTTTCTCGGGAATTCGGGCTTCCAGATATTGGCTTCATGGGGCAGTTTCAGAGACAGAAGTGAGCCAACCACTGAGAGCCCGCGCGTGTGGTACATCGCCAAGACCGGAGCCCGCTCGGCAGGGCGGCACGAAAGGACTTGAGTTTTCGGCCGGTTATTCTATGATTCATCTCCTGAGGTACTGAACCATGGGGTCTTCCAAACACACAGGTGAACAGGCCGGAGGCACAACCGGCTCCCGCCGGGCCCCCAACCGGATTGGGCCCCCTGTAATCATACTTCTGGTTGTGCTGTTCGCCGCGGGCCTCCTCCACTGGCTGCTGTTCTTCCACAACGGCAATATGTCTTTCAGTGCATACGACTGGCAGAAGGAGCACACCTACTACTCCATCCTGAAGAAGGCGATCCAGACCGGAGAGACACCCTATCATGTGGCGGTCGCCTTCCACGGCACTAACAAGTTCCTGGCCCTGCCTGAGACGAATCTGTCACCCCAGATATTGCTGCTGTCGTTCATGAGTGTGGGGAAGTTCGTGCTTGTCAACACGTTGATTCTCTATTCGGTGGGCTTCATCGGATGCCTGCTGATCATGAGGCGATACCGGCTGTCGGTTCTCCCTTTCACCTTGCTCTTCCTGCTTTTCAATTTCAACGGTCACCTGACATCTCACTTCGGTGTGGGCCACTCAATGTGGGGGGCCTATTTCCTGCTCCCATTCTTCTGCCTCTTCGTGCTGGAATTGGCGGACGGCAAGGCTACACGTACCGCACCCATAAAACTGGCGTTCGTCCTCTTCTTCATCATGCTTCAGGGCGGACTCCACATATATGTCTGGACCATCACTTTCCTGGTGTTGCTCTTGATCCTCAACCGGAAGCACCTCAAACCCGCAGTCTTGTCAATCTTGTTCAGCGCCGTCCTCTCAGCCTTCAGGTTGATACCTGCAGGCTTCGCATTGGCGGGAAGAAAGGAGAAGTTCATCTGGTCCTACCCGACGCTGCGAGACCTGATTGACTCCCTAATTACAATCAGGCAGCAGACACCCGAAAGGCTGATCCCCTGGGGTACGGTCGGCTGGTGGGAATACGACATGTATGTGGGGATCATCGGATTGGCCTTCATACTATGGTTCGGCGTGGTCTTGCGGTTCAGCAAGGCACAGGACCTCCAGAAGCGTAGGTATCCGGACTTTGATTTGCCCGTTCTCATAATGGGGACGCTCTCGTTGAGTTACTTCCACGCCTTCATCACGAGAATCCCATTACCGCTGCTCAGGTCCGAGAGGGTGGCGACCCGGTTCATAGTCTTGCCGTTTATCATGCTGGTGGTTCTTGCCTCCATAAGATTCAGCGACGTCCTGAGGAGGGGGAGACTGTCACTCAAGTTAAAGATTGCCGCTATAGCCGGGGTCGCCTTGATAACGTTGGGGTTCGTGGATCACTCGTACTTATGGTCGGTGGCAAGGCTGGAGCGTGTTTTCAGGAGCAAGACGCCGGATCTTTCGGTGCCTGCTATCATAACCGTGCAGGATAGTCCCTATAAGACGCTCCTGCTGGTCTCCTCGATTGTCTCCGCAGCCGGCATTGCCTTCCTGCTCTATCTTGTGTTTCGATATCGGGCCCGCGGACAGGAGCCACATTAGGAAGTTCTTCCGGCAGGAGTCCGGGGTGGAGTCCGTAAGACCAGGTGCTTTCCTCATCTTCCCTCTTCTTACTCTGCGGTGATTTCAGCCGGGACCACGCGGGAGGCCTTATCTATGTCTATTATCATCGATCCCTTGATATACTCCCGGGTCTCGTACCTGGTTATCGACTGGAGTTTGCGAGTGACTCTTATCATGCTGTCCACTGCCTCTAGGATCTTCGCAACCTGACCATACGCCTGGTTGTCCTTCGGAACCTGTTTCAACAGAAGCTCGCAGTATCCCGAGATCACCTGCATGGGCTGATTGAATTCGTGACATGTGGCACCCGCCATCTCGAGGACCCCTCTGAGTTTCTCCCTCTGCATCAGCTCGGCCTGCATCTCGAGAATCCGCCGGCCGGCACGAATGCGCACCTTGAGCTCGTGAGGGTTGAATGGCTTGGTCACATAGTCATCTGCTCCTGCCTCGATGCCCTCCACTATGTCTCTCTTTCGGTCCCTCGCCGTCAACAGAATGATGTAGGTGTACCCGGGGTGCTTCTGTTTACGGATCTCCCTGCAGACCTCGACCCCGTCCATGCCCGGCATCATCCAGTTTAGAATCGCCAGGCTGGGAGCATCATCTCGATGCAACGCCTGCCAGGCTTCGGCTCCGTTGGCGCAGCTAACCACCTCATATCCCCAGGACGCGAGTTTCCGCTCCAACAGCCTCTTGGATATGCGATCGTCCTCCGCAATCAGTATCCTCATTTCTTGTCCCTCCCGAGTGCGGCAAGGGCGGGTTTCAGTCTCTCGAGTTCCGCCTCCAGAGCTCTGTATGCCTCCTCAGCCTCGCCCATGTCGCCGTCACGCCCTATCTGCTCGACCCGCTGCGCCGCCTGGAAAGCCGGCTTTGCGGCGAAGTTGCCTACGGATCCCTTGACGGTATGTGCGGCCCGTTCAAGGGCATTGCTATCGCCTCGTCTCAGTGCGTCCTTGATCTTGTCCATGACAAGAGGAGTCTCTTCGAGGAACATCCCGGCGATCTCCTTAAGGAGTTCGACATCACCCTCGAAGTGTTTGAAAGCTCCAGTCCAGTCGATCACCTCAGAACCGTCGGTTTCCACCGGCATGCCAGTCCTCTTTCTTGCAGTGGCAGGCACCACCCGTTCGATGGTTTCGAACAGATCTCCTGCGCGCACCGGTTTGGATACGTACCCGTCCATGCCGGCATTCAGACATCGCTCACGATCCCCCTTCATGGCATGCGCGGTCATGGCGATGATGGGGATATGGTCCCCTGTGGCGATCTCGCGCTCACGTATCGCGGCGGTCGCCTCCAGACCGTCCATCTCCGGCATCTGCACGTCCATGAGAATGAGATCGGAAGGTCGCCGCTCCAGAGATCTCAGGACCTCCCTTCCATTACCGGCGCTTTCTACCGTGTGGCCTCGTTTCTCCAGCAGCCGCACTATCAGTTTCAAGTTGACTTGGCTGTCCTCCGCTACAAGAACCTTCAGGCTGCGCCTGTTTTCTCTGAGCGAGTGCTGGGTTATGAGCTCCCGCTCTTTCCCTTCGTCCGGCGGACTACCCAGAGCGATCATGATGGCATCCCAGAGATCCGATTTCTTGGCAGGCTTCATCAAGTACCCCGAGATACCCAGCTCTCTGCACCTGGCTCCGTCACCCACCCTACCGGCTGAAGTGAGCATTATCACAGTCGGCTTGTAGAGATCGTCACGGCGCTTCATTGCCTCCACCAATGCGAAACCGTCCATTTCAGGCATACGGGCGTCTATGATTGCTAATTCGAACTCCTTGCCGTCATGCTGTGCCTGTTGCATTATCTCGAGCGCCGAATCCCCACCACTCGCCAACGAAGGCCGCATGCCCCAACCGGTCGCCATCTCCGAGAGCAGGCGCCCGCTCGTCGGATTGTCATCCACGATGAGAATCGGCAGGCCTTCAACATTGACGGCTCCTGGTACGGGTATCTCGAGAGCCGGCGTCTTCTGCACTTTGCATTCAGTAGTGAAAAAGAACATGCTGCCTTTGCCCTCTTCGCTTTCCAAGCCTATGGTACCGCCCATCATCTCCACGAACCTCTTTACTATGGCCAACCCAAGACCGGTCCCACCGTACTTGCGGGTCGTCGACCCGTCGACCTGAGTGAACCTGTCAAAGATCAAGGCCTTTCGGTCCTCCGGTATACCTATGCCCGTATCCTTGACTTCAAAGCGGATTGTGGCCCGCTCAGCCGTCTCATCGACCAACTTGGCTTCGACGGTCACTTCTCCGCGCTCCGTGAATTTCACCGCATTCCCCGCGAGATTCAGGAGCATCTGGCGCAACCGACCCGGGTCGCCCCGCAGCCTGGTCGGTGCGTGCGGATCGACGTAGCAGGTGAGCTCCAATCCCTTCTCGGCGGCCCTATGGCCGAGAACGTCGCCTATGCCCTCAACCACGCTCATCAGGTCGAAGTCGATGCACTCGAGTTCCATCTTTCCTGCTTCTATCTTGGAGAAGTCGAGAATGTCGTTGATCACACCAAGGAGCGCCGTCCCGCTGCTATAGATCGTATTGACGAAATCCCGCTGTTCGGCGTTGAGAATCTTGTCTTCGAGCAGAAGCTGCGAGAAACCCAGAATGCCGTTGAGCGGAGTGCGTATCTCATGACTCATCATGGCCAGGAACTCGCTCTTGGCTGCATTGGCCGATTCGGCCTGTGCGGCCATTTCCTTGGCATAGATCGTCGCCTCTTCCAGATTGCGGTTGGTTTCTCTCAGCTTCGTATTCGCTTTCTCAGCAGCCTCTTTGGCTCTTTGGAGCTCTTCTTCCGCCCGCTTGCGCTCGGTGATGTCCTGAGCCACACATACAAGACCTTCGAACTCACCCTCGTCGGTTCGCATCACCGAGCCTGAGAACAACATCGGGATCTTCTCACCGTCCTTGGCCAGGTAGGTTCGTTCCATATTGGTTACGGAATCCGCCTTGATCAGTCCTTCGGCCGTTACCGAACCCCGGCGGTCCTCCAGCATTATCAGCCCGAAGGGGCTACCGTCCAGTTCCCCCTTTTCATATCCCAGCAGCCTGAGGGTCGCCTCATTGACTTTCTTGATATTCCCGTCCCCGTCCATGATCACAAGGCTATCGGTCATCGAGCTTATTATGTTGTCGACATATCGTTTGGAAACCGTAGTTCTGATGAGCCCGTCGGTCATGTTATTGAAGGAAATGACAAGCTCCCCGACCTCATCTCGGGACGAGGTGGGGGCTTCGATTCTATGCTCGAAGTCGCCTTCCGCTACCCTTGCCGCCGCTTCGGAGAGCGACTTTATCGGAGAGACTATCCGCCGGATCAGCACAATCAGGAAGAACACCAGCAACACCAAGCCCATAACACCGGATATGAAGGCCTTGAGCCATTGCTCCTGGGCGTCATGCGCGGTCTCTGAAAGCGACAACGCAACTTGCTTGGCCCGCAGAACGGCGACCTGGTTGAGCTTCCTCAGCAGGCCCCTTTCCATGGCCGCGATTTCCGCAGCATACTGACCCGGCTCTTCATCGGACAGATGACCCGCGGAGCCATCCCCTGACTTCTGGCCGAGCAGGATCGTGGTGTGATCCAGGGCTGCCGCGTAGTACTCGATGAAATCGACCGATATGCTTCTAAGATCCTCCGGGGCCGACTTGGGCATAGTCTGCACCAGTCTCTCGGCATGTATCAGAAACAGGTCCTTGGGTCGCTGAATCTCGGCCAGAACAGCCGGGTCACCGGAGGCCACGGCCTCGTCGAAGAGGCGTGAAACCTCTTTGAAGCTGTCCATGAGTCGGAAAGCCTCGGTGTGCTGCTGAATTGCAGAGAACTCGACTTCCCTCAAGCTCGCCGCTATCTGGCTCGATGTATTGTAGCTCATAGCTATGACTATGCTCATGGCAACGATGAATCCGACCAGCAACAGACCGAACTTCACCTTCAGAGGAAACCGGAGTACAGCCATGAGTAGACCCCTTCTGCTGCGCTCAAAACACCTGGCGTTGAGCCCTTTACTGCGCTGTTCTTCCTTGCACGTCTGCAATCAGTCCGCATATGGTCATGACATCCCGATGCCGGCTTTGCAATTCCGGCCCGGCGATAAACCGCTCCGGATATACCGGTACGGCTCCTATTTTCTATCGGCAGAAGTGTGCTTGGAGGATAGCTATTTGGCCCTACTCCCCCACACCTGACAGGCCATAGAGGTTCAGGACCAGAGCATTGAGCGTGCGCATCAGACTGCTTGTCGACTTCCCCTCCCGTGTGCGGGCTTCGATCGACTTGACGACGCTCTCGATCCGGGCGACCGCCGGTCTGTTTCGACCGAGGCGAGGATCAGGGAAGGGAAGCCGCCTGAGCGCATGGACTTTGATCTGGGGGAAGGCACGTTGACCGGATTCAGGCGCAACTGCCCGGTAGAGGATGTCGGCGGCGGCGGAGTTGAGGACTCCGAGAAGGTACTCCACTGAGAATCCCTCGGGCGCCTTGAGGGCCAGCACGCTGTTCCGGAAGTGGCAGCGGTGGGAATGCCGGGCCGCGACCGGCCTTGAGGCCGTTTGCCTGATGAGTATGTCCGCGTCCCTGTAGACCCCGGCATCCGAGATCCTGAAGTACTCATCCCCGGAGGGCTTGTACCGCAGGTTGAGCCACCGCGCGGGGGGATCGCACTGAAAAGGGTGAACCTGCTTGCCTTCGATTAAGGGAACCCAGCGGGGTTTAGGACTTGAGAGCAGAAGCTTGGCGGCGGCATTGCCCGTGTGGACGCCAGGGTCGCAGAAGGTCTCAATGCTTGTGTGGAGGCCGGTCATGCGTTCGAGCATGTGCCGATCAGGTGAGACAAACCACGGGTCCTCCCCGCCGGGGCTGAACCGATCGGTCCCGCCGTCCTCCCTCTTCAGGACACACGTGCTGTGGCGACGGACCCCACGCCCCCTTGCGACAAAGGTAAGCGCCGGGGTTGTCACTCCCCTGAAGACATCCTCTCCCCAATAACGGACTTCGAGGAGATCGCATGCCCTGAGCAGCTCTGCGCGAACCGGACCGTAACCTCTCAAGTGCCCCACCTGCCCGGGTGTTATGAAGGCTACAATACCGTGGTCGCATATGAGCTCGGTCGCCCTCAGAATGAAAAGACCGTGTGCGCTGGGCCAGCCCTTCGACCGGGGCTGTCTTGCGCCGGATCCCGAAGCACCGCCCACTCCACAGGCCTTTTGCCTTCCCGAGAAGGACACGTAGGGCGGATTGCCAAGCACCACATCGAACCCGGCATCACCATTGCGCCTGCGTCCCCGAGCCGCTCCGGGAAACTCGAGTCTCCAGTGGAAAGGGCGCAGTCGGCTGGGTGCGTTACTGCCAGACCATCCCCCACCTCGCTTGGTAGGGCCGGTGCGCTGCCCGGAAACATCATCGCCAAAGGCCGCCCCAAGCAAAGCATCCCCACACCGGAGATGTCGTTTCAACGCCTGCATGGTCTTCGGGCCCCCACCGGCAAGGAGCCAGAGGGACAATCTGGCCACTTCCACGGCGACCGGATCGGTGTCTACGCCATAGACGCACCTATTGATCACCATGTTTCTGCAGCGGTCTATGGCCCTTCCGTCCTCGCGGCTTCGGCGGGCGGCCTCTCTCGTCAGTGCCCGGCCATAGGCATCAGCTAAATAGTCGGCGGCCCTGAGAAGGAAATGACCCGACCCCATGGCGGGATCGAGGACTTTGATACTGAGAATCTCGCTTGACGAAAGCCCCCTCAGCCTCCGGCCCAGGGCTTTGCGCACTACATAGTCCACAACGCTCTCAGGGGTGTAGTACCTGCCGGTGCTCTTTCTGGTGGAAACCCGCCGTGTGGACAGGCCTTGCTCACCGGATCCGGCCGCGCGGGCGGTGTACTTCAGAATCGCTTCATAAACATCTCCCAATCCCCGAACATCCATGTCCGTACAGGTATTCCCCGGGCGGCCGGAGCGCCGACCGGAGGCCATCCCGCCTAGGAGGCGTGATGCCTCCTTCAAATTCGCACCCGGAGTCCTGAGGTCGGACAGCGTCCGTGTGGGCTCCTCGCCGAAGATGGAATATCGAGAGGCCACCGGGCGCAATCCGCGACCGTCCGCAAAGAGGAGGAAGAGCAGTCTGAGCATGCGGACCGTGGCTTCCAGGGCCAGATCATCATCGGACAGGCCCCTCGAGGACGGCAGCGGCGAGGTGCCGTGCCTCCTGCCCTGCCCTGCCGGGCCACCCGCGACCTTCGGGCTAGTCCGAAGGTTATTCGACAAGCCGGATCTGATCTCATTGAAGGCGGCCACACAGTCTCGCCTGAACTTCCCTGTTAAGGCACTTGCATCATCCGGCTTTCGGCATGGCCCTGAGGCCCCGGCGGTTGCATCAGTCTGTCTCGCCATATCACCTCACCTTGGTCACTCCCACTGCCTTCGCCGCCAATGCTCCCCTGTCGGATTTAGCATAGGATTGGCACTGCTATCAAGCAGAGAAATGTCCTGGTCTGAAGGTCCATCGACATCGTTAGAGCCGAAACCAGCGGCATTGTTGGTGCTTTCAACGGTGGGGGCGCCAATCCGAAGGTGCTCCTGGAGAACGGCGAGGTATGGTCGTTTGTATCACTACCACCATACTGGGAACAGGATACCGACCTGCATGGCCCGATAGTCGTACCTCTACCGGTTTCACAGACCAGATGCATCGCTAGCAACCAGCTCAGCACGGGTTTCTTCGCCGAATCGCGGCCTGTGCCGTCAGTTTTGAGCAGAGACGGCCATTGGTGCAGTAGGCCCGGACACAGCCCACCATGCGGGCCAGGAGCGGAGTTCACGGGAGCAGGGTCTAACGCGGTTGTCGCTTCACTCTGGCAGTGTGAATTCTACGTTAATGGCTGTTTCTGATAAGTTCGGATCCATATGCCTGTAACCGACCATCGCCGGAGCAAATCGGTAGCGATACGCAGCGTCGATTGCCGCGTCATTGAGAGACTGAGCATCTGACCGTACAACCCGTGCTCTGATCACTCTACCTGTCTCGTCAACTGTCACCAGTATCGTCACGATGCCCTCGATCCCGGCTGTTATGGCCGAGGCCGGGTACATCGGTTCAGGACTCCACAAGACCTTTGGCGAAGTGAAGGGGGGATCGAGCACTAATCGTTCCGGCCTTGACCTCTCTATCCTCCGCTCGAGACACTTGATCAGGTGGCGCAGCCGCACATTTCGCTGGCAGCCATCGGGGAGCGACCGCAGCAGCTCCAGTCGATTTTCGGGTGTGGTCTCCTCGCAATCCGCCAGGTTTATCTTCACCATCTCGGAGTAGGGGGACTCCTGGTAGTCGGACAAGAGGACTTGATAATACGTGCCTGCTCTTTCGCAATCTGCGAGATGCTGGGTAATCCATCCCAGGTAATACAGAGCGTGCTTCGCATAGATACTCTGAGGCCACTCGGTAACAACACGCTGATAGGCGGCCTGGGTACTTGGAGGCCAGTCATCTTCGGCTTGGAATAACGCCGTCCTCCCTGGTGTGTGTGTCGACACGAAACCCCGGCAAGCGACGATCTGATCAGCAGGCGGTTGTCTATCAATGAACGCTGCGTGGTTCGAGGTTGCTCTTAGATCGTAGAATGAGTACCTCGCAACGATCGTGTATTCTCCGGTCAGGAGGTCGACAGGCTCCAGCCCTTCTTCGGCACAGACAGCGAAATGCATGAAGGTTGCAAAGCCATATAGTGAATCCCCGGGTGTGATAACATCAGAGCCTCTCCCCGAGATCCACACGGGACGAATGTCATGAATGACCCCGCCGGGACTGAAGAGGTCACCCTCGGGATCTGTGATCTCGAAGTCCGTTAGTCCCCGCGCAGGGTCAAATAGTGCTTCAAGCCACAAAGTATCGCTACCCGTGTTTCGAAGGGATGCTCTTACAATCAGAGGCTCGCCCAAGTAGATCCCTTCACGTGGAACCGTGATGTCCAGTTGAACCACCTGATCATCTTGACTCGCGAGCCCGATCCCGAACATCGTTAGCAGGAATATCAGGAGAGTGATTGCCTGCCTAATGGTCATCGCAACCTCCAGCGCTCCACTGATACTATGCCCCATCCAGATTGGTTTGGGCAGCAAGAGGAAAGATCGCTCGTGGCTTGCTCCAACCGGCGACACCTCCGCCCTACTACCATGGGCTACAGGCGTCCCAGGTCCTCTCTCCGATCCCAGCCATGCTCCTGCCAAGAAGTGAGAGCCGGGAGCAAACCCGCAAGGGACTTATCGAACTGCTCCTTGTCCCGCCATCCTGAGAAGTCTGCCATTTTAATACCCCGGACTACCTCCGCAAGGTCCTCATCAAGGCCTGTGCATGCGCTCTTCCAGTCCGCTATTTCCCCCTGTGATGCCAACGATACCGGGATGATTATTGGTCTCCCGGTTCTGTTCTCCTTCTCGCGAGCATACCGCAGCTCCTCTGCGACCCAAGGGCTTTCCATACTGTGTCTCGACAGGATGACTATCAGCTTGTCACACCTGCCTATGCTGTGTTTGATATACTCCTTGATTTTGTCCCCAGGTCGCATTGATACTGGCGCGAAAACCACTTCGAGCCCTTCTCGTTGAAGTCGCTTGAATATCTTCCGCGCTAACCTCTCATCCTTGTGGCTGTAGCTTATGAAGCACTTGAATAAGGTGATGTCCTGACTCGCCGTAGGGCTCACAAAGGTGACCCTGGGGGTGAATTCGCCGAGCACTTGCTTGCATGCTCCACACAGACTGGTCGCAGCATTGTCGGGGCCAACCACCGCAAGTGCAGTGAATACTCTTGCTCCTTCAGAGACAGCCCTCCAGATAGCGACCCTTTCGGCACAGACCGCCAGCCCATATGAGGCATTCTCGACACTCACACCTGTGAAGATCTCACCATCACCAGTTAGAAGCGCGGCGCCTACGGCGTACTGCGAGTATGGAACATAGGCATTCGCCTGCGCAGCAGCGGCCTGCTCCAATAGACGTTGGTATCGCAAGTCAAGTATGATGTATATCCCCCAGTGACGATTCTTCAACCGGACGTCTTGGTGTCGTATCGCTGCGAACCGGTTTCATCAAGGGGCTTCTCTGACCCTATGTCTCTTAGCGTCATCTGAGCAAAACCACCTTCTTGGTGCTCCTATAATTCCCGGCCTCCATATGACAGAAATAGAGGCCCGGTGCCGCCCTCATGCCGCCGCTGGTCTCCCCGTTCCAATCGATCCGGTGCATTCCTGGCTCTGCCACATCATCGACGAGCGTCCTGACCAGCTTACCCTGCACGTCATAGACCTCGACCGACACTGGCTGCGATCTTGGCAAACAGAACTGCACACTCGTTGATCTGCTGAAGGGATTAGGTGAACCGGGATATAACATTGTCGACCCGAGACTGTGACCCTCGTCGCTCACACTAGCCACATCACACACGTCGAGATTAACAACGAAAACATCTACATAGACACCGTAAGATGTATCGTAGGCCCCTGGTGTTGTTGGGAAATCTGCAGCGGTTGTAATCCCAACCACAACGGGGTTCCCCGATGACTGCAAAGCCAGAGCACACGCGTTATCCTGCCCACTACTCCCCAGAAAACTGCTCCACAGAAGATCACTTCCTGAGGCTGAAAACTTGGCCACAAAAGCATCCTCAGAACCACCATTAAAGGATGTATCATAGGCTCCCGGCGTGGTAGGAAAATTGGCACACCATGTGTGGCCAGTCACGATAGGATCTCCTGACAGGTCCAGAGCCACATCACGCCCGTAATCGGTTGCACAAGGGCCCCCACCACCCAAAAAAGTACTCCAGAGCAACGTGCTCCCCGAGTCTGACAGCTTAGCGACGAAGACATCAGGACGATTGTACAGCGTATCATAGGCTCCCGGTGTCGTCGGGAAGTCGGGGGAGCCTGTGTCACCAGTCACAACCAAGTTCTCCAACGAGTCCAAGGCCAGAGCATACCCCTGGTCTAGAAAGCCACCCCCCAAGAAAGTGCTCCAGAGAAGCGCACTCCCCGAGTCTGACAGCTTGGCAACAAAAACATCGCAAAAGCCGCCATTGAAAGATGTGTCATAGGCTCCCGCCGTCGTCGGGAAGTCTGAGGAGCCGGTCCACCCGGTCAGAATGGGGCAGCCCGATGAGTTTATGGCCAGGGCACGCCCTGCCTCGTAGGGGCTGCCGCTGCCCCCGAGGAAAGTACTCCAAAGAAGCGTGTTTGCCGAGGCTGATAACTTGGCAACGAAGGCGCAGTGACCGTTGTAGTACACATCGTAGGCTCCTGGTGTCGTCGGGAAGTCGGAAGAGCTCGTCATCCCGGTCACGACAGGATTTCCCGAGGCGTCCAGAGCCACCGCATACGCGTAGTCTCCCGCACAACCACCCAGGAAGGTGCTCCAGAGGAGTGCGTTCCCAGAGGCCGAGAGCTTAGCAACGAAAGCGTCGCTACTCTCGTCATGAGATGTATCGTAGGCTCCCGAACTCGTGGGAAAGTCGGAGGAGTATGTGATCCCGGTCACAACAGGGCTTCCCGATGAGTCCAGCACGAGTGAATACGCCTCGTCAGAGCCGCTCCCACCCAGAAATGTACTCCACACAAGCGTACTCCCTGAGGCAGAGATCTTCGCTACGAAAACATCCCAAGTGCCGCCATCATAAGACCTGTCATACGCCCCGGGTGTCGTCGGGAAGTCGGAGCAGTGTGTGAACCCAGTGATCACAGCGTTACCTGATGCATCTAGAACAACATCGGACCCATGGTCGCCGTCGCTACCCCCCAGGAAGGTGCTCCAGAGTAAAGCGGAGGGATTGTCTGCCAAGAGTGGATGGCTTGGACCATCGGAGTCAGGCCACACCAAGGCGCCTCCTTCCCTGGCAACCCCACGCACGAGCCCCCCCAGGGTATCAGCAGGTGTCTCGGCCTGAACCGAGCCATCAACAATAGCGGTCACTGGGGCGACCCCTTCGTGACGGAGACGCACCCTCGCCATATCTGCTCCACTCGACAACACAGTTTCGTAGACAAGCCTGCCGCCTTCCTCTCGAAATACCAGATCTACAGCCGGCCATACATCACGATACACAACTTCGCTGTACACAGGCACCTCGATCTGCCACCGGGATGTGTCATTACCAAGGAAGTAGTTGTACTTGGTCACCAACTCACGTCGTGCCTCAACAACAGGTGATGGGTTCGCACCCTCGAACTGGATGTACACCGCGCGACCTTTCCTCCTCACTGAGTCAGCGCCTTGCACTCCCATCTCAGCGTGCGCCATCTGATGATGCATAGGGCCTGGCAGGTTCTCCACTCCTTCCTTCACATCAATCACTACCGCATCTTGGGTAAAATAGACTGCGGTTTGCGAGCCGGGACAGTAGTACTTCACCCGCGGGTCTACCTGGCCTCGGTTCTCGATGAAGCCCCCGGAAGTGAAGGACCACGACGGCACGACAAAGAAGGACAGCAGTATGGAGCATATTGCCAGGGTAGCTACGCAGCAACGTCTCATGCCAAGCCTCCTGGGATACTGGTATGCGAAACTCAACTGACTCAACGGCCGAATTGTAGCACAGGTTCGCATAGTCCTCAAGGAATGCTTGCCTTTGAGGGGCGACCTCGATAAACCTGGAAATTCAACTTGATTGCCCCGGCGAACCGAGCGTTCATGTATGTAACACAATGGCCTTGGAAGGAGGTGCCGATGAGACTGTCCATCGCAATTCGATGCTTCGACACCCAGCTTCGTGCAGACGGGAAGAGCGAGCACGCTCGTGGGGCGTATGTGAGGGATCTGGGCGAATTCAAGGATTGACTCAGAGGCGACCCGGATGTCATGTCGATCACGTCTGCCAAGCTCGCCAGATACTTGGCGACGGATTCGACCGGTGGTCCACTCGGTCGTCGCCAGGTCCAGCTCCGTTTCCATCATTGGCTCGCCAAGGCAGGCATCAAACGTCACCTGACAGTTCATTCCACCCACCATTATGCCGAGCTCGGCATTAACGCCACACATTCGCCATGAATCTATATCGGAAGACCGGGGACCTCCGGATCGTTCAAACGGCCCTCCGCCACCGGCACATCGGCACGACTGAAATCTGCGCAAGGGTGGAGGACAAAGCCCTCCGGAAAGCCCTCGAGAGGCTATAGGCTTTCTGCAGCCAAAAGTCTATTCTGGACACTCAGAAGTATATGGAAGCCGAAGGGAATTCTGGTGCGGCACCTCATGTTAGTGGGATTGCCGGATTTCTCCTCTCAGAATGTGACACATTGCGGGCCGAGGATGTCCAGGGCCTTCTGACTGCTTCCTGCACCGACATAACCAGAGATGAGGAGGCAGACCCGTACGAAGATCTCACTGGGTACGATCAGTGTTCCGGGGGGGGCGAGTCAAGGCGAGGGAATCCCTTGAGTTCCTTCATGAACCGTGGTCAATGAACCGTTATACATCGACGGGTGGACAGAGTGTATGGACAGACAGTATACACCACCATCTGTTCTTAGGGGATGGTCCGCTGAGGGACTATGTTTACTGCAGGAGGCACAAGGTTCATTGTGACGTGACCTATCCGGTTCAATATACCGACTTCAGACATGTTTGGGGACTGGGTTATAGAATGACTGTAGGTTGGTCCGGCGCCGTCCCGTGCTACCAGATTGGATATTGCCGCCCGTTGCTCGAAACCATATCTTCTACCGGCTGCGCGTTCGAAACATGGGTTTACGAGCAGAAGAATCCATTGACTGGTGCTACGATTGCCTGGTATCCCTGCCGTTGCCTGGGACGGCAACGATCGCAATCGACGGCCAGTATGTCCGGGAGTATACTTCTTTCAGGTGACGTCAATACAGAGGAGTATGAAGGCAAAGGTGGTCCGCTTGCGATGATACCCGCTAAGACCCGAAGGTTGATATGGATATTGGCCCTAATGGGAGTGCTTGGGGTGCGATGTGGCAACAATACGTGCACGGAGCCGAAGGATGGCGAGCCTCCAATCGTTGGAATGAGAATAGACTTTGGCGCAAAGTGGTGCCCTGCCGACACGGCCAGAATCGGGTATACGCACACAGCCAAAGATTGGGACGAGCTGTGGGAGCTGGGACAAGAATCTATCTGGATTGTGGACATCGTCACGGGGGAGGAGAAGCGTATAACTGAAGGCACCCTGCTTGACTGGTCTCCCGATGGTAGGCAAATCCTGCTTGGCCGTGAGGGAGAGCCG
>CAZRAU010000063.1:0-231 GCA_964598025.1 uncultured bacterium
CAACAAGCTAATGGGCCGCGGGCTCATCCTCAAGCGGTAGCTTGCAAGCAGAGGCCACCTTTGATCACCAGGCCCAAGGACCCGGTGATGTTATTCGGTATTAGCACCCCGTTGGGAGTGTTATCCCCATCTCAAGGGCAGATTACCCACGTGTTACTCACCCGTTTGCCACTTTACTAGGGACCATCCCATTCCCGAAGGAATATTCAAGTCCCATTCTCGTACGACTTG
>CAZRAU010000063.1:241-18592 GCA_964598025.1 uncultured bacterium
CGCAGAGGCCGCCTTTCATCCTCAAGCCATGCGACTCGAGGAAAATATTCGGTATTAGCACCCTGTTGAGAGTGTTATCCCCAACCGATGGGCAGGTTTCCCACGCGTTACTCACCCGTTTGCCACTTTACTCAGTCCCCGAAGGAACCTTTCACGTTCGACTTGCATGCCTAATCCACGCCGCCAGCGTTCGTTCTGAGCCAGGATCAAACTCTCCGTTGTCGGAATATCTTAAGACGGCGGATGCCGTCTCATTTGTTTGAAAAGGACTCTCAAACAGCGAGCATACCTATGTGCGCTATTCTTTTTTCAAAGAGCGAATCTAAATTCGGCAAGCACTTCCCCCTTGCCGAACTTTCAATCTATCAAAAGATCGGAACAAGTCAAGCTCTTTTTTGCCTATATGTCAAAGACTCAGATTATGCGATTCTTACCTGTATAAGGTAACAGCCTGATTTCCCGCTGTCAAGCTCTTTTCTCTGTCCTTGCCCTCAAATCTTGCAAATTCTTTACCAAGGCCGCCAATGCCGCAACCGGCCGGTCAGGATCCGCCCTTAGGCCTGGCCGGGCGCTGCCGTATGCGGACCTTCACGAACTGCCGGCCCAGCTTTATGAGCACCTCTTTGGTGGTCGTCAGCGGCATTTCGAAATCGGGATCGGTGACCTTCTCGCCGTCAATCTTCACCGCCCCCGCCTTGATCTTGCGCCTAGCCTCCCCCCCGCTTTTCACAAGATCCACATTGCGGAGAAGATCGACAATCCAGACTTTGCCACCCTTTATAAACACGTCCCTGCGCGCAACCGCCTTGAGGTCGAGCGTACCCCGCTTCCCGCCGAAACGTCGTTCGAATTCCTCTGCGGCCGCCGTGGCTGCGGCCGCCCCATGATACATGCGGACGATCTCACCCGCCAGGGAAGCCTTTATGTGCTTCGGGTTCTCCCGGCCGTCCCTCAGGGAAAGCGCGATCTCATCGAGCCGCTCCTCGGGGAGTTCCGTGCCGAGGTTGTAGTACCTCATTATCAGATCGTCCGGGATGGACATTATCTTGCCATACATCTCATTGGGGTCTTCGGCGATGCCCACATAGTTGCCCAGGGACTTGGACATGCGCTCATTGCCGCTGATGCCCTCAAGGATGGGGACGGTCACAGCCACCTGAGCTTCCTTCCCATGGTGCTCCTGCATCTGTCTCCCGAGAAGAAGGTTGAACTTCTGCTCGGTACCTCCGAGTTCAACATCTGCGGATATAGCCACCGAGTCGTAGGCTTGCATGAGCGGGTAGATGAGCTCATGCACGCTTATGGGCTCTCTGGCGCTAAAGCGCTTATCGAAGTCGTCTCTTTCAAGGATACGCGCGACCGTGGTGTGGGCGGTGAGATTGAGCGTATCTATGAAGGAGAACTTCGAGAACCACTCGCCGTTTCGGCGGATCTCGGCCTTCCTGGGATCAACGATCTTTGCGAACTGCTCGAGATAGGTCCTGGCATTGGCCTCCACCTTCTCGCGTGTGAGGCGGGGCCTTGTCTTCGAGCGACCGCTGGGATCGCCGATCATGGCCGTGTAGTCACCCACGATGAGCACGACCGTGTGGCCAAGGCGCTGGAAATCACGGAGCTTCCTCAAACCCACGGCGTGTCCCAGGTGAATATCCGGGGCCGTAGGATCGAAGCCCTGCTTGACGCGAAGAGGCTTCCCGGTCTCGAGCGATTGCTTGATCTTGGCCCGAAGCTCCTGCTCCGAGATTATCTCCTCGGTCCCCCTGCGGATGACCGCCATCTGGCTTTCGACTTCGCGATCCATGCCGTCCCTTTACCCCCGATTTGTGAGGAATCTACCACCCCGCCGGATAACTTGCAAGCAAAATGGCCGCTGGGGCGTCTCACATGATATCGGGGGTTAAACGCTTGAACTTAATAGCGGCTTGCCTTAGATTCGGAACAGCATTGCAGGAGAATCACGGTGACAGTCAACTTGATTGTTCCAGAATCAGGTTGACTGTCACCGCGATTCCCCAGAGGGATAGGGGGACGAGCACATGAGAGCTACGGCGATAAGGATACTGCTGGCTGTGTGCATCCCGGCGGGGATCATTGTCGGGCTGCTGATTTGGTTTTCACAGGACCTGCCTTCCACCGACGCTCTCATCTCGGTCGAGCCCTGGACCAGGACCATCATATATGATGCTCATGGCCAACCGCTCAAGGCCTTCTATGAAGAAGACCGGGTAATCGTATCCCTGGACGAGGTGCCGGACCGGCTCACCAGCGCCTTTATCGCCATCGAAGACCGCCAATTCTACCGCCATTGGGGCCTCAATGTCTTTGCCATCGGCAGGGCGGTCTTGGAAGATGTGATGGCAAGAAAGATCGTCCGGGGCGCGAGCACGATAACGCAACAGCTGGCGCGCAACCTGTTTCTCACCCAGGAGCAGACGCTCACCAGGAAGATCAAGGAAGCCATCCTGGCCATCCGAATCGAGCGGCATTACACCAAAGACGAAATACTCACCATGTACCTCAATCAGATCTACTTCGGGGATGGAGCTTACGGCGTCGGGTCGGCGTCCACCAAGTACTTCGGCAAGCATGTCTCGGAGCTCTCGCTCGCAGAGGCGGCAATGCTCGCGGGCATCCCGAGAAACCCCTCTTCATACTCTCCTCGGAGGCACTTCGAGAGGGCCAAGCAGCGACAAGCCATAGTGCTCCAGTCCATGGTGGAGATGGAGATGATCACGGCACGGGAAGCCGCCGAAGCCAAGAACGATAGCATATTCATATCGCAAGCGGCCAAGGCTGAGGTGGGGGCCTATTTCACGGAGTACGTTAGGCAGATACTCGAGCAGAAATACGGCGCTGCCGCCCTGTACCGGGAGGGCCTGAAGGTATACACAACGATAGATCTGAGCCTCCAGGAGTTGGCCGAGCGCGCCGTTGAACAGAACCTGAGGGCCATGGAGAAGAGGCTGCGCTATGTGCCGAAGGACACGACCGGCGCCCATCTTGCCGCCGGGGCTTCCAAGACCGATTACATACAGGGGGCCCTCATCGCCCTGGACCCCAGCACCGGCCATATCAGGGCGATGGTCGGGGGCCGGGATTTTCTGGACAGCCAGTGGAACCGCGCTACCCAAGCCCCGCGCCAACCCGGAAGCGCGTTCAAGATCTTCGTCTACACGGCGGCCATCGACAACGGCGTGACCCCGTGCGACATAATAATGGACGACCCCATCATCATGGAGAATCTCGACAGCACCGAGTGGCGGCCAGGGAACTTCGACGGCGAATTCCGCGGCCCGATTACCGTGCGCGACGCCCTGGCTCGATCCATAAACATACCTGCCATAAAGATGGGAGACCAGGTAGGCCAGGAAACGGTAATACGGTATGCCCGCCGCATGGGGATACGCAGCGAGCTTCGTCCTTATCGGTCCATCGCCCTGGGCACCTTTGAGGTAAGCCTGCTCGAGCTCACATCGGCGGTCGGTGTGCTGGGAACATCGGGGATACGGGCCGAACCCATAGCGATAACGAAAATTGAGGCCAGGGACGGGCGGATTCTCGAAGAGAACCTCCCGCGAAGGTCCGAAGCCATAAGCGCACAAACGGCATATGTGATGACCACCATGCTTCAGAGTGTGGTCGATGAGGGAACGGGGCGCTCCATCCGGGCCCGCGGCATCACCCGAAACCTCGCCGGGAAGACGGGGACCACAGACGAATTCGGCGATGCATGGTTCGTGGGCTTCTCGCCGGATCTGGCGGCAGGCGTATGGGTGGGCTTTGACGAGCGAAGGTCGATGGGAAGAAACGAGACCGGCGCCCGGGCGGCCTTGCCGATCTGGATAGACTTCATGACCGGGGCCCTGGAGGCTATCCCCGACCGCCCCTTCCCCGAGCCCCATGGCATCGTCAGGCGCGAAATTTGTCCGGAGAGCGGGCTCCTTGCAACGAGTAACTGCCCCGGACCGCGCATGGAGGTCTTCATAAGCGGCACCGAGCCCCTGAGGTTCTGTAACATGCATCGGACCGGCGCGCGTCAGGATTCGCTGTCATACTCCCGGTAGGTCCATGATCCCCTTCGAAGTCACCTTGCCTATGATCACACGGTGAAGCCTGGGCCTTCTTGTGGAGATCCGGATAGCCGCCTTGAGGAGCCGTGCGCATTGCCTGCCCCGGGAAGGGCTTCCGGCATAGACCACGGCCAGGGGCTCACCCTTTCGGACCCTGGCGCCTTTCTTCTTGAGAAACTCTATCCCGACGGCATGGTCCACCCTGTCCTCGGCCCTCACCCTGCCCGCACCCAGAACGACTGCTATTCTCCCCACCTCGAGGGCATCGATGTCTGCGATGAAGCCCGTGCCGGCCGCACTGACTGTGCTCCGATGTGGGGCGATCCGGAGCATCCCGGGATCGTCGGCGATGCAGGGGTCGCCTCCCTGCGCTCTTACCATCTCCTTAAACTTCTGGAGCGCCTTGCCGCCCAGGAGGGCCGTCCTTAAGAGCCTGAGCGCCTCCTCGCGCCGACTTGTCTTGCCTGCCAGGAGGAGCATCTCGGAACCCAGCGTGAGACTCAGGTCCACAAGGTCTTCCACGAACCTTCCCCTCAGGACCTCAATGGCCTCGCGCACCTCAATAGCGTTGCCCACACACATACCCAGAGGCTCATCCATACGCGTGAGGATGGAGCTCACCTTGAGACCCAGTCTGGAGGCCACCCTGAAGAGAAGATCGGCGAGGTTTCCGGCGTCACGCGCGGTCTTCATAAAGGCGCCTTCCCCGCACTTGATATCGAAGACCACCGCGTCGGTCCCGGAGGCGATCTTCTTGCTCAGGATGCTGCTCACAATGAGCGGGGGACACTGCACTGTGGAGGTCACATCCCTTATGGAATAGAACTTGCGGTCGGCGGGGGCGATCTCATCGGTCTGGCCTATGATCGAGATACCGACCTTCCGTACGACCCGCTCGAAGGCAGGGGCTTTGAGGCCGGTCTTGAAGCCGGGTATGGATTCCAACTTGTCCAGCGTGCCTCCGGTGTGCCCCAGGCCGCGGCCGGATATCATGGGAACATGCACTCCCACGGAGGCCACGAGCGGGCCCAGGATCAGGGATATCTTGTCTCCCACCCCACCGGTCGAGTGTTTGTCCACCTTAACGCCGCGAATGCCGGCCAGGGTGAGCGGCTTGCCGGAGGCCATCATGGCAGAGGTGAGATGGCATGTCTCCTCGATATTCATGCCGCGGAAGTAGATTGCCATCAGGAAGGCCGATGTCTGATAATCGGGAATCTCTCCGCTTGTCGAGCCCCGTACCCACCACGCAATCTCTTCACGCGTCAGTGCCAGGCCGTCTTGCTTTCGAGCGATTATGTCCGCGGCCGAGAATGATGTCGTCGCCATCGCCTACCCGCCAACGATCTTGACACTTGCGCTTGCCCCGATGCGTGTGGCACCCGCTTCCACCATGCGCTTCGCGGTTTCGGTGTCTCTTATCCCGCCTGAGGCCTTGACCCCCATGCGCTCGCCCACGACGCTTCGCATGAGCCTCACATCCTCCACGGTTGCACCCCCGGGCCCAAAGCCGGTCGAGGTCTTTACGAAGTCCATGCCGACCTTCTTGGCGATCCGGCAGGCCTCGATCTTCTCCTCATCTGTGAGAAGAGCGGTCTCCAGGATGACTTTGGTAATGACCCTGGGGCCGCAGGTCTCCTTCACCTCGCGCATGTCCTCTTCGACAAGGCGGAGATCACCCGACTTCATGGCCCCGATATTCATCACCATGTCTATCTCACGAGCGCCGTCCAGTATGGCACGCCTTGTCTCGTAGGCCTTCACTTCTTTCTTGGCGGCTCCAAGGGGGAAGCCGACGACCGAGCAAACCTTCGTGCCGCTCCGCTCGAGCAGACTGGTTGCAAGCCTGACATTGCCCGGGTTCACACACACGCTCGCGAACCCGAATTCCCGGGCTTCGCTGCATAGCTTCTCTATGTCCTGTCGGCTTGCCTCCGGCTTAAGAAGGGTATGGTCTATGAGCGGGCCGAGGCCGCCCTTCACCGCCGAGATACCCAGGGATGAGCTTATGCGTGCCGCACCCGCGTTCTTGATGTTCTGGACAGCCGTCGGGGCCTTCTCCACGCACTTGCCGCAGGACACACAGACGGCACACTCCGTATCGCCGGTATCCAAGCCCTCCTGGGAGAGCCGCGACAGCACTTCCCTTACCACACGCTCTATGACTTCACTAAAGTCCTGCATCCAGTCCTTCCTTTTCCAGCTTCGATATCTTCTCTATTCTCTTAACGTGCCTTCCGCCTTCGAAGGGGGTCTCAAGCCAGATCTTCACTATGCGCCTGGCAAGACCGCGGTTCACGAAACCGGCCCCAAGCGAGAGTATGTTCGCATCGTTGTGGAGGCGACTGGATCGGGCCGACTCGACGTCGTTACAGGTAGCGGCCCTTATGCCGGCAATCTTGTTGGCCGCAATCGCGGATCCCACCCCGACCATGTCGATCAGTATGCCGAAATCGCAGGTCTTGCGCACCACCTGTTCGGAGACCCGAAGCGCAATATCGGGGTAATCCGCAGTCTCACCCTCCCCCGCGCCGCAGTCCACGATCGAATGGCCAAGATCGCCGAGATACTCTTTGAGGCTCCGCCTCAAGACTTGGCCCCTGTGGTCGGATCCTATGGCGACCCTGAGCCGGGGGCGATTAGCCCCCACCAGGCGCTCCTGAGGCCTTTGCCTGGCGTCGAACCTGAGCGCCTGCCCTTCGTCTCCGAAGGCGCCGTCGACCACTCTCTCAATGCGTTTGCCGAAGTCTTTGTCCATGGCAATCCTCAGAGCTGGAACGGGTGCGGAAGCAGCGATGAGAACTCGCATGTTTCATAGGATCCGTCCGGCCTCCCCAGGATAACTCTCTCCACTCCGAACTCGTTCATCACTTGGAGGCAAGCCCCACAGGGCATAGCGTCGGTGAGTCCATCGGCCACTATGGCCACCTGCTTGATCCGGGTGTGACCCCGGGCCACGGCCGCGAAAATGGCGGCACGCTCCGCACAGATGGTAAGCCCATATGACGCATTCTCGACATTGCAGGCGCAGAAGGTCTCGCCTGAAGCGGTCTCGACACACGCACCCACCCTGGCATTGGAATAGGGTGCGTACGCGTGTTCGAGCGCCCTTGCCGCTTCCACTACAAGCGTCCTCTCATCCACGGCTGATCTCCCCCAGAAAACTGGTCCCGTGCTCGGTGGGCGTATCGAAGACCTCGCCGATGGTGGCGCCGAGGTCGGCAAACGTGCTCCTCACCCCCAGGTCCACTCCATGCCTGAGGTTCTTGCCATAAACAAGAAGCGGCACATACTCCCGTGAGTGGTCGGTGCTGGGTGTCGTAGGGTCGTTCCCGTGGTCTGCGGTTATCACGAGCATGTCATCCGCCCCCAAGGGCTTCATTATGCGTGGAAGCGCCTTGTCGAACTCCTCAAGCCCCCTGCGGAAACCCTCAGGGTCGTTCCTGTGCCCCCAGAGCATGTCGAAATCGACGAGGTTGGCGAAGACCAAGCCGGGAGCATCGCCCTCCACCTGGTCGATTATCCCTGCAATCACCTCGGCATTCGATCTTGTATGAATCATGTCGGAGAAACCCCGCTTGGCGAAAAGGTGGTCGACCTTTCCGACCGAGACGGTTTTGAGGCCCTTCTTCATGAGGTTGTCCATGAGCGTCGTCGCCGGAGGGCAGAGCGAGAAGTCCTTTCTGTCCGCGGTGCGGCTGAAACCGCCTGTCGGACCTTCGAACGGTCGCGCTATCACTCGGCCCACGGCATGCTTGCCCTTGAGCTGCCCGCGTGCGATCTTGCACATTCGATAGAGCTCCTCCAGGGGGATTACGTCAACATGGGCGGCCACCTGGAAAACGCTATCGGCGGAGGTATAGACTATGGGCTTGCCCGTCCGAACGTGCTCATCGCCCAGCTCCTTTATTATCTCGGTCCCGGAGGCGGCCTTGTTGCCCAGGGTCCCCCGGCCGATTGCCTTCTCGAAAGGCCCAATCACCTCCGGCGGGAACCCGTCCGGGTAGGTTGGAAAAGGCGTATCCAGGATGAGACCTGCTATCTCCCAGTGGCCGGAGATCGAATCCTTACCGGGTGAGGCCTCGGCCATCCTCCCGAAGTCGGCCACCGGATCGCTCTGGGGCGATATCCCCTCGAGAGGGGCGATGTTCCCCAGACCCGCACGCTCGAGATTGGGCAGGTTAAGGCCCCCGGAGACATGTGCCAGGTTGCCGAGCGTGTTACTGCCCTCGTCCCCATACTCGGCTGCATCGGGAAGAGCCCCGATTCCCACTCCATCAAGTATGATCAGTACTACCTTCGAGGGCGGGTGCCTCAAGATTTCTCTTCCTCACCTTCAGCTTCTTCCTCATCTTCAGGCTTGACTACCTTCAGTTTGGCATATTTCAGAATGACCTTCTTCTGTCCCAGCTGCTCGAAGGATATCACCGCACACCTTTCCTCCCCAAAAGGGTGTATGTCCAACACATCTCCTTCACCCAACTTCGGATGCTTCACCCTATCGCCAACGTTGATTTCCGCCTTCTCGGCTGCCATGGTGCGACCCCTCTCAGCTTAGTGAAACGCGCCCTCTCGCGGCAATCGCTCTCCTATGAGCGTCACGATGCCGGTAATCCGTCCATCCTCTATGTAAACCCTGGGAACCCTTTTGCCTATACCACAGGTAATCTCGTAAGCAATCGTGTTGCAGCGGTCGGCCACCTCGTAGACCGTGATCTCGCTCCCCCCCTGCCGGCCGAATATGACGACCTCATCGCCCACCGAAACTCCGGGTACCTCCGTCACATCGAGCAGCGTCACATCCATCGTCACCCTGCCTACGATGGGCGCTCTGGTTCCTCTCACAAGAAGATCGCCGTTGTTGGAGAGGGATCTGGTAAGTCCATGGCCGTAGCCGGCTGCCACCGCAGCCAGGATGGAATCGCGTTCCAAACGATGGGTCCTGCCGTAGCTGACCGTCTGCCACTTGCCCACCCGTTTCACATTGACCACCCTGGACTTGAAGGCCATCACAGGCTCGAGACCCAGACCGTTCATATCTTGCTGCGGAAACATGCCGTAAACGATGCCGCCCGGTCTCACCATGTTGAAATAGGACCCTGCAAACTGGGTGATGGCGGCACTGTTGGCGGTATGCAGGAGTGGTATCTCAATGCCTTCCCTCTTGAGGGCACCCACGATCCCCTGAAACGCTTTGACTTGCCCCGCGGTGAAGTCGGCCTCCTCACCATACGTGGACGGGAAATGGGTGTACAGACCCTCAACGGTAAGCCCGGGAAGCCCACAGAGCGCCTTCACGAACTCAACGGCCTCACCCTGGTTGACCCCTCCCCGCGTCATACCCGTATCGACTTCGACATGTACCTTCACGCTGCCGGTCATGCGCTCCCCGCTGAAGGCAAGGGCCTGTGCAAACTTCATGTCGGAGACGGTCGGAGTGAGGTCCCATTCCAGGATCTCATCGATCTCGTTCACCAGGGAAGGACTCAATATCAGTATGGGTACGCGGATGCCCGCCCCCCGCAGTTCTATTCCTTCATGCAATGTCGCCACACCAAGCGCATCTATGCCCGAGGCGATGGCCGCCCTTCCGACATGGCGTGCTCCATGCCCATAGGCGTCCGCCTTTATGGTGAGCAGGATCTTGACGTCTTCCCCGACCAGATGCCTCGTTCTGGCCACATTGCGCTTGAGCGCCGCGATATCGATCTCAGACCAGGCAGCAAACTCCATGACGTACTCCCCCCAGGAAACCAATGTTAGCGATAACAGGCCACCGCGTCAACAACAAGTTCCAGCTTCCCCTGTTAGACGCTGAAAAAGACAGTGGTCAGGTCTTGAGAACTGGATTCGATTTTCAAGATCTGACCCCGTGTTGATTTTGGCGAGGGGGCACGGTATTCGGGGCATCGGTTTAGGGTTGTGGAAGGGCCACAGGTGTTGTACGATAAGGTCCACTCGCTAATGGAGGTGGGCAGTTGTCTGAGGCGTTTGACAGGCTCTACAACCTGGTTAAGTACCTGAGAGGTGAGGAGGGGTGTCCCTGGGACAGGGAGCAAACGCTGGACAGCCTCAGGCCGCATCTGCTGGAGGAGATACACGAGCTTTGCGAGGCTATCGAGGAGGATGAGACGGGGAAGATCAGGGAGGAGACCGGGGATGTCCTTTTCCTACTGCTATTCTTGAGCCGTATTGCCGAGGAAGAGGGCCGTTTTACACCTCGGGAGGCAATAGACGAAACCTACGCCAAGATGAAGTCGAGGCATCCCCATGTCTTCGGAAGCAAGAAGGATCTCAAGGCCGGCGAGGTTCTGGACCAGTGGGAGCGGGCCAAGCAGGCCCAGAAGCCTGAAGGCGAATCCGTGCTTTCGGGTATTCCCAGAGGCCTCTCCGGGCTTATCAAGGCCCAGCGCATTCAGCAGCGGGCCGCAAGTCTTGGGTTTGACTGGGAGGATATGGCCAGCGTGTTCGATAAGCTCAAGGAGGAGATCGCCGAGTTCGAGGAGGCACATAGGGGCCGGGACAAGGCCGAGATGCGGGACGAGCTGGGTGATATCCTATTCTCCATCGTAAACGTCGCCAGGTTCCTCGGAATCCGCGCAGAGGACGCTCTCCAGGGCACCAATGAGAAGTTCAGACAGAGATTCGCCAATGTCGAGCGGGAGATAGCCCGGCGCGGCCGGATGACGCTTGAAGAGATGGACGCCATCTGGGAAAGAAGCAAAGAAGAGGACAAAGCGTAGCGTTGCCTCTCCCGAGGCAGCGAAAGACGGTCCGTCGTCACGGGAGTAGCGGCGCTATGGCGCCTTTGATGGTCCTGCCTTAAGGTAGTCCTCGATGATGGTCCGGTGGTCGAAGACTATGGCTTCCGGGAGATCGTCAGAGGCGAATACCTGAGCAATTCGGGCGTCGTCCCCGCCCCTCGGTGCGCCTGCCGCCTTGGCTGTGAAGACGATAGATACCGTGTGCCCTCGAGGATCCCTTGACGGGTCTGAATAGGCGCGGAACTCCCTCAAGTCCACGGCAGCGAGCCCCGTTTCCTCCCGGGTTTCTCTCGCAGCTGCGGCTTCCACCGTCTCGCCATAGTCGACGAAGCCCCCGGGCAGCGCCCAGCCTAGTGGCTCATTCCTGCGGCTTACGAGCACGATCGATCCGGGCTTGTCCTCCATCTCGATAATGACATCTACGGTTAGAAGCGGGTTCCTGCGAGGCCACGTGCGGCCGCAGTTGGGGCAACGTTCGTGGGCGAAATCCACTGTATCCTCCCTGCTTCCCCATCGGGGGTGAAACCCCGACACTACGGCACCATTCGTTGCCACAGGAGCGGCAACGCTACGTCCCATTGGCGTAGCGCAGCCTCAAAACCCACGTCGGGCACACAGACCCGGCGCGACCTTGACCCTGCCGGGGCGAAGCCGCCCGCGGCGCTGTGAATGTCGTTCTCAAAAGCGAGCGGGTGGCGAGTCCGGCAAGAACCCATTCGGGCCGGCGCACAGCCACCGTGTGTCGGGCCGAAAAAGCATAAGAGGGGGACCGGTGGTTAGCCGGTCCCCCGCCTACCGTATATTAAAAAGTCTTGGCCTTAGAATCTCGCGGTCACTGAGATCCTATGGTTGTTACCGAGGACATCCTCCTCGGCCTCGGTAATATACGTGTAATCGAACTGCATGTACGGCACTCTTATGCCGAGGCCCGCGGTAAACGCCTGGTCCTCAACACTGTTGAAGCCCGACCTGAAGAACACAGAGTACTCAGGGTGAACTTCCATGCCGTACTCGGCGCCCAGATGGATCTTGAACTTGTCAAGATCCTGGGTCTTGTCTATGTCCATGCCCACAATAAGCCTATCGTCCATGGCCTTTATGCCTGTTCCGAAACGCCAGTTGTAGGGCACGTCCACATCGCCGAACTGCGAGCCAATGTCTCTGATCATCAATCCGGCCGTTACGTTGTCAGTCACCTCAAACATCCCGCCGAGATCAACGCCGAAGCCCGTCTCGGTCTCGCCGAAGATATCCTGGTGGAGCACTTTCGCCGTTCCACCGAGCATAAGGTCTCCGGCTTCCATACCGTATGAGAACATTATCGCGTTGTCGCCGACATCCTGTGTGCCGAGCAAGTGACCGCTCACGTCTCTTTCCTCAAGGTCATCCATTCCGGCATTGAGCCAATGGACTCCCAATCCGCCCATTCCCAGCCACTGGGTATAGGCGAAGTAGTTGAGGTTCCTATCTACCGACATGTTGGCGGCATACATGAATGTCGCTTCGATGTGCTCGATCTTCACGAGCCCGGCGGGGTTCCAATATGCAGCCGTAGCGTCATCCGCAATGGCTGTAAAGGCACCACCCATACCAAGTGCTCGTGCACCCACTCCCATCCGCAGATAAGGCGCGGCATGGGAGTCAGCACCAAACGCAACGCAACCATACGACAGAATCCCGAGTGTGACCGCAACTACGACCAAGAACCTACTCTTAGGCATTTCCCTTGACCTCCTCCTCGTTGGGGAAAGATTTCTCATATCCCAAGAAGGAGGAGGGGCGGAGCCCCTCCTTCCTCTTATTCACCATGTCCAACAGCAATCTTAAGGTTCTTCGTTACAACCCTGGACCCATCATCAACCTTGACGAATCCGATGTACGCACCGGGAGCGACCACGTTGCCGGACTCGTCCGCGCCGTACCACTTCTCGACATGGCTACCGGCGGCCTTGTGACCCTCGACTATGGTCTTCACAGGGACTCCTGCAAAGTCATAGATCTTGATGGTCACCTGGGCAGCCTTGGACAGCGTGTACGCGATTCTCGCGTAATCGCCGTCTGTGGGGCTGAACGGGTTCGGGTAGACCTTGATGTCTAGGACATCGACCACTCCGGCACCATTGTTAATCTCGATGGTGTTGAAGTTGCCTACCTTGTCGCTTGCCTGCACGTGTATCCTCACGGTATCCTCGCCAAGATCGATTCTGAGGACACCGCAGTGGTTGTTGATAGGAGTCCAGGTCCAGTCGTAGCCGGACTCACTGATCGGTTCGCCGTCGATCATGAAGGCGCCGGCATCGACGCCCGAGGTCTCGTCACAGATTTCGATCTCGACCACGGTTTCCGATTCCTCGCTTATGATCTCCATGGTAGGCGGCAGACCGTCAACCGTAAATCTTCTCCATACCGGCGTTGCGTGGTTCTCGGCGCAGTCGGGCACACCATGATCGTTGGCGTACCTTCTGCACTCACCGTAAGAGCAGTCGCCGGTATAGTTCTCGTATTCGCCGTCGTACACGACAACGTCTATCGACATGTCGTGAGGCAGCGACCCGTGGTACACCATGTCGCCGAAGTTCACATACACAGAGCCTTCACCCTCGGTAAACTCCATGGCACTCGGATAAGCCGTGCCAAGGAGCTCCTCGTACTCGGTGTCGGAACCGTAAGGCGACACTGCGAAGACATCCATGTAGACCTTGCTCTGGTCCACACCGCTCTCCATGTCGCTCAGAGTAAGATGGAAGCTCGGGTTGGGAGCCACATACTCACCTACGAAGGCGACCTGAGGAGGCGTTGCATCGACGGTGAAGGTGTGCACCAGATGCTCGGTGTCACCCATCTCGTTCTGAGCCTGGATGTCCAGCGTGTAGACTCCGGCCGGCAGGCCACCATGGTCCATGTAGAAGCCGAACCAGTACTCATAGTCATACCAGTAATCATAGTAGTAGGACCACTCATCCGGTTCGACCAGCCTCATGCAGAGCCTGTTAGCTACGGGATCATACGTACCGAACCATCCCGCCGCATAAGAGACCTCAGCGAACCAGCCGTCACCCTCGTACTCACCGCCACCGGCATCATAGATGATCATGTCATCAAACTTCACTTTGCCGGCGGGCCCATCGAGCTTGACTATGATCTCATCAACGTAGTCATAGGCAAGGTCTTCGATGATGGTGCAGAACTCAGGGAAGGCCCCTGTGTAGTCACCGCAGTCCGGATCGAAGATCGGTGTCGTGATCCTGAGCTTCGGAGCAACGACCACCGAGTACGTCCCGGTCTGATCGACGTAGCAGCATACCTCACCGGCCTCAGTGTCGACCGTGGTGTTCACGATCCCGACGTCACCGTTGAGGTACCACTCCTGATCATCCTGATCCCAGAAAGCGATCTTGAGATCATCCGTGGAGTAGCCCTGAGGAATGTCAGCCTCGTCGTACTCCATACAGATCTTGGCGCGGACACCGTTCTGGAAGTCGTAGTGATCGCAATCGCCATGATCCAGCAGGGTCATCATCACAGGACCGCCGACCGGTATGGGATCATCAAGCGACGGATCGGCAATGAGATCCGGCACCTTGACAATCAGGAGGCCATCCAGGATGTAACTGTCAAGAGCCCCGGCCGGCACACTGACCGTCATGCCGTCCTGGCTCACATCACCCCTTGTCCCTTCTATCGAGGAACACTTGTAGAGGTAGACCCTGTTGGCCACAGCACCCACGATACCATCATCGTTGTAAGTCGCGATAACGGTCAGCGTGCCGTACGGATCCACGTTGCTCACATCGAAGTGATCGACCCAGATGGTAGGATCGTCAGGATTGATGAGCTGATCGCGCCACTGTGCCCACGGCGTATTGAAGTGATCCATGGGATCGTTATCGAACACCGCGATCATTATGGGCCTACCCTCGGAAACGATCTGATAGCTCAGAATGTCACACCATTCGAGGTTGCCCCACCGGTCGAGGCTCGTGATCTCCGAGGTCCCCGCCATCGTGACGGTGCCGTCCGAGGCGATGGTCACCATCATCTTGGCCGGGTTCATGTCGTAGAGATTGGGGGCTGTCACGACGTCATAGTCGTCGTCGTAGGCAACCGCCCTGACCCAGAAGTCACCTGTCAGACCGCCTGGATGCCACGGCACACCGTAGAGACCGCTCGAAGTGCACTCGTCGATCTCTCCGATTACCGTCCACACTGCACCGTCGGCCTTAAGCGCAGGCGTCGCCGGCATGTACTCAAACCTTACGAAACCGATATCGTTCGAAGGTCCGTGTATGACGGGCGCCGCCCAGACATACCCACTCACATCATCCACGCCGGCGATAACAGCAGTCGGCGGCATCTTGTCGGCTATGTGTACGCACACAAAGGTCGGCTCATATCCCCAGCCGCAGTCGATATCGATCCTGTTTCCTACCACGTCGATAGGAACAAGCCGCACAGCGTAGTAACCGGGCACCAGCGCTCCGGTATCCCAGTCCATTGTGTAAGTGGGACCGGGACCCACGATGGGCGCTCCCAGGTCGAACCACTCGCCATCAACCTCGGGCTGACTCTTGAGCAAGAGCTCGACATAGTCACAGCTCTCAGGATCGTACGGCCTGTACTGGAACTGCGCTCCGGCAAGACCGCTGTCATACTTGAGATTCCCGACATATGAAGTCGTGTTCGGGACGTTGTCCTCGGCGTCACCGGTCAGGGTGATCACACCCCAGAAGTCATAGCAACAACAAGGATCTTCCGGAGTTATATACTGCTCAGCTCCGAAGCCATCTTCGATCTTGGTGAGCCACCCTTCCGGAGCCCAGTGATCGATATACACCTGGGTCTGACCGTACCCCCAGTTGCCGGCCTTGTCCTCGGCCTCGGCCCCTATGAAGTACATTCCGGACTTCTTCCCGCAGAACGACTTCTCATCACCGCAGTTGTCCCACACGACGCCGAACGGTGCGTAGCAATCCGAGAAGAGGATCGTTTCCCAATCGTAGGGATCCCACTCGATCTTCTTGTACCCGATGTCCACGCACTCGACACCGCAACCGGTACCGTCATCGACGCCTATGGCGACATCAACTGAGGGGCCGCCGATGTAGGTGATGTCCCCGATCACATGCGTCTCATCCAGTGTCACCGTGATCACCGGCGCGTTGTTATCGACGTTCACCGTTATGACGGACGGGTTGGGATCGAGAATCAGGTTCGCATCCCTAGAGACCGCCCTCAAATCGTACGGGCCGTCGGCGAGCAATGCGGTATTCCAATAGATAGTGTCACCGTTTATATCGGTGTTCCAGGGCTTGCCGTCATGCGGACGCGTGGTCGCTATCGTGACCCAGTCTTCGGTCAGCGATGCGGCAGGCCTCATCTCATAGGTCACATCATACACTTCGTCATCATTAACGACCCTGGCCTTGAGCTCGACGTCGTTGCGCACGCACTCACCGTCCGCGGGCACAAAGATAAAGGCACTCGCGGGCTCGAGATCGATAAGCGTCAGGTCCACGTAGTAGTTGCTGACATTGCCGAGCAGATCGGTCAGCCTGGCCTGCAACCCTACGACGACGAAGCCATTCTGGAGCGCACCGGGCACCAGGTAATCACAGATGCCACCTGAGGACGGGAAGCTGGCCATGAAGTCGGTAGCTTCGTCCGTGCTCATCGCGACGAGTTTGCTCCCGTCGAGTACGTCCGAACCTGTCAGGAAGTACTCCACCTTGGCAACATCGCAATCGGACTCGGTCCATGATGTAACCGTCACGGTACCGTCACAACCGACATAGGGCAGCATCGGCCACAGCCAGCCCTCATCGACGGGCTGGAAGAGGTGATCGCCGGTGTCCACGCTTCTGATCCTGACTTCCGGGGCCTCATTGTCAACGACGATGGTCATACCCATGCCATTGGCCAGAGCCTCGGCGAAGTACCCGGGATCGACGCAGAAGTTGCGATCCTTGTCCCAGGACCAGTTGCCGGCCACGTCCTCGGTGAGAACCACGATGTCGTACGAGCCGTCTGCCATGCCTTCGGTCGTCGGATTGACGGTGGCACGCCAGATGGTCTCGCTCGTGACCATATCGAGAATCATAAGCGAATCGACCGGGAACCGCCATCCGTGGCTATCCATCGGGTAGCAGTCGCCGAGATCCGCGAAGTCAGAACTCTTGTATGCCCAGAGAGCATAGTAGGTATCCACAGGGTTCGTGGTCTCGGTGGCCGTAATGTTGAACGGTCCCTTGACTCTCTGCTCCCCGCAAACCTCCATCGCCTCGGGCACGTCGATCGTCAGAACCGGGTACTCGGCGTCGATGAGGATGTCCACCATCTCGGTCATCGTATTGCCGACCTCATCCATCACCTCGGCCTTCATGGTTAGCGCCGTACCGTGCTCGAAGATCGAGGTGTTCCAGTCGAAGTCGTACCCGACCCAGAAGTCGCCGTCAAAGCTCATGGTATCCTGCCATGAGGTCAGCGTCGCAATCGGCGTCCATTCCTCATCCAGGGTCCCGGTCATCTGATAGAAGACGTCCACTTCACCGACGTCATATGCCGAGAACGGCACCGCTCCGGGCCACTGGACCCAGAAGGTCAGATCGACGGCGTCCCTACCCATCACGTGCATACCGTCAAGAATCTTGAGGTACTCGGGATGGCTGAAGTGACCCATCATGATCGCCGGTTCTCTCCAGAAGGCGAACCGGCCGCCGGGAGCGCTGGTATCCTGGATCTCCAGATACTGCATGTAGGAGACCGAATTACCGGCCTCGTCGATTTCCACCAGACCCAGCGTAAGGTCGCCGGCCGGGTAGTTCGCGAGATCCATGGTGAAGGTGTAATCCGTGCCGACCGGGACCGTCTGGCGGTCCAGTATGATCTCGGTCGAGCTGCCATGTACCTCGAGGAGCCAAAGCTCCCAGGTCAACTCGGTCGTCATGTCGCAGCCGTCGTTACCCCTGGCCACGATTTCGGCCTCGTCGCCCACTATCCAGCGCTCGGCTGAAGGCGAAGGATGACCGTCAACAGACCAGTAGGTCATGACGGGATCCCAGTTATCGTACGTGAAGACAAACTTCTCGGCATCATCCGGCATGATGTGATTGCCTTCGGTGTCCCAAGGAATCATGCAGACTTCGAAGGTATAGCACCCGCCGGGCACGAGATCGAAGCAGTCTTCCGGATGGCCACCATCGGCGGCGCCCGGTGTCTGGGCCGCGAACGTGAACTCGGATCGCTCGAAGTCGGCAAGTTGGCCGACATCGCGCTGTGGCGGTTGGACGGGCTCGGCCACTCCGATGTCGAGGCCCCGGTGTGGGCGCTGGTATTCGGTCCTCCGGCCCCGCTGCGGCTGCTCCTGGTCGGCGGGAAGACTGTTGTCGAAGACGGCGAGCTACGCACCGCTGACACGTCGGCAGTGGCCGACGGGGCGCGGAGGGCCGCGGCTGCGCTGCGGCAGCGCGTTAACAGTTGAACTCAGCGGGTGTGCTGGCTAGCCCTCGGACGGGAACCGG
>CAZRAU010000064.1:0-18551 GCA_964598025.1 uncultured bacterium
CGCCCAGACTGCAAGGAGGACGGTGGGAGTCCGTAGCGTCAGGACCCGCGAGGCAAGACCCGTCGGCCGCGGAAAGCCGGTGTCACACTAGGGTGTCACACTAGAGACTTGGGAGCCAGGCGGGGCGGGCCGGCGGACCGGACTTAAGCATCTCGCGCCACGCCTCATCCGTTAGGCGATCGGCCACAGGATGCTTGAACTCGTAGTATGAAAGCTCCGGCCCCACCGCCAGATGTACCCGATCGCCGGTCTTCCAGGCCACTACAAGAAGGTCCACATATCCCACACCCTCCTCCAGCACCCGGCCGCTATTGCTATCCGTATGAACATCGGCCACAATAGTGGTCTTCCTGGACTTCTTGTCGATGCCGCTCACCACGCCATCCAGCACTTCATCGAACCGTCCGATGTAGCGACTATCGTCTTCGGAGAGAGGATCTGCTCTGAGTTCCGAAAGCGATATCGCAATCAGCCTCTCCAATGCGCTCTCCAAACCCACAAGCCTTCGTCCCTGGGCATCATCCAAGAGATCCATCGCTCCCAGGCCCAGACGCGTCATGCGCGTGAGGCTTAAGAGACGGTTATAGAGCTCCGGGGCCGGCTCCACATACCCCAGCGCAACAGGGGGCGGAGGCATCGCCTCCAACTCCATGGTGTAGCTTTGCTTGACATAGAGGATGGTATCGTGCCTGAGCTCGGCCCACGAGGCGAGAGCGATCTTGAGAAGCCTGTCCCGCCACTCATCAGCCTGCATGAAAGCCGGATACCCGGGACCGGCACCGGCAAGGAGGCCTTTGAGGGACCAGAGCCAGTTCCAATAGAGGTTCCGGTTCCAATCGCTTTCGTCTATGGCATCGATCTCGGCTGTGATGTCTCCAAAGGCAGTGTCGTAGTCCTCATAGTCGGTATCTCCAAGCGCGTCCATGACCGCACCCGCTCTGGCGGAGCCGAGCACAGCCATTACGTCAAGTCCCCGCGGGAAAGTCCTGACTATCCCTACTCCAGGCACATTGTATGCGGTGAAAGGCAGATCCCCTCCCAGGAATTCGCCCGTGTAAGGCCCGACCACCCTGGAAAGGATGTAGGAATCGGGCACAAAACGCTGGCCCATCAGCCGAAAGCCCCTGGTTTTGGCCAGACACTCATCCGCCTGTTCCGGGGTGAAGGGCGGCAGCAAGCCACAGCCTCCGGTTCCACCATAAATCCGCGGCGATCTCAACTCCGCCAGCCTGGCCTTGAGCTCACCTAGTTCCGAGGGCGTGTAGGCGGCGAGAGGCGGCCGGCCGCCGAACACCTGGTGTACGGCCCCGAGGTATTCATAAGGCCCGAGATCGTCCGAGAAACCGACGAAGAATGAGGTCACGCGATACGTCCGCTCCCAGGCCTGCATCAGTCCGGCAGCCCTTCCCATGGCGTCTGAGAGAATCAGAGCCCCGACGGTCTGAATTCCGGCATCATACTTGGAGAGAAAGGCATCACACTGAGTACAGGTCGCACCCGGTTTCACCTGGTCGGTTCCCTTGAGCAACATGGTCATGCGTCCGTACCACATCGTAGCCCGGAAGTAGTGCTTGAGCTTCTCAGTTGTGGTGTAATGGCCTCGTGGCACATATTGAGAGTAGTCCTCCTTGTAGATATAGAGCGGCGACTCCGACGCCCCACTGTGCGCAGTTATGAGATCCACTTCCGCCGATACCACATCTTCCAATTCCTCAGGTACCACGAATGCATATCGCTCGAGATCCCCGGGTTGATATTCCTTGGGGTCAGGTTGCCCGCCTCGCCCCGGTGCGCTTACCGAAGCGGGTATCTGGGCTCTATCCGGCGTCAAGAGCTTCAACCCCACGGCAAGAAAGGCTGCATCTCTCCCGGCGGCCTCCTTGAGGTCGCCCTCACTTGATTGATGAAGCGCCAGGCAGGCATCGAGAAGTCCTTTGCTCACATTCCACATGTCATCATAGAGGCGTCGGGCCTCGACCGTGCTTAGAAGGTCGTCGAACAGGATATGATAGGTATGAAGCAAAGAGCCCGATGTGACCAGTATCGGAACGCCGCTTCGGCCTATGGCCTCATATGCCGCGACCACATCTTCACACTGCGGGATTAGGTTGAAGGCGCTCACGGCAAAACCGTGATCGAGCAGGAACCCTCGGGTGTCCTGCCCAAGTCCAAAGCGTGAGGTCACATCGCCGAAATCAGATATCGCTTCCTCTGTCAGCGGAAGGGAATACTGCCTATCGGCGACCGGTATCTCCAGTGGAGTATAGGCGAAATGCTCGCTGAAATCAAAGGGCTCTCCCATCGTGAGATCTCCTGGATTCGATTGCGCGAGGCTGTTATTGCCCGCTCCATGGGAGCCGCAGGCCACAAAGCCGACAACAAAGCACGCGAAAATCAGTACCGGACGTATGAAGATAATGCTGCGCACGACTCTACCTCCTGCCTGAGTTCCAACGGGAAGCTACCTTGAACAACGGCGGGATACAAGCAGGATCGCCGACGGGGCGGCAAGAAACTTCTTGCAAATGGATAGGCATGTCCGCTATAAGTGGAGGGATCGTAGGATTTAAACCTTGTCGCCCCGCGGCGAAACGGAAACCTCTCTACCCAGAGGTCAGCAATTCTCTTTTCCGTTGCGCTCCGACGAAAGGAGGCATGCTGTGAGAAGATTCTTACCGGTCGTTTTGGCTTTATCCCTGCTTGCAGCCGGACAAGCTATGGCCGACAGCGATACGACCTACTTCGACGCGACCAACAGCATCATAGATCGCACCAAGCCGGTGGGGACCCAGTGGCACGAGTTGTTTCCCAACTACTGCCAGGCACCTTATACCATCATCGGGTGGGCCGATAACGGCAACGGCATTCTGGACTCGTGTGATGTGATCTGTATGACGAATCCGGATGGGGAGCCCGAGTGCCACCACGTCATCGAGGTCACGGTCACGCTGGAACTCACGATGGTCGAACCGCCCGGGACCGATCCCAACTACTGGGATAAGAAGGAAGACACGGGCGATGAACCCATCACCGAACCGGTCTGCACCTGGTGGGTGGGGATCTATCCCGACTTCGGCGTCGAGTTCCACATCATCGGGTGGGAAGACAACGGAAGCGGATACCTGGACTTCTGTGACTATATCTATGACAACTACGGGTACGCCTGGCACGTGGAAGGTGTGCACACCGACATGGTAACCGAACCTGAGGATGATTGTGCGAACGATGAATCAACGTGGAGCAAGATCAAGCAACTGTTCAACTGACAGGAACCGTCACTCAGGGAAGGGTCAGAAACCTATTCGGTCCCACGGGAATGGGAACGCCACGGCCTAAGCGGACAGGTTCCGGAAGTCCGGCCGGCCAGGCGGTCTTAAGCTCTCGGAACCACTCTTATGCACGCCTCGGGGCAAACATCCATCAAGCAGGATCGATAAGTGTGTCAATAGGGCAATGCTCCCGATCAGTCCGCTGTGGCTGACGCACATTCGGCATGTCCGGATCATCGGGATACTTGCGAGCGTTCGCGGCCCGTCGGCCGAGCTCCGTTAGCAGCCGATGATAGGGGACTTCGTACTCCTCACCATGCTTGCCCGCAAGCGTCGAGACAACCACCTGAGTATTGTGCTTCTTGGGCAGCATCTTGTTTAACACGGTCTGTTCCATCGATTCACCATCGTAGAAGGGAGTGCCGTTGACACTGCCGTGATGCCCTACCTTCAGGAAATCCAGGGCCTTGGCCAGGTGGCCGGAATCACTGTCCATCGCCAGCATCACATCCCAGCAGCAGCTCCGCCTGTCCTTCCGCACACCTTTGCCGTTCCACTCGGCATCACCTGTAAAGAGCAGCCGCCTGCCTTTCCACTCGAGAAGGAAGACCACACTCGTATTGTTCTTCAGATCGCTGTCATCCTGCGCGAAGCCCAACGTTGCCCCGAGCAACCCGTTTCTCAAGGTCCTGAAGTCCCTCTCGCTGATGTTCTTCGGCTTGCCGACGCTGCCGCGTGTCGGCACCGCCATCCGGCCTCGAGAGTCATAGAAACCCAGCATCGAATGATAATCCGCTCCCTTGCCGAGGTAATACGTGTCTATATCCCACTCAGGCGCCAGTATCCGAATACATGTTGAATTGTCCCGAAAACCACGAAAGCAGGTTGTTCTCTTACTGTACTTGAGGTGGTGCTTCTTGTTTCGTCCGCTCTCTCTCTTCGCGACATCCCGGTAGACATAGAGTGGCGTGACCCTATTGTCGCGCGGCAGATTCACCCTTAGAGTCTCAAGCGCGGTCTTGTTGGAAATACCCTTGGCAAGCAACTCCTCGCCGGCGGCTGACAGGCCAAGATTGAGAGACCTCAACCATCGCGCCGACTTGTCGGCCAGCAATTCCAGCGCCTGTGCCTGCTTGGCCTGCGGGTGATTCGGCCGCATGAACACGCTCATCCATATGTTCTTGATCGTCACGTCCTTGAAGAAGGCCGGGTTGAAACCCTTTATGTGATCTGCATGGGGATGAGTCACTATCAGCAAGTCCAGGTGTTTCTTGGGCTTCCCGGTCCCCCCGGCGGGGGGCCCGTCAGGCAGCATCCTTCGGAGGTCGTCGGTAGCCTCTTTGAGTGCCGGCTTCTCATTCCCGGATGTTCCGCAGTCCACAAGTATGTGGAAGTGCTTTCCCTTGTCAGGCACACGGACATAGATGCAGTCACCGAATCCGACTTCGTATGTGCGTACTAAAAGCTGCTCGGACATTTGATTTCACCTCACTAGTCTCTGACATGGCGAAGGTGCGGCGTAGCCTCGAGGTGCAAAAACCCCCCCACCTGACTTGCCCCGACGGGGGCTCGGAAGTTCCGGATCTCATCATCACGCGCCGAAAACAGCGCCACGCGACCTGTCTTCACCAACTGCGCAATATATGTGAGGAGACGTCTTTTTCGGCGTTCTCCCTCCTTTCGAAGGTCTGCATCAACCTGGTTTGCCCCCGGTTTTCGCTCGAGCGACAGCACATTGCCGCGCCCATCGAACACCAGAGTGCCTCCGCACAGAAGCGGGGCGATCTGCTTCTCCAAGGGTCCGAACTTCTTGCCCTTGAGCTCGACATCCTCGTGCCATACATACTCCAACACGATCTCCCGGGCCGGTTTGACGCCCAACGCACCCATCTTGTCCGTGTCATACAGATCGCTGACTACGATGTCCTGATTCCGTGGAATACCCAGGAAGTCCCGATTCTCATGAAGGAAGTGATATGCGGCCGTCCGGGACCTCGACAAGCGGGAGATATCATAGCGGCGGAACTGGAACGCATAGGGTGGCCTGGCCGGCTTGTACTTCACCAATCCGCGTTTCTTGAAGACCCGCCTGATAATGCCACGATACTTGAAAGCGTCAACGGGATACGCGAGTCCGTCGGCATGAAGCAAGGCCCGCGCATAATCATTGAACTGGATATCCACCGGCGCGCAGTAATCAAGGGCGCGCAGAGCCATGCGTGTAAGATGGTTGGTGGCCGGCCACATGGCTTCTGCCGGCGTGGTCTTCTTCCCCCCCTTCCCCGGCCGGCCCATGTGAAAGCGCACCATCTCCGTCAGAATGTCGAAGATGGCCCCCGTCATGATCCGCGAACAATCATGTGGACTCCAGGAGTCCCTGATATCAGCCATGGAGTATTGGTTATCCGCAGTCCGCAGGTAGCAACGTGCCGCGGATCCATGAGTTGCTTCGATCAGGGTCTGCCCGAATTCCTCGGCCAGGTCTTTGATGTCCAGAGCCCCTTCCTTGGAAAGATCACCCCGGGAACTGTCTGCAACCACTTTCCGCACTTCCTTGCGGTGCAGCGCGCTGAGGATTGACGTGAGGTCGGCAATGAACTCATGGAACGCCGCGGTCTGATGCGAGCTCATCTCGTAGTAATAGGGCCGTATCCCGTCAAGGATCGCATGCCCGGTCTCGTGAGCGACAATGTCATGCGACAGGCATGTGTAGACCGGTTTGTCCCCCTGCCCGCAGTAGAAGAACTGCAGCGATTTGCTGTGCCGGTCATAGTATGCATTCTGCTTGCAGCCGGCCTGTGGAACGACTATGAGGCGATTGCCTTCGAAGGCCCAGGGAACCGGCCGGCCCATAACATAGCGTGACTCGTACATCGCAAGTATGCTCTGGACAATCGCCCAAACGTTGACCTGGCGAAAATGTGGGTCGCCTGCCTGCTTCTTGCCTACCGGCTGGCCGTCCGCCGCGACGAAGCACCATTGGTCTTCCTTCCAGCGGGCCGGCGAAGTCAGGGTGTTCGTCTCGGCATCATAGTCCACCACCGCAATCCTCGCACTGGTAGGTCCATCTGCAAGATCGGGTTCCCAGGCAACATCGATAGTCCTACGCCCAAGCTTCGGATTGCGCTTGGCCACAAGGGGGTCCTGCACGTAGATTGTGACCGGCATCGTCAGACCCAATGCCATTCTCGTGTCTTTGGAGAGCTGTTGGGAGGTGAGCTCAATCCTGACGTTCCTCTCCGCCTTTGTCCGGATCCCCTTCTCCTTCTTCCGCCGGGCCGGCGGCTTGATGACTGCGCCTGCGTCGGTTGCTCGTTTCTCTTGAGACCCCTTTGGTTTGCCATTTCCCTTCATAGACAATCAACCCCTTCCTGTGGCCGCGGACCAGAGGCCCATCTGCGGCACGCATAGAATCCACGTATACGAGAGGGTGCGGCGTGTAAGCAGAAATCTCCCCAACGTCCTGAGAGGGAAACCCATCTTTCAGATCTCGTTCAACCCTGCTGGCGCTCTATGTGAGTGCTATCACGGGCTGAGGAAGTTGTCAAGCCCTGCGTGCAGTCGGTAGCGTAACGTATTGTGCGCGGCGTGAGAAGAGTGGCCGGAGACGGGACGTTCCGCCTCCGGCCGTTTTCGCAGGAGGGAAGACTACTGAACTGTGTGGTAGTCGATTCTCAGTCTCAGTGAATCCATGTACCCCTTATGGGCTCCGCCCGCCAGAATTCTGGAATCGAAGTCCTCAGCCTTGGCCAGAGCCGTTTCCGCTTCCGCCCAGCGGTCGGCATCGACCAGCGAGTCGGTATATCTCAGCATCGCTACCGTGATATTGGTGGCTACCTTATCGGTGCAGCCGCGCCTGACCGGACTTCGGTCCACAGGGCTTGTGAAGGAGCCCTCGAATGAAGTGAATTCCAGACCCTCTATGCTCTCGGCCAGGCGGGAGACATTCCTTTTCTCCATGACCGGCTCAGGCTGTATCTCAAAGTACGGCCCGCATAGCACAAGTCGGTCTTGTTCCTCCGGGCCGAGATTGCACGTCTCGACTGTGACCGCGGCGCAGAGGGGTCTCCCCAGGCGCCCGTCTTCATTCATCTCTATCCAACCTGCAACGATCCGCCTGCTCAAGGTGCTGACAGCTCCGCCCTCACCCTTGTAGGCCGATCCTGTTTCCAGGTCTTCTTGCTCGAAAGGAAGCGGGATCCCATGCCGTTCGGCGATCATGCTCGCATACCACGGCAGGTTGAGCAGACTGAGGTTCACGACAGCCACATCCTCCCGGAGCCCTTCTTTCTCCTGAAGAGCAATCGAGGGGTAGGTATCCATATCGCCGTTGGTAAGCAATATCGCATTCTCGGGCAAATGCTCGAGTTGCCATCTGTTATAGGCCAGAATGGGCTTGGAGAGGAAACCGGAGTCTATCATCTGTACCCCGGCCCGCTTCTCGATCTCCCGCTCCCCCCGCTTCATGGCCTGGACCCAGAGCGAAGACCAGGCGCATCCTTCCGAGGGATCGGACCTTACCGCCTCCCTCAGGTGCCACCAGGCGCTGTCCGGATCGGTGCGCGCCCAATGACTCAAGTGCGGCGTGAAGAGGTCCCCCAGCACTGCATGGGCAAAAGCATGATGCACGTCCAGGTCAAGGGCCGCATAGCCCGCGTCCGCTGCCTCGTCGAACCTATTCAACCGCCTGCAACATTCGGCCAGCCAGGCGTGCGCATCAGGGTTGTCTTTGCACATCCTGGCCGAGGTCTCGAGTATTGGAAGTGCGAGCTCAAGCCTGTTATCCAGAAAGAGCTCTATGCCTCGCTCCAGGGTTGCCTCTTTGACCCTGGAGCACCCCGCCATTGTTGTGAGAAGTATGATCGAGACCGCTAACATCCTTGTGGACTTCATAGAACCGCCTCCTCAGTCGTGCAACACAGAACCAGCCTCCAAGTTAACTGACGGCTTGAAGCCAAAGGATGTTTCACGGCAGAACAAGAATAGGCCGTCCAGGCTATGAAACGGGCTTCCCCCCGATCTGTTCCCCGGAATCGGCCGGTGCCGGGCCGGTCAGGAAGAGGCGGATGTGGGGTATTGCGTGGCGTGGTGGCTCCACCCACAGCGACGGCCGTTGGGCACGGAGCACCAGGGGGGGGAGCCCGTGAAGCCACTCAAGGTGAATACGAGCGCAAGGACAAAGAACCCGCCGCTGAGCATTCGGCGTGAGCGAGGCGCACTTCTGCTTGCACCGCAGCGAGAGGCGACAGGCCTAACATAGCAGACGGGCGTCTCTTACCAGCCTGGTCAGGTGGTCTGCATCTCAGCGACTATGAGCTCCGCCACGCGCTTGCCGCTTAGAAGCATGCCTCCGAACACCGGACCCATCCTGGGTCCGCCAAACACGGCATTACAGGCCATCCCGGCCACATAGACCCGGGGGTAGATTTCTTTCGTGTTCTCGATCGTCAGCTTCTCTGCCACATCGGCACACATGGGCCTCTCCCCCATCACGCGCCCGGTCGGCGTAAGAAGCTTCGCGCCCGCCTTTCTTTCGATGATGCGGCTCACCTCGGCGGCGTGTCCGGTGGCGTCGACGATGAAGTTGGATCTCACTGTGATGGGATCCACATGGAGACCTGCCATCTCGACCGGGCTCCAGTTTATCACAAGTCCGTCAATGCTATCACCCTTGATGAGCACATCCTCCACGCTGAAGAGATTCATGAGAGTAGCACCGGCTCTCGCCGCGGCCGAGCCAAGGGTCATCGTGGTCTCGACTGCATCGGCGGCGAAATAGCCCGGCTCCGCGACAACGGTCCGGATGTCGAATTCGTCCAATATCTCTTTGCCCTCGTCCTGGACCACTATCTGGTTGAACATGATGCCCCCACCCCACATGCCCCCACCCATGGAGAGCTTCCGTTCGAAGAGCACCACTTTCTTCCCGGCCTTCGCCAGATGGTACGCTCCGCAGAGCCCCGCAGGTCCGCCTCCGACAATGGCGACATCGGTCCTGAGGACCCCAAGGAGCTTCTCGGTGAAAGTCCTCACTATGGCTTCAGAGATCTTCACATCATCGAGTGCCATCTTCTTCCCCTCATCTCACATTTTCTCTCAGTCAGACTACGATTCCATCGCCCAACCCGGACATCCCGGCATCAGGCATTTCATACTAAGGTTACAGGCGGGTAGTCTCAATACGCAAATGCTTTATTCGCGGATCGGGCACCGTGAACGAGCCGAAAACCCCGAGCACTGCACACTTCCTTAAGCACTCCTGTGTGACCCACGCGGACGCCCTTTGACATTGAAGCTTGACTGCACCTCTCGGGCAGTGATTGACTCCCTCTTGGAATATCCGTCCAAGGAGTGAACCTATGCATGCTTCAGGGCATGGCGCCACCCTCGCCCGTGCGCCGCTCGCCATCGTTTTTGCGGTCTGCCTTGTGGTAATCATGCCGGCAGGGAGATGTCTCGCCCAATCTCTTCCCACAATAGGTGACACCCTGGTGACCGGGTCCTGGTACCGCCTTGGGCCGTTCTCGATGGGGCCCAGGGAGGGGATTCCGGGCGCAGTCGAGCATCCCTCCGGCCTCAGACCGGACACGCTCAGGCGTTATCCAAGCACACTGGCCCAGGGCGGCTATGTGGAATGGGAGCCGGCCCGGACCGACTCGGCCGGCTGGACCAATGTGGAATTCGAGGGTGTGCTCTGGGATACCATCGCTGGTATCTATGGCTACGCCGGTATCGTGAATGGGGCATATGCCTCGTGCGAGATAGAACTCCCCGCAGCAGGAAGGGCTTTGGTTCAAGCCGAGCGGGTCGGGTCTTTCTGGCTAAACGGAGATCTCTGGCCGGGCGACGCTTACGGTCATGACTTCATGAGGGTGCCCGTCATCCTCAAGAAGGGCATAAACCGAATAACAGTCATGCTTTCAGGCTATGGCGACCACCGGTTCAAGCTCAACCTGCTCCCCGTCCCGGCCCCGGTCATGACGGTCGACGATTATACACTTCCCGACATTGTACGGGGGGAGCCGGGGCGTTTCTGGGTGGGCATCCCGGTTCTTAACACCACGGAAGCCCGGTTGGACGAGATCGGGATCACAGTCGGTGACGACCGGTTTACCAAACGGACCGAGGCGACGTTCCGGGGCCCGGCCGCGCTCTGCATCAAGAAGATGCCTATCGAGATTGAAGTACTGGCGGTCCCCGATTCGGGTGATGTGCTTGCCGTGCCACTTGCGGTCGGCACAGGGGAGGCCGCGTACAGGGATACCGTCAGCCTCAGATTGAGAGACCCCGGACAATCGGTGAGACGGACCTTCATTTCGAGGATCGACGGGTCATGCCAGTATTATGCGGTTCTCCCACCTTCCGAATTCCGGCCCGGAAGAGCATACTCATTGATACTCACGCTTCACGGGGCGAATGTCCGAGCCGAGAACCAGGTCGATGCCTATAGACCCAAGACCTGGGCGTATGTCGTGGCCCCCACCAACAGACGCCCCTTCGGCTTCGATTGGCAGGATTGGGGGCGGCTCGATGCTCTGGAAGTGCTGGCGATCGCCAAGAGCACCTTACCCGTGGACACCAATCGGGTATGTCTCACAGGCCACTCCATGGGCGGCCATGGCGTGTGGCATGTGGGCCTCGCCCATGCCGACCTCTTCGCGGCAATCGCCCCGGCAGCGGGCTGGACCTGTTTCGAGCTATATATCCCGTGGTTTCTCCAGAAGGCATACATCTTCGGGGAACCGGCCGAGCGCGGCATCAGAGAAACAGCCCTAAGACAGGATTGGCCGCACACTTTTCTTGAGAATGCCCGCAACCTGCCGGTGTTCATCCTTCAGGGCGGGGCGGACGATAACGTGCCGCCTTTCCACGCACGCCTTTTCGCAGGCGGGCTGGAGGAGCTGGGTTACGATTATAGGTACAAGGAGGACCCGGGGCGAGGACACTGGTACCGTATCGACAGCCTCGACGTCGCCTGTGTGGACGATCCCGATCTCATAGGTTTTCTAAAGGATAAGGTCAGGGATCCCCTCCCGCACGATATCATGTTCAAGACCGTCAACCCTTCCCATAGCAGGCGGGCCTATTGGCTGGAGGTGATCCAACAGCAATACCTCTACCGGGAAACGGAAGTCGAGGCCCACGTGCGAGCGGACACGGTGAGCATCGAGACCCGTAATGTGAGGCACCTTGCGGTCAGCCTTTCGAGAGACCTGATCCCATCGGGCAGAGCTGTGCTCGAGATGGGAGACAGCCGTTGGCACCTCAGGTTCAACGGGCCACGGATCTTCCACTTCTCGAGGAGAGCCGGCGAATTCAGATTGGGAAGGAATGTCAGGTCAGGCCGTGAGAAGTCGCCCGGCCGGTACGGCCCCATGAAGCAGGCCATGTTCTCTCCATTCGTCCTCGTTTATGGGACCCGGGGGGACGCAGCCACCACCGATGTCCTCATCCATCTTGCCAGGCTCGACGCGTTCCAATGGTGGCGGCGGGGAAACGGTTTTGTTGAGGTGCTGCCCGACACAGAGGTCACACCTGCCGTGGTAGCGGACTACAATCTCGTACTGCTCGGGGGGGCGGCGGAGAACTCAGTCACAGGAAGCATCGACCGACTCCTTCCTATAAGGAGCGGACGAGGAAGCCTGGAGCTGGGGGAAACCGTGTTCCATGGTCCCGGTCTCGCTGCCGAGTTCGTATATCCCAACCCTCTAAACCCTGAGAAGCTTGTGGTCATAAACCAAGGGACGGACCTCGAAGGGCTTGAACTTCTGACCTTCATGCGAACGGTCTATGCGGGAGCGGGGCTTCCCGATTTTGTAGTGTTTGACGGTGAGATAAGCCGAAGAGGGTGGGGCGGCATAACAGCCGCCGGCTTTTTCGATTCCGCGTGGGAGATGGACCCCGGTTTGATGTACTACCGGAGTGAATAGGAACCCGGACTCACTATGAAACCCATAATCGGTGTCATCTCAGTCATTGGGTCCATGGCTTACGGCATAGTGATCTGGGGGCTCTGGGATTCCAGCCTGCTTGAAGCCCCCCAGTTTAAAGCCGCCCTTGCGGGGTTCCTGGTCGGTGCCGCGGTGTGGGTGGTGCTGGGGCGGAAGCTCGGGTTCTTCGGGGTCTTTGAGCATGAGTTGACCCATCTTATCTTCGGGCTCCTGATGTTCCAGCGGCCCCGGAGCTTTTATGCTTCCGACCGCAGGGGCCACGTCATAACCGAGGGCGGCAATTTCATCGACAATCTCGCTCCCTATTTCTTCCCAACATTCTCATATGTCCTCGTCGGCATCTTCCCCTTGCTCAAGCCGGCAGCCTATCTCTACTATTATCCAATGCTCGGTTTCCTGACAGGCTATCATCTTGTCTCCAACATGACCGAGTTCGGTTTTCGCCAGTCCGACGTCAGAAGATCCGGGCCCCTCTTTTCAATGGTGTTCTGTATCTTCGCGGGCATGCTGGCCTTCGGATTTGTGGCCGCGTTCATAATAGACGGATTCGGTGGCGGATTTGATTTTCTCGCCGCCGGGGTTTGGGAGGCGCGAGACCTCACAACCGGCGGGCTCAGTGCCGTCAGGGGCCTTTTCTGACCCCTCGATGTTCCTATGACTTCCAGAGTTCATGGATGTTGCAGTATTCTCTTGCAGCCACTTTGCCCAGATCGGTTTTGAATATCCCCTCGGGGGCGCCACCTGGTTTGAGAAATATCCTGTAGGCGCTGCCGCCGGCAATGACCTGAACCCATTCGATATAGTGCTCGTCCTTCATGGGATGGGGCACACTGCCGACGGTCACCTTGATGCCCTCGGCAGTCTTCTCCACAACGGGAACGTGCTTCTCCACTGCAGCCTCAGCCGTCTTCTCCTCCATCAGCTTCATCGGCTGGTCGCAGCATACCAGCTCGCCCGCACCTTCATGCAGCACCTCTACGATGTTCCCGCACACCTCGCACTTGTAGATCTGAAGTCTCCTTGTCATGCCTACCCCTCCTTCCGATCTCCTCGGCAACCTACCAGCAACCCCGCAAGTTTCCGGAAGCTGCGGCCATGCATACCAGACAATCCTCTCCCTCTACCCAACCGCTTCCAAACTCTACAGATGAGATGCCCGGAGCCCGCATTCCGTTTCACAGTGCCGAAACGACCGAGTGCACTGCTCCGGACCCGGGCGAACCCGGAACGCCACAGGCAAAGCATAGCGAACTTCATCCCGCGGATCAAGCCTGGAAGCGGGATCCCCTGATTCGCAAACCCCTCTGACCCCGCCTGGCAGAAAACACAAAGACCATCTGCAGCGTCGCAGACCGACGGTCTCTGCCGGCCTGGGGGTTGACGCGTTTTCATCCAACCTTTACCCTCTATCAGGTTGTGAGACTGGAGGTCCGACTATGACCGATGCGTCCCGGTTCTATGATCAAGCAGACAAGTGGCTTCGAAGAATGCTGGAACTGAACCCGGTGTGGGCGACCGAGGTGGGTGACCACCGGTGGGACGGCCGACTGGCAGACCGCAGCTCGGCGGCCCTGGAGCACGAGAATCGGGAGACGAAGGACGCCCTTGCGGCTTTCGAGGGTATGACAAAGGTGGGGTTCGATACCGATACGGAGATCGACCATACGCTGATGATTCAAATCCTGAAGTCATTTGTCCGAAGGCATGAGAAGGTGAGATACCACCACCGCAATCCCTCTTATTACATCGATGAAGTCACAACCGGTGTCTTCTTGCTCATCATGAGGGAGTCCGGCCCGCTCAAGGACCGGTTGGCGGCGGCACTCGAACGGTCGCGTGAGATTCCAAGGGTTCTGGAACAGGGAATGGTCAATCTCATCATAGAGGAGGTCCCCTCGGTATGGGCTGAGGTCGCGTTGGAGCAGGCGCGACAGGCCGCATCGCTCTTCACGGATCTGCTGCCGCGGCTTGCGGCAGACGCGGCCCCCGGGATCGAGCAAGATCTCAGGCTGGCCGGCGAGGCCGCGGCCGATTCATTCAAGGAGTATTCGCGTTTCCTCGAAACAGAGGTGCTTCCCAATGCAGGAGGAGAGTTCGCCGTCGGGCGCGAGCTTTTCGATGAGATGCTTCGTGAGAACCACATGGTGGAGTATGACAGCGACGGCCTCCTCGATACCGGCCGGCGGCTGATTCGCGAAACCGAGGAATTGATGTCGGAGCTCGCGCGCCGTATGGATCCGTCGAAGTCGGCAGCGGAGATACTGGATTCGGCCAAGGCCGATCACCCCACTGCCGAGGGGCTTCTTCGGACATACGAGGAGGCTATGCAGGCGGCACGGCAATATGTGATCGATCACGATATCGCGGGCATTCCCGCAAATGAGACCCTCCGGATCATAGAGACTCCGGTCTATCTGAGACCCATACTCCCCTATGCGGCATACATGCCCCCAGGTATCTTCGAAGAGAGGCAGGATGGCCTCTTCCTGGTAACTCCGGTCGATCCCGGAGGAAGAGCGGAGGCCCGAGAAGAGAAACTAAGGGGGCACAACTCCGCCAAACTCCCTATCACCGCCCTGCACGAGGCATACCCGGGCCATCACCTTCAGTTGGTATGGGCAAACCGGCGAGAGTCGGTCCCCCGGCGACTGGGCACTATGCTCTCAACGCTGTTCATTGAGGGCTGGGCTTTCTATTGCGAGGAGTTGATGGAGAAGCTGGGTTATATCGATAACCCCATCCAACGTCTGGCGCGCCTCAAGGATCAGCTCTGGAGGGCGGCCCGGATAGTGATCGACGTATCTCTCCACAGTCGAGGCATGTCCGTGAAGGAGGCGGTCGCTTTCCTGGTTGACAGATGTTGGTTGGAACCTGCGAACGCCCTCGCCGAGGTGCGCCGCTATACGGCCAGTCCCACGCAACCCCAGACCTATCTGATGGGCAAGCTGGCGATTCTCGATCTGGTCGAGGAGTATCGCAAGGGACACCCGGATGCTTCTCTCAGGGAAATGCACGACGCCATTCTTGCATGCGGATCGCTGCCCCCGAGCCTCATGCGCCGCGTCTTGCTATGAACCACGTCGGGGACGGAGCCCCCGACGCTGAGGGGAACCCTCTTACAGCAGGGGTGATAACGCCACGGAGGGCAGAAGAAAAAGGGGGCGGATGAAGCACCCGTCCCCTTCTTGTTCTTGCCCTATCGGTTTACCTGTACAACCTCTTGATGCCGCTCCAGGTCGTGGCGTTTGTGGCGCTAGGACCATAGAGCTCGACACAGTGGTAGCATGAAATCAGAACCGGTGTGTCGGTATCCCAGGTGGTTCCATCCGGAGTGCTCAGCTGCAGAGGATCGTTGTAGCTGAGGTCCAACGGGCCCTTGGTAGCGCCGTCCTGGGTCACCCAGAGCTCGATGAAGACCTGGCTGAATTCAGCACAGTCCACGCCGAGCATGTCATAGGTAACTTCGATCTCATCAAACGGGGTGTTTACAACCCAGTTGATGATACCGGCGGTCCGGTCCCAATCCGCACCGTTCCAGACACACCACTCGTTCCACTCGGAATCGAGGTTCATATAAGCAATGAAGTCGGGCAGGCACAAACCCTGGAATCCAATCTGGTGGCCCCAAGGATCGAAAGTCCCGCCGCCCGCCAGCGTCCCGGTGGCGAAGGCAATACCTATCTGTACACCGCCCCAGCCATCCTGATCGTGGCCATAGCCGATGTATATCCCGTTCTGGTCATACGTGATATAGACATCGAGCAAGTCGATCGGAGCATATTCCGTGTCGCCACCGTCGGCATCCACAAGGTCCCCGGGAGCGAAGTCGTTCACACCGTCAACAACGATCGCAAATGCTGCACCCACGCCGAACATCACAGTCAAGACCATGACCAATGCCGTCACTTTACCAAACATACGTGTTGCACCCCCTTCCCCTCGCCGCGCAACCGCAGCAGAGGATATGTTCCAATTGGCGCCCTGCGGCTCAGGGTCTACGCCTTTTTGAGCGGTTCCATTATATCGCAAGCGGAGACATTAAGTCAATTAAAAAACGCCACCCCGGGGGCAGCCCCATCCCGGCCGTGGGTTTTGCCTTGTCCCTGCCCCCATGACCTCTTAAGTACGGGGTTTCCAGCGGCACCTGAATCCGCTATACTTGTCACGAAGACTTGTGTCCAAACCAACGAGGCTAGAGGAGGCTATCTTTGATGAATTGTGACTACTCGAACACATCAAAGCGGATATTCCGCTCGGAGATTCGTGAACTTCTCAAGTACACCCGTAAACCCGGTATGATCTCCTTTGGGGGCGGCCTGCCGGATGCATCACTGTTTCCGGTCAAGGAGATAGCCGAGATAACCGTCAAAGTGCTCGAGGAGAGAGGTTATCTCGCCCTTCAATACGGCCCGACACCCGGCGAACCCGAGATGTTGGAGGCCCTCCTGGCCCACATGGCTGAGTTCGGGGACAAGGCTACCGGTGAACAGATATGCGTGACGTCATCCTCCCAGCAAGGCATCGACCTCCTGACGCTGCTCTTTCTCGATGAGGACATACCTGTCGTGATGGAGCTGCCTTCGTACATCGGGGGAGTCCAGGCTTTCCGCAGGTCTGGAGCTGAGATGATCGGGGTTCCAATGGATTCGGAAGGGATGGAGCTCGATCATCTGGAGCGAACCCTGGATCGCCTCGATGAGTCAGGCAGGAAACCCCGCTTTGTATATGCCATACCGGATTTTCAGAACCCCTCGGGGGTCACCCTGACCCTGGAACGGAGGAAACGCCTCATAGCGATCGCACAATCCAGGGGTATCCCGCTGGTCGAGGATTCACCCTACCGCGAGCTCAGCTTCACGGGGGAGGTGCTTCCCAGCCTCTGGACGCTGTCCGGGGGCGAGGGCGTCGTCATGCTCAAGACCTTTTCCAAAGTCCTCTTTCCCGGCATGAGAATGGGTTGGATCGTAGCGGATGAGCATTGTATAGACAAGATTGTAATGCTCAAGCAGTCGGTCGATCTCTGCACACCGTCTTTCACCCAGCTCATCCTCGCGGAATACATCAAGCGGGGAAAGATGAGAGCGTCGATCGGAAAAGCCATCGAATGTTACAAGCCTAAGCTCGGCGCCATGCTGGCGGCGCTCGAAAGACACATGCCCGATGAGGTTGCATGGTCGAGACCCACGGGCGGCATGTTCATCTGGCTTACGCTCCCCGAGAGGATTGACACCAAAGAGGTCTTCAATACGGTCATCGAACACAACGTCGCATACGTTATCGGACACCCGTTTCATTGCGACGGTTCGGGGGCTAACACCCTGCGGCTCAACTATTCTTTCCCTACGATCGAGCAGATAGACACCGGTATCGAGCGGCTTGCTGCAGCGATCAGGGAGGTACTGTAGGGAGCTGCCACCGCCCGGACCTTGCAGCATCCTCACTCCCATGAGGACGAACCCGAAGCTACCGAGAGGCTTGTCGCCGGGCCTGCCTGCGGCGGGCGGCCAGATAGTCCTCCAGCTGGTCCGGGGTCTCTATCAGAACATCATAGAACTCACCGAAGAACTCGCAGTCCGGGGGATTATGCCTTCTACACATATCCGGGCGAACAGGGTACACTTTGCACCGGTTGTTCTCTCCCAGATAAATGCATCGCCCTTCGACCAGTTGAAACCATCTATTGTTGCGGATATAGATGCTCACCGTATCGAACTGGAGCTGCCATTTGAGGTCCTGGATCTCGGCTTTGGTCCGAGGCCTGAGAATCCGGATTGATAGGTTCTTACAACACAGGGCCGGGCACTGCCCACATTCCGTCCTGGTGGTCGTCGCGGTTGTCATGTCCTCCCTCGTCTGGTTTTCGCGATCATGTCCGTAGATCATGTAATTATACAGCAGCCCGACCATTAGGGAAACACGAGTTTGCAGAAAACCATACAGGCTCAATGCGTGACGCCTCCGATAGAGCCCGTCCGGGCGGGGTCCGTGAAATCAGTCGATACGCACCCATTCCCTGTCGCACTTGTCTTCGATAACGGTCAAGAGAATCGCGAGTGCGGGTCCAACGCAACGGGGTACTGCCCCGTTTCCCGTCGGTCGAACCCCCGCAAACCTCTTGGGTTCCAATCGACGGCCTCGGGCGCCGCCCACACTTCCCCCATCAGCTTGACACGTTCGGGTTCTTTGCGGCAACATAGGCAGACGGCATCCGGCCGGCGAGCGGATCCATGGTTCACGGGGCCGGAACAACACAGGCCCGGAGGTCAGCATGCTCTCGGCACTACATTTCAGAGATCCGAAGGCCTTTCTCGATCGCGCCGGGGGAAAGCTC
>CAZRAU010000065.1:0-18444 GCA_964598025.1 uncultured bacterium
TCCAGCGGTACGATGAGACCGGAACGAAGGTCGGAGTCACCGTCACCACGACTGGTCGGGCCGATGTCATCGTCGTCGGAGACGATATCGTCATTGTTGATGATACCGGGGTGGAGAGGTATGGGGCGAATGGCTACCTGGTCTGCGGTATGGGAGCAGGCATTGAGGATCCGGGTTCGCCGATATCATGCGGTGTGTTGCTTGGCCAGAATTACCCGAATCCCTTCGAGTATGCGACACGGATCATCTTCCAGCTGCCCACCGATTCCCGGGTACATCTGGGGATCTACGACACATTGGGAAGGAAGGTTAGGACCCTGGTGAATGGGCATCAGAAGGCCGGGGTGTACCGGGTAGATTGGGACGGTTGCAGCGACGGCGGCACTGTGGTTTCAACCGGAGTATACTTCTACAGATTAGACGCGGGCGGTCGGGCTGAAACTCGAAAGATGGTCTTCATGAAATAAGACCATATGGCCCTTGGCTCCTATGGCTGGAGCCGAGGGCCGTTTTGTGTAAGAGACGTGACGGGCCCGGCCCCGTTAGGTCTGTGCTTGTTTCCTCTGCCTCCCGTTCCGTGGCAGATCCGGGCAATATGCGGGCAGGCAAGAGGGTCAGGCTTCCGGCGTCCCGGCGGTTAGAGCCACATCCGAACCGCAGATGAGCAAGGGGGATCCTGACCCTCTCGGGGAAGTCTTGTTTATGCTATTCTTCCGATGCGGAACCGTCCTCATGCGGGGCCGCAGCAGCTGCCAGGCGGATCTTGCCCCAGATATCAATGGGCTGGGGCATACTCCCGGGCCCTGCGCCGGCACTCCGGCCACCATTCATGTCACCACCGCCTGGCGGGCCGCCGCCCGGCGGGCCGCCACCTCTCATCCCATCTCCGGGCCCGCCACGACCCATCGCCCCCATCATCTCATCCCGGTTGATCTTGGGGGTTTCGAAACCGACACCGATTCGGCCCTTCCCGTCGCTCCCTATGGCATAGGGGTGTCCTTCATCACGCCTGAACGGCACCTTCAGTTCATAGACGGCCCGGCCGTCATAGTATCCCAGGGCGACATCTATCCCCAAAGCCTCGGCTGCTGTGAGCCTCACACTGCTGTCTTCATCGGGTCCGAGGATCTCCAGCACATTGCCGCCACCTTTGAGCCTCTCTACGATCATTTCCATGAACTTGGCTTGATCCTGGGCCACATCACCCAATTCTCTGGCATGTCCCGTTCCCATAGCGGACCCAACGGGGCAACGTATTCCAAATGTCTTGCCTTTCTTGCCTTCCGGGTCCAGCCACACGGTGAACCCGCGCATGGCGATCTGCGCGGCTATTTCCCGGACGGGCGATGACACACATAAGTAGAGATAGTCCTCATCGTTCTTCACGCCGATCGCGACGTTGGGGCTCTCCACCCAGGTGGTTGCCCCCGTCCACTCGAGAGGGATGCCATCGATCGTGACACCCCCCTCCCTCCAGACACTTTCGAGATCCACCCCACCACATCCACTCAGTAGCAGTATCGCGACCGGCAGGCCACAACGCAGGCCCATGCGCAACGCACAATTCATCCCCTTACCTCCTGTGCTCTGCCCAGATCTACGGCATTTCAACCTATTCGTAACGCAACGCATCAATCGGATTGAGATCAGCGGCCTTTCGCGCCGGGTACAGCCCGAAGAATACGCCCACAGCGGCCGATACCGAGAACGCCAGCAGCATGACAACGGGATTAGTCACTATACACAGCTCGGTTAGGTGGCTCAAAACACACGAGGTACCCAGCGCAAGGCATATCCCGATCACGCCTCCGAACACACTGAGCACTACAGACTCAGACAGAAATTGTATCATGACATCGTTGCCTCTGGCTCCTATAGACATCCTGATTCCGATTTCGCGAGTTCGCTCGGTGACCGAGACAAGCATGATATTCATGATCCCTATGCCACCGACCATCAGGGATACGCCGGCGATCGAACCGAGCAACAGGGTCAGGACACGGGAGGTCTCCGTGGCCGCCTCGGTGATCTCGGCCTGGTTCCGGACACTGAAGCCGTCCTCATCGGCGGGGTTGAGACGATGAGCCTCTCGGAGGATGCTCTTTATCTCCGTCTCTGCCGTGGACACCATGTCAGCGGACACAGCACTTGCATTTATCATGTCGATATACCGCCCGCCCTTAAGTCTGTAGAGCACCGTTGTAGCGGGTGCGAGCACAACATCATCCTCATCCCGTCCCATAGGGTTCTGGCCCTTCTTTTCCATCACGCCGATTACCCTGAACGGGATGTTGCCAATCTGGATTCTCTCCCCTATGGGGTCCTGGCCGGGAAAAAGCTCTTCTGCAATCGTCCGGCCTAGAACAGCGACTTTGGCGTTGGACAGGATGTCTCTCTCGGTGAAGAACTCACCATCTTCCACCTCCCACGCCCGTATCGCAAGGTATTCGGTCGATACTCCGTTGATCGAGGTGTTCCAGTTCTTGCCCCCCCCGATCACTTGCTGTCTGTCCATCACCAGTGGGGAGATTGCGGCCAGTGTGGTCGCCTGCTCCCGGAGTTCCTCCACATCGTCAAGAGTCAACCGGTTAATGCTCCCCGCGCCTTGGCTTACGCCCCCCATTTGCGTCGCCCCCGGGAAGATCACCAGAACATTGGTTCCCAGAGACGCAATCTGTTGCTCGATCCGTACCCGCGAGCCTTCACCAATGGCCACCATGACGATCACGGCACATACACCTATGATGATGCCCAAAGACGTAAGCGTGCTCCGCATCCTGTTTCTCAGGATGCTCCTGAAAGCTACCTTGAGAATGTTCTTGAATTGGAACATGGCTCTCTCACTCCGGATCCGCAAGGGATCTGATGAAGTTGCCTTCCCGCTCAAGATTGGCCGTACCGGCAAGATCCTCTCTTGCCGAACGGCGGTTCGTCACCGGGAGGTCGTCACATATCCTTCCATCACGCATCCTGACGATGCGCTTGGTGTAGATCGCGATATCGGCCTCATGGGTCACAAGCACAATGGTAATCCCTTGATCGTTGAGATCCTGAAAGAGCGTCATGACGTCTACGGATGTCCTGCTGTCCAGGTTACCCGTAGGCTCATCCGCAAGTATGAGAGCCGGGCGGTTCACGAGAGCCCTCGCAATCGCTACACGCTGCTGCTGGCCCCCTGAGAGCTGGCTCGGCTCGTGGTCCAGCCGGCCTGCCAGACCGACTTTCTCAAGGGCCTCGACCGCGGCCTTCGTCGAATCCTGAATCCGCCGGGTCCTATCGTATACAAGCGGAAGCTCGACGTTCTCCAGGGCAGATGTCCGCGGTAGAAGGTTGAATACCTGAAACACGAAACCGATCTTCTGATTGCGTATGTCGGCATACTCATCTTTGCTGAGATCGCGCACATTCACACCGTCAAGAAGATACACACCCGCAGTCGGCTGGTCGAGGCAGCCGAGTATATTCATCAGGGTGGACTTTCCCGACCCCGAGGCGCCCATTATCGCCACGAACTCACCGGAGGCCACCGCCAGATCGACGCCCCTCAGGGCAGGCACCTCGACATCGCCGACATGGTAGATCTTGTGAATTCCGCTGGTCTCGATGACGTTGCTCATCCCGGCATCCCTTCCGCATGTTGCACTTGGCGCATGCTAACCCTTCACCAAAGGTCTCACACTAGAATATCCGGAAGCCCGGAGGACGATCCGAGCCCCCATCTTGCGACGCGATGTCGCTGTTGCCATCCTCGGATTGACTGATTCCGACTATGACCTTCGCCCCTTCGGCGACACCTTGCCCCCCGATTACCTCACTCATCTTCCCATCCGTCGCGCCGATACTAACCTGCCGCGGCATTACACCCCCGCGCTCATCGAGCAGCCATATCATCTTGACATCGCTTTGCCCGGTCGCAGATTCTGCGAAGGCCGTCAGAGGGGACCCTCCCTGGCCAACAGTCCCTGCCACTTCTGCCCCACTACTCTGTCTCGTCGAATCAGGAAGGGCCCCTCGCTTCATTTGCATTGCTTCTTGGACCTCCGCTAACATCTCCTCCGTAGGCGTCACTCTCAGGGCGCTATTGGGCACCAGAGTCACGCCCTCAACCTGCTCCACAAGGAGATCGACCGTGGCGGTCATACCCGGAAGCAACACGCGGTCCGGATTGGGTGCACTGACCACCACGGTATATGTGACAACATTCTGAACAATCTCCGGCTGCAGCCTGATTTGCTCAACGACTCCATGGAAGGTCTCATCCGGATAGGCTTGTACGGTGAAACGCGCGTCCTGCCCATCCTTCACCTGACCGATATCGCTTTCATCCACGGACACAAGGATCTCCATTTCTGAAAGGTCCTCTGCAATCAAAAAGAGCGTGGGTGTCGAGAAACTGGCTGCCACGGTCTGGCCGGGCTCTATGTTTCGCTGAATGACTGTTCCCTCTATAGGGGATACAATCACGGCATACCCGAGATTTGCTTTCGCCCGATCGAGTGCCACCATGGCGGACTGTAGCGTCGCTTCGCGGGTCTTCACCCCCGACCGGATGGGTATGAACTCTTGCTCGGAGACATAACCTCTCTCGAACAGGGGCAGATTACGCTCGTATTCGGCGCAAGCTTCCTCGTACTGCGCCTGCGCACTAAGCAGGCCCGCCTCGGCATCCATCACCGCCGCCTTGAGAAGCGTTGTGTCCAAAACAGCAAGCGTTGCCCCCTCGTGCACCCGGTCGTTGAAGTCAACCAAGATCTCGTTAATGGTCCCCGACACCTGGGTGCCGATTTCGACGGTGCCTACGGCACTCAGCGTGCCTGTACACGTCACGACGTTCTCGATATTGCCCAGCACGATCTCCGCCACCTGATACCGGGCCTCGTCCCCGTCCCCCCTGAGGAATCCCAGATAGACCACCAGGAACCCAATCAATGCGACTGCTGCCAACACTGCCAGCGATCGTCTCTTCATGCCGCGGCCGTGACCGTCTCTTGCTTTCATGCTATTACCCCCTACCCTTCGCTCGGGCTCGGTCTTTCTGCTTGGGACAAGTCCAGGAAAGGAAGAGTCTCATCCATTTCCCCGGAGTAGTAACTCAACGCAGCCATGCTGAGAAGCAGCGTGTATTCGGCCCGCACCTTTTCGTTCCGGGCCTCGACATACTGTGCATTGGACGTTGTCACCTCTACAAGCGTAGACGAACCCACTCGATAGCGGGCACTTGTTGCCTCCAGTGCCTCAGCAGCATAATCCAACTGTGTTTCGGCGACATCGAGCCGCTTCACGGCGGTCTCATAATCGAAGAACGCCTGCCGGACTTCGAGGGCCACCTGCCGTTCGAGATCGGTAAGGTTGATCTCTTCATTCTTGAGGGCGAGTCGTGCCTGCTGGACGCTGCTACCTGTTCGCGAACGGTCGAATATCGGGACAGATATTGAGAGCCCCACCTGAAGATTCGGATTCTCTTCCAGGAGCTGATCGGAGAACCCAGAATACTCGTTCATACTGCTGTAGCTGGATGCTGCTCCCAGATTGAGCGACAGACTCGGCCAATAGCCCGCCCCTGCGATCGCGACAGCCCGAGAAGCAACCTCAACTTGTTCTCGCTGTGCCGCCACATCGGCCCGGGCGACCAGCGCGCGGCTGACAGTCTCGTCCCCGCTCCCGGCCGAAAAGGCGTCCATCATGTCTTCAGTGGGAATCTGCACGATCTCATACTCGGACGTAGGGTCGAGCCCCATGGTCTCGGCAAGCTGCAACTTGCTCAGGCTTGCTTGATGTTCCGCCTCAATCAACTGAAGCTCGGCCTGAGCCGCCGTCGCGCGTTGTTGGAGCACGTCCGCCAGAGAACGATTGCCTGCGCGTTCGAACTCTTCAACGAGCGTCAGCTGCTGTCTTTGGGCTTCGAGGTTCTGCTGTTGGCTCTCTACGATCTCCTGATTTGCCAGCACTTCGACATAGGCTGAGAATGTCATGAATACAAGGGATGCCTTGACGTGCTGATAGGTGCTTATGCTGGCCGATAGGTCCAGGTCGGACTTCCTGATCGAGTTGACCGTCCCCAGCCCGTCGAATAACGTGAGGCTCGAGGCCAACCGCGCGCTCAGAGCATCGCCTGCTTCGTAGTCACTAGCTTGCCCGGCCATGTTTGACCCCTTGCTGTAATCACGCGAGGCGGAGATGCTTGCGGTCAGGTCGGGATAGAGCTCCTTCCTGGCCTGATCTGCGGAGATACGGCTCGCCAGTACGAGGTTCTCCGCCAGCAGTATTGACGCGTTGGACTTGAGTGCCGTCTCAACCGCGTGCTCAAGCGTTATGACCCTGGTTTCCTGCGCCTCTATGTCCCCGACGGCCGGGCACGATAGGGCTGCGGCAATCAGGAAGGCAACCCGCACTGCGGCCGCCTGTCTCAGTACCCGCTGCAACCAAGTCGAGACCCCACGCTTGCCGATCCATCGGCTTCTCCACCCGCCCGTCTCCCTACAACCGTCTTGATCTTGTCTCATCTTGTCATTCCCCGCCTTCGCTTCTTTCTCGAAGGTCCCAAGTTTTGCTCTGTCGTCTCATGACCTTTAGACAAGACCAAGGGGGTGATTATTCCCGGACTCTGATATACCGTATCAACCCACCGATGGTCCCGGCATCAAACCAGCCGGAGCACGGCAAGTGCCCGCCGGGGACAGCGTTTGTTCGCAAATGGGATGTTGCTTGCCGAACGGAGGGCTCGTGCTCAGAAACGCTGTGTGGTCAAACCGGGGTAACCGCCGCCTGAGCGCCACTATAGATCTATTCGCTGTCTTGCCGGCAACTGGGGCACTCCAGAGCCGGTGAGCATCTATCTGGACGGTGGCGGCTTGTGGTGGTCGTGCGGATCGCCCGGCGGGCCGATCCGCTGTCTTGCTTGCTCCATGCGCTCCTTCTGCTCATCGGTCAGGAGAGTATCCAGCTCCGCATCGAGAGAATCGATCATATCCTTCATCTCGCTACGGTGCCGCGACGCGACCTCATCAAAACTCTCGCCATACTTGGCCAGGACCGCCCTCAGTGCGTCCACCTGACTGGCGTCGGGTTCTATTATCTCTTCCAGGCGCTCGGCAAGACCCTTGGGGGTCCGCAAGTCGGCAATACGCTTGAAGTGGTGGCGTGCCACCAGCGGACCGACTATTAGGGCTCCGATAACGACGCCTATCAACAAGGTCCCGACAATGATGCCTATCGCTCTTCCACGGGCACTCATGACAAACCCTCCACGATGGATTCAACCGGCAGTTCAAGAATCTCCTCGATCGGGACCTCGGAGATTCCGAACGCAGCCGCCAGGGAGACCCCATCAGCCTGCACAAGGTTAAGAACAACAAGGCCGGCAACCACCGCAACACCCACAATCGCCACCCGCCGGAATACGCGGGAGAGCCACTCTTGAAGCGTGTACATTCCGTTCCGACTCTCACGAAGTCCTTTCACCCGTCTCATAACGCGATCGGCGAAGAAAGGTTTGAAGGTTTCCGTTCCGCTCGCGGAGACCATCTTCCGCATAGCCTCTATCATGCCCTTCTCACGACGGAGGGCCTCGGATGCCTCCAGCGCCTCCCGGAGCTCCTTCCCCTCATCAGCGGTCAGATCCCCGTCAAGAGAGCGGTAGAGCAATTCCAGGATTCTCTTGTTCATGATTGCACTCCTACATGGGGTTCCAGAAGACCCCTGAGCTTTTTCTGGCCTCGTGACAGTCTTGACAACACGGTCCCCAGGGGGATGCCCAGTATCCGGGCCGCCTCCTCCGTCGAATATCCGTCTATCAGCCTCAGAACCACAACAGACCGGAATTTCTCTTCGAGTCCGTCGATCGCCGCCCATACCCGCTCTTTGTCGATGTCCCGGCCGCGCTCCTGCCTTTGGTCGGCAAGATCGTGCAACTCTTCCACGGGTTTCTTGGTGAACCTGAGCAGCCTTCGCTTGCGTCGCTTGAGCTCATTGAGCGAGAGGTTCATGGCGATGCGCGTCAGGTATGTACCGACACTCGACTCACCCCGAAAAGCCGACAGGGCCTTGTAGAAACGGACAAAGGTCTCCTGGCCGACGTCTTCGGCTTCCGTACAATCACCAAGCATCCCGATCACCGTTCTTGCCACAACCGGCTCAAAGCGCACAACGAGCTCCTTAAAGGCAGCGTCATCACCTTCACGCGCCGCTACAACAAGCTCTTCTTCCGTCAAGCCGGAGCCCTTCCTTGCCCAAAGGGATTCACCTGCCTTCTTCTACACCGTTTGACAACCTAATATCAAGTTATATTCCCAGCCAGGAGGGAATCCGTCGGATGGTGGGAGCGGCGGGAACCCGGCATCGCATCGGGCCGGGGCCCCTGCTCCCGACCCGATGCCGAAGGCGTGGAGATGTTATTGGAACCTCCCTTTGATCTCTCCCCACCCCCTGCCTTCACCGGGGCTGTCACTTAGACTGCCCGCAGGCGATCAAACCTCACTCGTCTTCGGGCAGTCCGGAAGGTCTATGCCAAACCCGGCAAGCACCTCCCGAAGGGCGGCATGAACTTCCTTGCGCGAGGCTCCTGCCTCACGCATCTCCTGCACGTTCACGTGGGCCGCGGCCTTCCGGCACGCCCTCGGGATTACCCTCGGGCGGTGTGATGCCGTAACCTTCCAGCATCTCACGGACCGCGTCATGGGTCTCCTCAGGCGAGGCCCCTGCCTCACGCATCTCGTCGATCTTAGCGTGGATGGCCTCGCGCTGCTCTTCACTAAGTCGGTCTTCGAAGCGCCCCCCGTGGCCGCGTTCCGCATAAACAAAAGCGGTGCCCGCCAATGAGATCGCCAGGGCAGCCACCAACATGATGCTGCTCTTCCTGCTCATCCTGTCTCACCTCCTTTCCACCCATCAACCGAATCGCCGACTTAGCCTCTCGCGATCCGATCTTCCATGCATAGTAGACAAACCCTTGGTGCCGCTTATTCCCGCCGCTTACCTTAATGGCGAGAGCCTCCTGCACCTCTTGCCTGGGGATTGTCTCCGTGATAGGCTTGAGCCATCCGCCGGTATTGCGGGCCGGCGAACTCACAAGGAGGCAATCTATGAGGACGATCATCATGACGCTTGGGCTGGTTCTTTGCATAGGGACAACGATTTGGTCGCAGGACTACGATCAGCTGATTGAGGACGCCGAGAACAGGATGTACACTTCGGAATATGGAGCAGCCCTGGAACTATACCGGCAGGCCTTCCAGGTCGGGGGCGGCAACCTCAACGATTACTTCAACGCCGCTTGTGCCGCCGCGCGGGCCGACGATCCGGACGCCGCATTCATGTACCTCGACAAGGCCTTGGACGCCAATCCCATAGAGAAAGAGTGGCTTGAGGAAGACGAGGATCTGGCGAGCCTGCATGCGGACGACCGCTGGAATGGACTGCTTGCGGCCCTCGATGCCAGGTTGGAGGCCGTAGCGGCTTCATTCCCTGCGGCTCATCCTGTAGGGCCGGTGACCGATCTGCCACGGCCTCGCCTATTGAGTGAAGTGTCGGTGGAAGAGGCACTGCAGAGCCGCCGCTCCATACGCACATACATGGATCTACCCTTGAGTCTGGCCGAGGTTTCCCAATTGCTCTGGGCTGCGTACGGGCTCAACAAGCCGATCGACAACGCACCGGACTTCCTGCGGGGAGGGTTGCGGACCGCCCCCTCGGCAGGCGCGCTCTATCCACTGGAAGTCTACCTCGTGGCCCGTAACGTGACGGGACTTGCATCGGGAATCTACTTATACAAATCCGAGACTCATCAGCTGATTACCCTGGTCGGCGCCGACCGGTGGCAGGATGTGAGCGACGCCGCTTTTAACCAGCCCCACTTCGAGACGGCTGCGGCCGCGATAGTGTATTCGGCCGTGTTCGAGCGGAACACCCAGAAATACGGCGAGCGCGGACGGGAGCGCTATGTGTGTATGGATCTGGGCCACTCCGCGGAGAACGTGTATCTCCAGGCCTATGCCCTCAAAATCGGCACATGCGCCATCGGAGCCTTCAATGATCTGGCCTTGAAGCAGGCGATCCGGATGACCAGGGCGGAGGAGCCTCTCTACATCATGCCGCTAGGAAAAGTGGAATAGCCGCCCCATCGCGGTGGTTGCGGCCGACGTCGGGCCCGGCTAGAACTCCTCGTCGCCCCCGAACATGTCACGGTCCTCGGTATCCTCCCGCTCCGGTTTGTAGTTGTTGAAGTTGTAGGTCAGGGTCAGGGTCACGCTGGGTGACTTGCGCGTGAATTCCCTGTGACTATAGAAGTCCGGCCCCTCCGATGTGAACTCAAACTTGCCGCTACGGAGAACGTCTCGAACCTGAAGGGCCAGCGACAACGCCCTATTCATGAATTCCTGCCTGACTGCTACGTCGGTGGAATAAAAGCCTTCACGCTCCCCCTGGGCCGACACGGTCGGGCTATTATAGAACCCGTTGACCTGGAGCCGGGTGGATTTGGTCAGCCTGAAGGTGTTGTTGGCCCGGACCCTCCAGTTGAAGCTCTCCTCGGAGAAGTCCCGGTCGTAGAGGGTACCTTCCACACGATAGTCATAGAGGTTTCCCATGAGATTGACGTTCCACCACCCGACGACACCAAGGTTGAGTGTCACCTCGGTGCCGAACGTGTAGTCTTTGCCCACGTTTTCGACCGTGTGGAGGATCACGTTGTCCTGATAGACCGACTGCGCCCGCTCCACTTTGTTATGGGTCAGCCTGTAGTAGGCATCGAGCGACACCATGCTGGGGCCGAAGGATTTCTGGTACCCCAGCTCATATGAATCGATATACTCGGGCTTCAGCGACGGATTGCCTTGCCGTACGTTGTAAGCATCGGACCATGTTATGAAAGGCTCGAGGTACCAGCTTCTAGGCCGGTCGATCCGGCGCGTGTAACTCGCCATCACCTGATGCCCCTCGGACAATCCGTATGACATGTGAAACGTGGGGAAGAAGTCCCAGCGGTCGATTGCGAAGGTCTCGGCCCCTCCCACAACGGTCACCAAGCGATCCACGTATTCAGTCCGAAGCCCTGCCTGGTAACCCAAGCGGCCCAGCGCGCCGGCGTAAAGGGCATAGACAGCGTGGATGTCTCTCTCGTATTCGGTGGCGTGGCTGAATTCCGGCCGGCGTTCATAACTCACAGTCAGTGTGTCGTACTCATAGAATTTCGAGGTATTCTCCGATCCCTCAAACCTGCTCTGGTAACCCGCCTCGAACCGTCTTTCCTCATTGAGCGGCAGAGTATAATCCAGGTCGAACCGGAGATTGGTCGACGGACCGTCTTCGAGAGTTCGCCGCCCGCTGATGATTGCCTCATCCGCGTCTAGAAGCTCGGTTTTGGATTCCTCATCACCGCCGTAGTGGACCATCACGGCTTTTCCGAGCACCTGATGACCATCATCGTCGAACCTGTGTTGAAAATCCATGCTCACCTGGTAGAAATCGCCCGTGCGTTCCGATTCGCTGTGGCTGGCGTACCGGCTATGGCTGTCACCGGGTTCCCGCCATTCGTCGAACTTCTCGTTCGCATTCCTCCCTCCCGATCTCGCGCCGCCCCTGGCCTCCAGACTCAGAAGGTCACGGGGTGTGAAACCGATCTCGACCCCCGCCTTGCTGCTATACATCGTCCGCTCCCAGCGTGACTCGCCGCTGGAGTTGACAAAAGACGCTACCGTATCCCGGTAGGTCCGGCCTTCGGACTTCGCCGTGCCCGGAGACTCCCGCCTGTTGCAGTCCATACCCAGGTATGTGTTCATGTTATCCCTGTGATAGCTCACCAGGAAGTCGCCCCCGTACGTATAGTCAAGGCCTCCATTGAGGTTCACGATACCGCTCATCCCGCCCTGCTTGCTCTTCTTGGTGATAATGTTGATTATGCCCGAAACACCGTCGGGGTCATACTTGGCCGAAGGGTTCGTGATGATCTCTATGTTTGCAATGGTGCTTGCGGGTATCTGCTGAAGCACCTCATTGGGCTCCAGCACGGTCGGTCTGTTGTCAATCAGTACCGTGAAACTGGAGCTCCCCCTAAGGCTGACATTGCCCTCAATATCGACGGTTACCGACGGAACATTTTCGAGGACGTCTACGGCCGTGCCCGACCTGGCTGTTATCTGTTTGTCGACGTTGATAACCTTCTTGTCGATCTTGAAGAGCATGTCCGGTTTCTCCGCCGATACCTCGACCTCGTCCAGCGCTATGACGGCACGCCTCAGTGCGATAGTCCCGAGATCGAGGGCCATCTCGGACGGTATCAACCTGATATCCTCTATCCGTTTTGCATGAAACCCCATGAACTTGATCTCGAGGTCGAAGACGCCCGGGCGAAGCGGTGCGAGCTCGAAGTGGCCGTCTTTGTGGCTGATCGTGCCATCAACCTGGGAGCCGCTTTGCTTATCGAAGAGGATTATGTTCGCATACTCGAGCGGTACCTGCGCGACACTATCCACAACGCTTCCTGAAATAGAGCCGCCGCGTCCTTCGAGGTTTCCCCGGTCTCCCATCCCACCAGATTGCGCCATGAGGCTGCCGCATGTCAGGGCCGGAATCAGTAACGCCAACAGTCCCACGTGTGATCTCACAGATGTCGCTCCTTTCACGCTTGATTCCGGGTGAGCCTGTGCCTGTGCATGCCCGCGGGCCCCGGTCACGGAGCCCCATTCCGATAGGCTCTACCGCCCGGCCTGCTGCCTCCGGCACACCATGATTACAAGCACTCCTCCCGGCTCGGACAATCCGAGCGAGCCTCTCAGCCCCAGGCAATGCGGGAGAAGTCGGGGACCGCCCGAGCTACTGTCCACAGGGGATTCTATAATCGAATACATGTATCTTCCTAGAGCAAGCCCCAGTGCGAGGGGGACGGGAGCGTAGCGTTGCTACTCCTGTGGCAGCGGACGCAGCAGGCGGGCGACTTTCACCGGCCTGTCCCTCAGTTTCTACCCGTTATCACGTATGAGAAGTGAGCAGTAACCTCGAGGTATTCCTCTGGGAAGTCCCTCGGCAGGGGCAGAAACGGTACCGATGATTCGATGGCCCTCACGCTTGTACGGTCCAGCGAGAAATGAGCGTCACTGTCCAGGATCTCCAGGCTTCTGACGCGGCCGTCAGGCATCACCGTGAAGCGGACTATGTTCGTGCCGCTTATCATACCCATATGCGTGAAGGCATATGGCGGGAAGAGGTGGCTTTCTATGGCCCTTTTCATCGCCAGCATGTAAGGTGCGAAATCCCAATCATACGTGTTGAAACTCAGCGCGCCTTTGTTGCCCACATCGGAGAGAAAATTCCTGAAGACCGTCGGTCTCCCGGGGACTGCGTTCCGGCTGCCGATTCCCTCAGCGGTCGCATAGTCGATGCTCTTCTCCGGCGGCACGTCCCACACGAAATCCCCATCCTCAGACTGATCGCGCGGTTCGGAACGATCGGGCTCCGCATCTTCCGCCTTCATTCCTGCCAGATCGACGTCCGCTCCGATCTCCTCAAACTCTCTTACTTCAGTGTCCCCCTCCGAATGGGGATCGGCTGACTTCTCCATATCCTCAGGATTCATGTCGGCGGCTCTGGCGACCCGGTCCGACACCAGATTGGTCGGCTCGATCGGTTTCTCCTCACGGATATTGTCCGGCACCTCGATCACTTGGAAGGCGCGGCGGTCCCTTTCCACGGCCTCCCGGACGGCCGGCCCCGGCTTGCGGAATGTCAGACCCGATAAGGCGAACATAACTACCACTAGAATGTGCAGAATTAGAGATGCCAGGAAGTACGCGCTGGTACTACCGTGTCGCGGTCTGATGTCCGCCCCCCAAATGTCCTTGCTTGCCTGCAGGCCTTACCCATTAGACAATCGGAACCCGGATTCTGTTCCGCGCCAGGAGAAAACCATGATTGCTCTGGTGATCGCGTCCCCGCGCCTTGTCGGCGCCGTACGGACGGGTTCCAAGAGACGAGTCCGAGACATCCGGATAGGACGTGGTCATCGGCAGGTGGCAGTGAAATTCTGATATGGATAGGATACGTCCAGATTCGCGATGCAGCGCTCGTCCGGTTCGAAGGTGCATCCCGCCCTGCTTGGAATCACGCAGTACCCGAATCCGCTTATCAGGCCCTCAACCGTATAGTCGCCGTTCTCATCCGTCAAAACCGGGGCCTTTTCCATGCCCTCCACACTTATCACAACTCCCTGGATCGGGTTGCCCTCGGCATCCTCCACTCGCCCACTGATGCTTCGCCGGAAGATGACCGCGGGGTACGCGGTGAAGTCCTGATTCTCCAGGTTCTCATTTATATAGTAACAGCGCTTCTCGGGCTCAAAAGTCCAGTCGGAGTCACCCGGGGCTACGCAGTAGCGCCAGCCCGGGACGTTGTTGGGCATGACATAATGACCGTGTTTGTCGGTCAGCACCCAGCCTGCGCCCTCACCGCTCCGGAAGACCTTGATGTCCTTCATGGGCGCGCCCTGAAAGTCGCGCACGTATCCGGCTATGTCGCACCGGCCGGTCCAGCAGTCATGCCCCTTGGGCTGACTGGGATCCTCAAAGAAACCGCAACCCATAGACATGACGATCAGGGCAAACACAATAGCCGCGGCTATCGACCATCTAATCATATGGCTTCCTCCGAGCCTGCTTGGATTGGTCCGGGCCTTTCGCTTACCACATACTATCACATTACTAAAACTGAAGGCTTCTGGGAATCGCATACATATGCCGGTGGCGGGCCCGCCGAGACGATCTTCAGGCGGGAGATGTTCAGGCGCATCCGGAGGATCGACCTCTCCTATTCAGACTGGGTGACACGTGTTGCCTGGGATGTGGAGGAACCCGTCAGGGGCCGATGCTGGAGCCCGCCAGCGTTATGAGCACCGCACGCACTACCGAAAGGCGCTGCCCAGTACGATCGCAAGAATGATCGCGGCATCCACCCAATCTTGAAGCACCGCGGATATGCCGGTTGCAAATAGAAGTATGAGCATGATGGCGTTTCTGAACTGACTTGCGAAGGCCCCAAGGACGGTGGCTTTCTCCTCGAACTCGAGCGCATTGGGGCCGAACAGCGCGCGCCGCCGCGCCGCCTCGGAAGACGTGAGCCCATCCGGGGTAGTCTCGAGCAGCGCGAAGAGCCCTTCGACCGGCCTGTTCCAGTAACTTGCAGTGTCCAGCATGTGAACGGGCGCACCACCGCCCCGCTTTCGCCGCCTGCCGCTTCGCGCTCCCGCCATCACACTGTTCGGTTTCAGAGTGCCCCTTGCCGGTCCTTCTTCCCAGCGTTCACCGCCCCCGGGAATCTTCCATCATTCGGCTTGTCCCGGCAAGCACAAACGAAACAGGCTCCGGCCAACTGCCCCGACATCTTGATTACCATGCAGAAATGGCCTATTATTACCTGTTATCAGGGCCCATAGTAGAAGGCTATACGTGGGCCGGCTGGCGTTTCGAATCCAGGCTTCCGGGGGGTATCTTATGTACCGACGAAGTGTCCGCACGATGTTGGCCTGCGCCGTGGTTTTGGTTGCAGGCGCCGTTCCGGCAATCGCACAGAACATCGACGCCAAGGAGTACCGGCTGGACAACGGCATGCAGGTTCTCATGGTCGAGCGCCACGAGAGTCCCACGATCATGACGGCGATAATCGCCCATGTCGGATCGGCCAACGAGATCACCGGCATCACCGGTATTTCCCACCTTTTTGAGCACATGATGTTCAAAGGGACCGAGACCATCGGGACCAAGGACATCAAACGGGACCGTGAGATCATGGCCCGGCTTGACTCGCTTCGCGCGCTGATACGCGATGAGGAGTGTATCATGCGGGAGCGGCTTCGCCGCGGCCAAATCGACGACATGATGTCTCCCGAGTCCAGGACCGCTCGCTGCTGCGAACTCTCGGCCGAGTTCGATAAACTCATCCTCGAACAACGCGAGCTGATAATCAAGGATCAGCTTAATGAGATCTACTCCAAGCACGGCGGCTTCTTCATCAATGCCATGACCTCCGATGATTGGACCATGTATGTCGTCCGCCTGCCCAAGAACAAGATCGAGCTTTGCATGTGGATGGAATCCGATCGCTTCAGCCACCCCGTCTTCCGAGAGTTCTATTCCGAGCGGGATGTCGTCCGCGAGGAGCGCCGCATGGGTATCGAATCAACGCCGATGGGGCTCATCGAGGAGGATTTTCGGGCCATGTTCTGGAAATCGTCTTCGTACCACTGGGACGTGATCGGATGGCCCTCCGACCTCGCCAGCATCACGCGCGGGCAGGCCGAGGCATACTACAATACGTATTACTCACCGAATAACCTCACCATGATTCTGGTCGGCGATCTCGAGCCCGACAAGGTGATAGGGATGGTGAAGAAATACTTCGAGCGCATCCCGCGCGGCCGGACCGAGCCACCGGACGTGGTCACGCTCGAGGAGAAGCAGTACGGAGAGAAGCGCCTGATCGCGGAGGCCGAAACCGGTCCACAGGCGGAGATCTGGTACCACACCGTGGCCTGGAAACATCCGGACAGCTATGCGCTTGATGTGCTGGCCGGCATAATGAGCGATAAGACCGGGCGGCTCTATAAGAAGCTCGTGGAGGAAGATGGAATCGCCAAGGGCTCTGTCGAGCGGGGAGGTATGCGCATGTTCGGCGGGAGCGGCCTTGCCGTAAGCGCTGCGCAGGACTCAAAGAAGTACGCCGGGGCTTTTCAGGTCAGCGCCGAAGGCGTGTCCGGTGTCAAGGCGGAACAGCTCGAGGCGGCCATGTACCAGGTGATCGACGACTTGAAGGAGAACCCGGTATCCGAAGAGGAACTGCAGAAGGTCAAGAACCAGATCCGCGTACAGCAGATCCGCTTCATGGATATCATGTCTGGGATCGGCATTTTATTCTACCTTGGCCAACATGCCGCACTGGGTGATTGGACGGAAGCCAACAACGGCCCGGACAAGATCGACATGGTCACCGCCGAGGATGTCCGGCGCGTGGCCGATAAGTACTTCGCTGAGGACCAGCGGAATGTGCTCATAGTCAACACCAAAGGCGGTGCGGAGCATGAGGCTGCGGGAGGCGAAGACCCCCAATTCGCCCAGGCGGTTCAGATGATCAAGTCGATAGAAGACCCGGTCCGACTGGAACAGATGATCGGGATGTTCGGTGGCCGCCTGGACCAGATCGAGGATGCCGAAGAGCGGGCACAGATGGAGCGACTGCTCAAGATCGCCAACGAGCATCTCAAGGAACTCAAAGCCGCCGAGGGCATGTAAAACCTACGCTGGAGGGAAAAGGACCATGAGGAGATTATCAGTTGTGTCGTCGAGCCCTTTCGTAATGCCCATCGCGGTCCTGGCACTGGCCGCTCTGGTGGCTTCTGCATCGTATGTGTACGCAGATGATATCGTCGATCACCCGGACAAGCTCAAGTTCGAGGAATTGAAGTATGATCCGCCCCGGCCGGAGGACTACCGGCATACGCTGAAGTCCGGTGTCATTGCCTATGTCGCCGAGAACCGGGAGCTTCCCACTTTCGAACTGACCATCCTGGTCCGCACCGGTTCGGTTTATGATCCCGTGGAGCAGGCGGGGCTCGCGAGGATTGCCGGCTACATGCTGCGAAACGGCGGCACCGAGGATATGACCGCAAAGGAGATCGACGAGCGCCTTGCCTACCTCGCCGGGGACATGTCCGTCACCATCGATGATACCCAGGGCATGGTTCGGCTCTTTTGTCTATCCAAGGACATAGATGAGGGGCTCGAGTTACTTAAGAAGGTGCTTCGCACTCCGGTTTTCGCTCAGGAAGCTCTCGACAGATACCGCGCCGATCTTCTCTCCGAGATGGAGCAGCGCAACGCAGACACGCGGCCGATTGAGAGCCGCGAGTGGCAATTCCTCATGTATGGCGACCATCCGTGCACCACCCCCTATCGCCAGACCGAAGCATCCATCACTTCCGTCACGCGGGAAGACCTGACCGCCTTCCATGAGAAGTACTTCTTTCCCAGGAACTTCATTCTCGCCGTATCCGGAGACTTCGAAACCCCCAAGATCCTGGTCAAGCTCGACAACATGCTCGCCGGATGGCCCGATCGCGAGCTCGATCTCCCGGAGATCCCCGACCGGGTCCCTGATCCCAAACCGGGCGTCTATATGATCGCGAAGGAGGGGGTCAATCAGTCGCGCATCCGCATAGGCCACATCGGCGTCAAGCGAGATATCCCGGATGAATACGCTCTCGTCATCATGAACGACATCCTGGGCGGTGGTGGATTCACATCACGAATCGTCCGGCGCGTTCGGTCCGACGAAGGCCTCGCCTACAGCGCGGGGAGCCGGTTCGACCGCCCGGTTGAGTACCCGGGCACTTTCCGGGCATACTTCCAGACCAAGCACGCCACGGCGGCCTTCGGCACGCGTCTCATCCTGGACGAGATCGACCGC
>CAZRAU010000066.1:0-18305 GCA_964598025.1 uncultured bacterium
GCCCATGACGGTGAATGCACTTGTCTACTATGCCGCCGGTCTCTTTGCCTATGGTGGGGTCAAGGCAGTGGTCCAGGCTTTTTATTCGCTCAAGGACACGTTGACCCCCATGAAGGTCGCCATATTCAATGTCAGTCTCAACATAGTGCTCGACATCGTGCTTGTCAGGTACCTGGGCATCATTGGCCTGGCGCTGGCTACGGCGATCTCATCGGCTGCAGGCTTCGCGGTACTCTGCTGGCTGCTTCGCCGAAGGCTGGGTGATATCCGCAGCCGGGAGATCTGGATTGCCGTAACCAAGATGATTGCCGTGTCGGCTTGTGTGGGGATTACGCTCTATGTCGTCGCGGGCGCCCTTGAGCCCTGGGCCCTCAACATCTGGGGCAAGCTTCTGCAGGTTACGGTCTCGGCGGCGGCCGGCGTGGTGGTCTTACTGGCGGTAGGTTTGGCCATAAAGGTCGAAGAGATTGACTTTCTATTGAGGACCGTGCTTAGAGTCCGGGTGAGGCCATGACGGATGACTTAAGGGTCAAGGTCGATGGGTTGCCGTCGGCTCCGGGGGTCTACCTGTTCAAGGACAGAAAAGGCAAGGTCATTTACGTGGGCAAAGCCAAGTCCCTCAGGTCCAGGGTGCGATCCTACTTCCGGGTGGGCGAACCGCTCCCCCCGCGTACAGCCGTCCTGGTGAGCAAGACCCACGATCTTGATTTCATGGTCACGCGGTCGGAGGTCGAAGCCCTGATACTCGAGTGCAATCTCATCAAACACTTCAAGCCCCGCTATAACGTCAGCCTTAAGGACGACAAGAAATTCCCATACATAAAGGTCACGTCGCGCGAGGCTTTCCCTTCCGTCTATGCGACGAGGACTCTCAACCAAGACGGATCGAGGTATTTCGGGCCTTACACCGACGCCAAGGCCATGCGGAGGACGTTGAAGCTCCTTAACGACATCTTCGCCCTCCGGACTTGCAGAAGGAATCTGCCTCTTAAGGTGCCGGACAGGGGATGTCTCAACTATCACATCGGCAAGTGCATGGGACCTTGTCGGGGAGATGTCGGCCCCGACGCCTACAAGCTACGTGTCCACCAGGTTTGCCAGTATCTGTCGGGCAGAATGACGGATCTGATAAGGGATATCAGGAGCCGCATGGAAGAGGAGGCCGGCAGACTGAGGTTTGAAGAGGCCGCCGGCCTCAGAGACACCCTCGAGGCCCTTGAGAAGGTCAGCCAGAAACAGATAGTGGTTTCACCGAGGTCGAAGGACCGGGATGTCGCTGCCGTTCGTTTTAGAAACGGCCGTGCGATAGGGCTGACGCTCAAGGTGCGTGAAGGCAAACTGGTCGGCAAAGAGGTCTACCGGATGGGTTATGAGGGAGATGCCGAACAATCCGAGATCGAGGAGGCTTTTCTCGAGCAGTATCTTGCCGCCACCACGCAGCTGCCCGATGAGATTCTAATCGAACAGGTTCCTGAAGGTATGCCGGTGATCAAACTGTGGCTTCGTGAGAGAACGGGCAGGGAGATCAGAGTGCTCAGCCCCAGGACGGGCAAGGGCGCGGAACTCCTCAAGATGGCAGGTGAGAATGCGAGTCTCATCCTCTCACAGGTTGCAGATGCCGAGAGAGGCGGGGCGAGAATACCGGCAGCCATAAGGGAGCTTGCCAGGTGGCTTCATCTTGCCGCGCCTCCGATCGCGATAGCCGCGTTCGACATTTCCACGATTCAAGGTGCCGAGCCGGCAGGTTCGAGGGTATACTTCAGAAACGGGCGTCCCGTAAAGAGTCTTTACCGGCGATATGCCATTAAGGATGTTCAAGGCCAGGATGATTTTGCTATGATGAAGGAGGTACTCCGCCGGGCCTGGGTCCATGTGGAAGAAGGGGCGGAGGAGAGGCCCGACCTGGTGTTGATCGACGGCGGCAAGGGACAGGTGTCGAGTGCGATCAAGGGGATCCTGGAAGCCGGGTGTGGTGAGGATGCGCTTCCCGAGGTCGCCGGGATCGCCAAAAGGCTGGATGAGCTGTTTCGTCCGGGCCGAGGCGAACCGCTGCAGATACCGCATGACTCGCCCGCACTCCGTCTGCTTCAGCGGATCCGGGACGAGGCGCACAGGTTCGCCGTCACCTACCATCGCACACTCCGGAGGCGCCGGAGCCTGAGGTCGCAGCTGGAGGATGTGAAAGGCATAGGGCCGGTATTGAGTAAGCGGCTGTTGTCCGAGTTCGGCTCATTGGACGGCATCAGAAAGGCGGGGCCGGAGGCGCTGGCCGCTGTGCAGGGTATGAACGGCAAGAAGGCCGCCCTGTTGGCGAAGGCGCTTGAAGGGCAACCTGAGGAAGAGAGGGGATAGTGGCCGGGAAGAAGGATTCGGTGCTCATTGTGAACCATCTGAGTCTCAAGTCGCGGATAGGCGATGTCTGGCTCGCGACCTCTCAGAGGGGTCTTTTCTGGGTGAATCTCGGGCCGCTTGACGTTGAGGCGGTCAAGTCTTTCTATGAGAAGACCCCGGGCATCGTTTTCGAGAAGGGCGGGCAACGAGTGGAGCGCGCGGCGAGGGAGCTTCTTCTCTATCTGGAGGGCAGACTGACGAGGTTCTCGGTGAAGATCGATCTCAGAAGCTCGACGCCGTTCTCCAAGAAGGTCTGGCGGGTGACCTCCAAGATACCATACGGTCAGGTGCGTTCTTACGCCTGGGTGGCCGAGCAACTCGGCGATCCGAATGCCGCCAGGGCCGTGGGGGGGGCACTGGCGAGGAATCCCGTTCCGATATTCATTCCCTGTCACAGAGTCCTGGATTCGCACGGCGGCCTTGCGGGTTTCGGACCGGGACTGCCGCTCAAGAAATGGCTTCTGACGCTTGAGTCAGGCCAGCCAAGTCTGGGCCTGGGCCCCGAAGGAGCAGAGTAGAGATGTGTAGCGACATGCACATAGAGACTGTTGTGGTCGGCATGCTGGAAGCCAATTGCTATCTGGTGAGGTGTGATCCCGGAGGTCAGGGAGTGATCATAGATCCGGGGGATGAAGGCGACGGGATTGCGAGGGAGGTGAAGGCGCTGGGACTTGAACCCGAGGCGATACTCCTGACCCACGGGCATATCGATCACGTCAACGCTGCCGAGTTCCTCAGGCGCCGGTTTCGCTCGAGGGTGGTGTGCCACGCAGCCGATAGAGCAATGGTTGAGGATGGAGAGGTATTAAGCCTCTGGGGTCTCCAGAGAGAACCGTGCAAGGTCGATCAGGAAGTCCGGGACGGCGATACCATCCCTGTCGGTGGATCCTGGATAGAAGTGATTCACACCCCGGGCCATACCCGGGGCAGCGTATGCTACATGCTGGATTCCGTCCTCTTCAGCGGCGATGTGCTCTTCAGGGGTTCAATCGGCCGGACCGATCTGCCTGGGGGATCCGATCGGGTGATGGCGGAGACCCTCAAGACCAGGGTCGCGGTTCTGGATCCGGGCATCCGGGTCTATCCGGGACACGGTCCCGAGACAACGGTCGCGTATGAGAGGACGCACAATCCGTTCCTACGGACATGATGACTACTTTGCTTGATAGGTTCAACTACTGGCTTGCCAGTGAACGCGGTGTGGCTGCGAATACCGCCATGGCCTATCACGGTGATATAAAGAAATACATGGAGTTTCTGGCTTCGGCCGGCAGAAGCGATCCGGCATCCGCGCAATCCGACGACGTGTATTCATACCTGGCTTTTCTTAGCGAGTGTGGCATGTCGCCTTCCAGCATGAGGAGAGAGCTCTCCTCGATACGGGCGTTTCACCGGTTTCTGGTGTCCGAATCCATGGCATTGGAGGATCCCACCAGGGACGTTCCTCCCCCCAAAGTCTGGCGGCGAGTACCGGCCGCCCTGACGGTCCCCGAGGTGGAGAGACTGCTGGCTCAGCCGGATACCGGCAAGCCGCTCGGGCTTCGGGACAGGGCGATGTTGGAGTTCACATATGCGACCGGTATGCGCGTATCGGAAGTGACCACTTTCAGGATGCGGGACCTCAACCTGAATGCGGGGACGGCCCGATGCATGGGAAAGGGATCCCGCGAGCGTGTCGTACCCGTGGGAGGCATTGCTCTCAAATGGTCGGTGCGGTACCGGGATGAGGTCAGACCAGGTCTTGTCAGGGGGAAAGACCAGGGGGTTTTCTTTCTGAATTGGAGAGGCAGGCCGCTCAGCCGCGTGGGCTTCTGGAAGATTCTGCGTGACTACGTGCGCCGGTCGGACATAAGGAGCAAGGCAACACCCCACGTTCTCCGGCATTCATTTGCCACGCACCTGATGGAGGGCGGCGCAAGCCTGCGGGATGTTCAACAGATGCTGGGACATAAGGACATATCCACAACGCAGATCTATACCAAGGTGGACATGGAGTACTTGAGGGAGGTGCATCGGAAATATCATCCCCGAGGATAGTACGTCACGGAGAAATCGAGACCGAGTTCAAGCAGGCCGTTCCGCCGCAGGTCCATGAAGTGCTGCGGGCCATAGGTGTGCTTGCGCGTGATATGGGACAGACCGCCTATCTGGTCGGCGGCATGGTACGTGACCTGGCGATCGGCCGCCGCAATACCGATCTGGATATCGTGATCGAAGGTGACGCACTCGGTCTGGCCGGCGTCTTTGCGCGAACCACCGGGTCTTCGGTAAAGGGCCGCACCAAGTTCGGAACATGCAAGGTGGAAAGCAGGGCTTTCGGCGCCATCGACCTGGCCACGGCCAGGAGCGAATCGTATCGCTATCCCGGGGCCTTGCCTGATGTGAAACCATCGAATCTGAAGGCGGACCTGGCCCGCCGCGATTTCACGGTAAACGCAATGGCGATCTGTCTCGATCCCCGTCGCTACGGCCGGCTGCTGGACCCATTCGGAGGTTTTACCGACATCTCCGGAGGCAGACTCAGGATTCTGCATCCTGCGAGTTTCGTGGACGATCCCACGCGGATCCTGAGAGGTGTGCGTTTTGCCGCAAGGTTCGGGTTCACCTTCGAACGGAAGACACTTGACCTTCTGCGAGCGTGCTTGCAGGCAGGCTGTATCGGCTCGGTTTCAGGCAAACGGATCTATACGGAACTCAGACTAATCTGTATGGAAGAGGAGGCTCTCAGGGCTCTCCGGTTGCTGGCGAAGCACCGGATTCCGGAGAGCATCGACCCGGCGTTGGGATGGAGCGCCGTCAGACGGCTCCATATGAAGCGCCTGGCTTCGGCCATAGACCGAGTGGATGCGTCGGCCGGAGAGGTATTCGGCGAAAGGTGGCTTTGCTGGTTTGCAGGTCTCTTCGTCGGGCTACAGCGGCGCGAAGCCGTGCGCTTGGCCGATCGGCTGGATCTTCCCGGGAGGGTCAAGCAAGCCTGTCTCTGGGTTTCGACCGGGCTTCCGAGAATCCAGGTGAAGCTGTCCCGTCTGGATGCCGACCGTGCTTATGACGTGGTCAGGTTGCTTCGGGCGGTGCCGCCGGAGGGGATAGTCCATCTCTTTGCGGCCGCCGGACCCAGGCAGCGGGGGCTGATTGCAGCTTATCTTAAGACATGGCGAGGCGTTTCGCCGAGCCTCGACGGGCGTCGAGTCATGGCTCTTGGGATAGAAAGAGGACCTCTGGTGGGCCGTGTGCTCGACCGGCTCCTCGAGCTCAGGCTCCAGGGCAAGGCAACCTCTCCCGATGATGAGATCGCCTATGTTAGAAGGAGAGCGCGCGCAAGGAAATGAAGAGCCACACACCGCTTCGTGTCTGCATCCTGATCCCAATGCTCGATCTCGGCGGGGCGGAAGTGCAGGTGCTGGATCAGCTTCGAGTGCTCGACCGGTCGGACTTGTCGGTCTCCGTCTGTTGTCTGACCGCGGGTGACCCGGGGATGGAGAGTGAGGCCAGGAGGTATGCCGACTCCTTTTTCAACCTGGGATTTCGATGGAGGTTCATGCCCATCGCCCTGCTCAGGCTGGCTCGCTACTTGAGGGATGAGGAGTTTGATGTCATACACTGCCACATGCCGCCGGCAGACTGGATAGGCAGACTTGCGGGTTGGCTGGGGGGCGTACCCGTAAGAATGACCACTGAACACGGTCGCGGTCTGTGGAAATCACGGGCCCGTGTGATGTTTGATAGGATGCTGAATGGCATAACCGATCTCAGAATCTGCGTGAGTCACGACGTTCTCGAGATCCGTGCCCGCCGGGAGGGCACACCGCGCGACAAGCTGGAATACCTGCCAAATGGTGTCGACCTGGACCGCTTCAAGTCGCCTGTCCGCGGCAAACAGGAGATCATGGCGGAATTCGGGTGGGCTGCGGGCGATGCGCTGGTGGTTTGCGTCGGCCGCCTGGTGAGAGAGAAGAACTACCCGCTTCTGGTGGATTCGATTGCCTCCGTCAGGGAGCGTATCCCGACCGTGAGGTGTTTGATTGCCGGAGAAGGGAAACTTCGAGGTGAGATAGCTGCGCGGATTGGGGATCTGGACGTCGGGGAGACCGTCAAGCTGGCCGGGACCCGCAGTGACATATCCGATCTCCTCCACGCTTCCGATGTGTTCGTACTGCCCTCGACGAGGGAGGGCTTCCCGGTTTCCTTGATTGAGGCTATGGCTTGCAGCAAGGCGATCGTCGCCAGCGATGTCGGGGGTGTCCCCGATGCGATTGCGGGCGGAGAGAACGGCATACTGGTCCCACCCGGTGACGCCCGCGCCCTCTCTGCGGCGGTGGAGAAGCTGCTTGTCGACAGGCAGTTGGCCGAGAGGCTCGGACGGGCCGCTCTGGCGACCGCGGCCGAAAGGTTCAGCCTGCAACATGTAGTCCGAAGAACCAAGGAGATCTATTTCGATCTCCACACGCGGAAGACCGCATAGACCGAGGTCTTGAGCCGGGATGGCGCCGGGCCGATGTAAGAGGAGCCGGTCGGCCAGGTCGAGACCGCTGAGAGAAGCGAAGACGGGAGACTGAATGACACCCCGGGGAGTTCCGGTCGTCATGTACCACTCCGTCGGGCCGCCGCGGGCCGACTGGGCCTGGAACTATCTTACAACTTCTGTGGATGTCTTTGAAGCCCAGATGAGACTATTGGTGGAGCGGGGCTGGACGGCTGTCAGCCTTGCCGATCTCCACGCTCATATGTCGAAAGGCGCGAAGCTCCCGCCCAAACCGGTCGTTCTCACTTTTGATGACGGCTACCTGGACAACTGGGTATATGTGTATCCCATAATCAAACAGTACAACCTGCATGCCGTGGTATGGATGACCACCGATTTCGTCGATCCCTCGACAGCCCCGAGACCCACACTCGATGATGTCCGGTCAGGCCGGCTGCGAGCGACGGACCTGGTTGACATGGGCTATCTATCCTGGGAGGAGATGCGTCGAATGGCGGCGGGGGGGCACTTCGAGATTCAGAGCCACGCGATGACGCACACGTGGTACCCGAGCGGACCGCGTGTGGTTGATTTTCACCGTCCTGCCGGCGTCGATGGCTATACCATGCCTCCATGGTTGGGATGGAACCTCTTCCCGGAGAGGAAATACGCAAGCCTCACGGCCCGGATCGAGGACGACATCCCGTATGGGGTGCCGATATACGAGCACGAGAAATCGTTCGGTGGGCCGCGATACTTCGAGGATACCGGTCTCGCCACGTGGCTGGCGGATACCGTGGCAAAGCGTGGAGGCGCTTCATTCTTCCGCGACGCAGGCTGGAGGCAAGAACTTCACAAGATGGTCGGTGAATACGGCGATAGAGATGACAGGATTGAGACCGAAGCGGAATATTCGGAACGCGTGAGGTACGAGCTCTGTGAATCCAAACGATTGATAGAGAAGGCCCTGGGAACACGGGCGGACTTTCTCTGCTGGCCGGGTGGGGCCCGCAGCCCGGTGACCCTGCGGATCGCCCGGGAGGTCGGTTATGTAGCATCGACCACTCACTACGAAGACCCTGCAAGGCGCAACACCCCGGGCCAGGACGCCGGCGAGATAAACAGGATCGGATGCGCCTCGCCATGGATCTGGCGCGGCAAGGTGACCATACGCAATACCGATCCGGAGTTCTTCCTGGCGGCGCTGGATCTCTTCGCCGGAGATCGAGAATCAATTTGGACAATCCGCGCTTATAAACTAAAATACCTGTTGCGATATTATCTGATGGGGAGAACCTAATTCAAGGAGTTGACGTAGATGCTACCGCCGCTTCCGCCGTGGGCTGTCAGGAACATGATATTTCCATTCTCAAGATGTCTGAAGGGGGACGGGCTTTCGGCCCGCGTCAAGGAACTTCAGAGCCATGAGCGGGTGTCTTCCGAGGAGCTGAGGGAACTCCAGTGGAGCCGTATCGGCCGCTTCCTCAAGCACATTGAGACGAATGTGCCCTATTACCGGGATCTCTTCACGCAGGCGGGGCTTCGGGCCGAGGAGATTCGGAGCCCGGCTGACTTTCTCAACATACCGCTTCTCACGAAGGATGAAATACGGGCCGCCGGGAAACGGATCGTGACCGAGGAATCCGGAAGAAGGGGCGTCCCTCTGAGCACGAGCGGTTCGACGGGCGAACCCCTGTACTTCGATGTGGACACGGCCGCGGGACCGACACGGCGAGCCTGCGCCATCAGAAGTTTCCGGTGGATGGGGATAGACATAGGCGACAGGCAGGCGAGAATCTGGGGGACTTACTTCGGAGTGCCGTTCAGGGCCCGCATGGCCGAGGCCCTGCGGGACTACGCCGCCAACATCATCCAGCTCTCGGCGTTCAAGATGTCCGATGAGATAATGCAGCAGTATGCCGCGAGACTCAGGGCTTTCAAACCGCACCTGCTTATCGGTTTTCCGTCCGCCCTCACGCTTTTCGCCGAGTTCTGCAAGAACCGCAAGATCGCGGACATAAGACCCAGGAGCATCCTGACGAGCGGTGAGAAGATCTATGACCACCAGGAGGAGCTTCTTGAGGATGTTTTCAAATCCAACGTGTATGAGGGCTATGGGACCAATGAGTTCGGGAACATAGCCCATGAGTGCGAGGAGCGCAACGGGCTCCATATGTTCACCGACCTCTTCTATCTGGAGGTGCTCCATGAAACCGGGCGGCCCGCCGAGCCGGGGGAAATCGGCGAGATAGTCGTGACCGATCTCACCAACCTCTATATGCCGTTCCTGAGGTACCGCACGGGGGATCTGGCAGTGCCTTCCGACAGGAAGTGCCCTTGCGGGCGGACCTTCCCCTTGCTCGACCGCATTGAGGGACGGACCTTCGATGTTGTGGTTTCGCCCGATGGAAAGTCGGCCGGCGGTTTCTTCTGGACGTTCCTTTCCAGGGCGGTACCGGGTATAGCGCGATTCCAGATCGAGCAGCGGGATCCGAGCGGCATAGTGTTCCGGCTTGTTCCCGGGCCCGAATGGAAGGATGAGTACAAGGCCACCCTCGAACAGAAGATCAAAGCCAACATGGGCGAAGGTTTTCGGGTCGCTTTCGATGTTGTGGAGGACATACCGCAAGCTCGCTCCGGTAAGTTCAGGTTCATAATCTCGAAGATAGAAGAGCGGCTTGTCGTCAAGTCCAAGATCCACAAGGCGCGCGTCACGGGCGAGGAACCGGACAGGGTGGATGGGATCGTCATCGATGAAGAGCTCCTGGAGCTGGCCAACATCGCGCCTTGCGAGAAGGTGCTTATCGTGGACAACGATAACGGTGCCAGGGTCGAGACCTTTGTACGGAAGGGCAGGAAGGGTATGGGCGAGATCAAGATAACAGGGGCTGCGGCGAAGCACGTTCATGCCGGGGATGAGATAATCATTATGTCTTTCACATGGTCGGAGCAGGTCGAAGGCCAGTTCAAGAACATACTTGTCGATGAGAGCAACAAGTTCGTCCGGTACCTCATTGAAGTCGCCGGCCAAAAGGCTTAGGGCGGTATTACGGAAAGGCTTTATTTCACATCGGGCATATGTTATAATCGGGGCAAACGGGGAGGTCCAATGCGACGACTTCTGCTTAAATCGATGATCCTGGGCGCTACTGTGACGCAGGCTGATCTCCAGTACGTAGGCAGCATAACGATCGATCAGGACCTGATCGAGAAGGCCAACCTGAGCGAGAACGAGAACGTGCTTGTGGTCGATCACACGAACGGCAAGAGGCTGGAGACTTACGTCATCAAGGGCGAGCGCGGGACCGGTGTCATATGCATGAACGGGGCCGCCGCTCACCTGATAAACGCGGGGGACCACGTGGATATCATGGCGTTCAGATGGTCCACCGGAGGCGTCGATCCGGTGTTGATCGAGGTTGACGGGGCCAACAGGTTCTCCCGGTTCATGGACGTAGCCGACCTCTAACGCCGGGGCTCTGCGCCCGACGCTCACGATGTATTGGCCGCCCACCTGCCTCGCCGGGGGTGGAACTACGGTACTGTCCGGCTTACCCTCTGCATTCGGGCGAAAGAGGTTGACACCGGGGCTCCCCCGGTGGTATATTCCCTCAAAATCTATGCCCATCCGGTGGGCGAGGAGGCTGTGATCAATACAGAACATAGTTGCAGGCATTTTCGCAATACTTCTGGGATTGAGCGTTCATGAGTATGCACACGGCAAGGTTGCTCAGCTTCAAGGTGACAACACTGCAGGTGCTTTCGGAAGACTCACGCTCAATCCATTAGCCCACATAGACCCTATCGGAACTGTCCTGGTGCCGCTGGTTCTGCTTGTGAGTTCGGGCGGGCGTATCGGCTTTGGCTGGGCGCGTCCGGTGCCTGTGAACCCAGCCAACTTCAGGAATCCACGACAGGGTATCCTGCTTGTCTCATTGGCGGGGCCGGCATCCAACATATGCCTGGCCTTTGTCGCCGGGACTCTGCTGAGAATGGTGGGTACCGCGTCGGCGGAGGGTCTGATCCAGTCGTTCCAGCTTATTCTGGTTTCCATCGCCTTGATAAATCTCTACCTGGCGTTTTTCAACCTGATTCCGATACCGCCCCTGGACGGGTCGGGTGTGCTTTCGGCCATCCTTCCGGTGGAGTATGCCCGAAAGTATGACAAACTGGCGCGTTACGGCCCGCTGCTCCTGATCGGCCTCATAGCTGTCGGGGGGATCGGCGGGGTGAGCATCATCGGTCTGATCGCGGGTGTGCCGGCACGATTCCTGTTCCTTCTCTTCACGGGACAACTCTACTGAGGGAGATGAAATGCCACGCAAGACTATTCTGAGCGGTATGAGGCCTACCGGCAAGCTTCACCTGGGCAACTATGTCGGAGTGCTGTCCAACTGGGTCAAGCTTCAGGGCGAGTATGAGTGCTTCTTCGAAGTCGCGGACTGGCACGTACTCACCACTGGTTATGAAGATACGTCGGGTATCCTCCGGGACGGCATAGAGGTCGTCATGGACTGGCTTGCGGCCGGCATAGACCCGGAAGCAAGCGTCATATTCGTCCAGTCGGATGTGAAGGAGCATGCGGAACTGCATCTACTGCTTTCCATGCTGGTCTCTTCTGCAAGACTGGAGCGGAACCCGACCGTGAAGGAGCAGGTCAGGGATCTGGGCCTGGGTGACAGCGTCATGTATGGACACCTTGGCTATCCTGTGCTTCAGGCGGCCGACATAATGCTCTACAAGGCGCACGCGGTCCCGGTCGGCGAGGACCAGCTGCCGCATCTGGAAATAACCCGGGAGATCGCCCGTCGGTTCAATACACTCTATGAAGAGGTCTTCCCCATCCCCGAACCTCTGCTCACCAGGTTCCCGAGGCTGCCCGGTCTGGACGGCAAACGGATGAGCAAGTCCGTGGGTAACGTGATCCTGCTTTCCGATGAGCCCGAGGCGATCGCGAAGAAGGTGATGACCGCGGTGACCGATCCGGAGAAGATAAAAATGGGGGACCCGGGCCATCCCGACATCTGCAATGTCTTTGCCTATCACTGCAGGTTCAACGCGGACGCCGTCGGGGACATCGAAACCGGATGCAAGTCGGGTGAACTTGGCTGTGTGGCGTGCAAGAAGACGTGCGCGTCGGCGATATCGGGCCATCTTGCTCCGATCAGGGAGCGAAGGAAGGGATTGGAGGCGGATGAGGGGGCGATAGTCGATATGCTGGCCCAAGGCGCCGAGAGGGCCCGGGAGCGGGCCCGGAAGACCATGGATCAGGTGAGGCGGGCGATGCACTTCGTCAGATAGAACCATGGAATACAAAGTCAAACTGGAACGATTCGAAGGGCCGCTGGACCTCCTACTCTATCTTATCAAGAAGCAGGAAATCGACATCTACGATATTCCAATTGCGAAGATAACCAAGCAGTACCTGAACTACATAAGGATGCTGGAATTCCTCAATCTCGAGCTCGCGGGCGAGTTCCTGGTCATGGCCGCTACTCTGATGAGAATCAAGGCCAGGATGCTGCTTCCCGCCAGGGAAGAAGAGGATGATGAGATTGAGGATCCGCGCCGGCAGCTTGTTCAGCAGCTCCTTGAATACCAGAGGTTCAAGGAGGCCGCCGACAAGCTCGACGCCATGAAGTACCAGAGGAGTCTGCTCTATGCCAGGCCCGATCAGGACATTGAGACCGAAGCGACCGAGGCCGAGTATGACTACAACCTATTCGACTTGATTGCCTCGTTCCAGAAGGTGCTTGAGAAAGCGAAGGTCCGCTTTGTCGATGTAAAGGCGGAGGAGACTTCCATAGAGGAAAAGATCGAATTCCTGAGGGAGAGGCTTGCCGAACAGGAAGTCATAGCGTTCGAGGATCTCTTCGCCGAAGATGCGCGGCCCGTTGATCTGATCGCGACGTTCTTAGCCCTCCTGGAGATGCTCAGGTTACGGCTGGCCAGGATAAAGCAGGCAAAGCCATTTGGCCAGATCTGGATTCACAGGGTTGCCAAGGAGACCGCTGATGGAGGATCTTAAGCGAATCATAGAAGCGCTGCTCTTCGCCTCACCCGAACCGCTGAGTATTGGGAGGATCAAGGCCATACTTCAAGGTGTTGAGACCGAAGAAGTGACTCAGGCGCTCGAATCGCTCAAGGAGGACTATGCCGGGGAATCGAGGTCTTTTCAGATGGTGGAGATCGGCGGCGGCTATCAGCTGGCGACCAAACCGGACTATTCCGTCTTCGTGGCGAAGCTGGTCGAGAGCAGGTCCAAGCAAAAACTGTCCAAGGCTGCCATGGAAACGCTGGCGGTCGTGGCATACAAACAGCCGGTCGTGCGATCGGCTGTGGAGGCTATCCGAGGTGTGAACGCGGACGGCGTGTTGAGAACCCTCATGGAGCGGGACCTAATCCGGATTGTAGGCAGGGGCGACGGTCCCGGGCGGCCGCTGCTCTTCGGGACGACGAGAGATTTCCTGTTTCAGTTCGGCCTGAACAAGTTGAGCGATCTTCCGGGTCTGAAGGAGATAGAGGATCTGCTGGGCGGCAAGGACCAAGGAGGGGTGGCGGCCGAGGGCGAAATGGAAGAACCACGACAGGGGGACGTGCCGGCCTCGTGCGAGGAGGCTGAGGCGCAGACGGATTCCCCTCCCGAGCCGGCCGATCCGGTTGAATTACAGGAAGCCCGCAGTGAGTCCGGTAGCGGGACCGGGGATCCCGTGGCTTCTTGCGGGTGTGAAGCGTGTCCCGAAGCCGCACATGAGGGTGACCCCGCAGGCCTGCGTGGTTCTGAGGCGGATGTTGAAGACTATGAGGATTAACAAGTTCTTGCGTGACTGCCGGCTCGGATCCCGGCGCAAGTGCGAGACACTGATAGAGCAGCGAGAGGTCAGCATCAACGGCCGGGTCGTAGAGGACCTGGGCACCATGGTCGATCCAGGGCATGACGAGGTTTGTGTCGGGGGCGAAGTCGTCATCCCAATAGAAGAGAGGACCTACATTGCGGCCTACAAACCCAGAGGTGTGATTGTCACGGCGAGTGATCCTCATGGCAGGAAGACGGTGTTCGATGGCATTACCGGGCTTCCGGAGGGGCTTTTCAGCGTGGGTAGGCTGGACATGGACAGTGAGGGACTCCTTCTCCTTACCAACGACGGCAAGCTGGGATTCAGGTTGGCCCATCCAAGGTATGAAATAGAGCGGGTATACAGGGTGGGGGTCAGAGGCGGCATGCGTGAGGATCTGATAATGAAGCTCCGCGACGGCATCAGGCTCGAGGAGGGGGAGGCGAAGCCCAGGCGGGTGAGAGTGGTGGATAGGGACGATGAAAGCACCACTCTGGAGATCACGCTTGCCGAGGGCAAGAAACGGGAGATCCGCAGGATGGTCGCGGCGTGCGGTTTCGAAGTGGACCGTCTGAAGAGGATCAGCTTCGGGCCGGTCGCTCTCGGTGATCTCGAGCCGGGCAAGTGGCGTCATATGACGCGCGATGAAGTCCGGGGCCTGAGACGCTCGGTTGAGCAGGCATATCTATCCAAGAGGAAGCCTTGATTTGAGGAGACCGGTTGTCACCATAGACGGCCCCGCCGGGTCCGGCAAGAGCACTACCGCAAGACTCGTGGCCGCCCGGCTGGGTTATACCTATCTCGATACGGGAGCGATGTACAGGGCGATGACGGTCAAGGCCCTGAGAAACGGCATCGATCCCGGTGACACGAGTCTTCTTGCCGAGATGGCGCGGCGGACCGACATCACAGTCGAGACACATCCCGACGGGACAAGGGTATTCCTTGACGGGGAAGACGTGACCGACGAGCTGCGGGGCACGGATGTGACCAGGGCATCTTCGCCTGTGTCCGCAGTCGGGGCTGTGAGGGAGAGGATGGTGGAGCTCCAGCGCCGGATCGGGGCCGCCGGCGGGATCGTCACGGAGGGACGGGACATGGGATCGGTCGTGTTCCCTGATGCCGACGTGAAGGTTTATCTGGAGGCCGGCCTGGAATGCCGGGCCGCAAGGCGCAAGAAGGATCTCGAGGCCGCCGGAGTGCCGGCGGACCTGGATAGCGTGATGAATGATATCCGGGCGCGGGACATATTCGATTCATCAAGAGAGCACAGCCCGCTGGTCGTTCCTGAGGGGGCCGTGATCATAGACACCACCGATCTCACCATCGAGAAACAGGTGGGCCGGGTCCTCGGCGAGGTCAAGAAGAAGATGGGGGGAAGGACTTGAGAATCCACTACAGGCTGTTCTGGATGTTTCTGAATCTGGTGGAGCGGCTCTGTTTCGGGTTTCTGGTAACCGGCAGAGAGAGGATTCCCAGGACAGGCGCTGTGATAATCGCATCCAATCACGTATCGTATTACGATCCGCCGGTGGTTGGAAGCGGTGTGCCGCGTGAAGTCTATTTCCTTGCAAAGGAGGAGCTCTTCCGGAACAGGCTGTTCGGTTGGCTTATAAGCAAGTATAACGCGATTCCATTGAGAAGATCGACCGGTGACGTTGGCGCGCTCAAGAAGGCGGTGGCTCTCCTGAAACAGGGCAGGGCGGTGCTTATGTTTCCGGAAGGAACACGAAGTCTCACAGGAAAGCTCCTGAAACCCAAGCCCGGCGTCGGGATGATCGCGGCGCTGACGTCGTCGCCGGTCGTGCCGGCTTACGTCACGGGTACTAATCGCCTCAGGGATGCTCTACTGCGAAAGTCCAGGCTGGAGGTGGTCTTCGGGGAACCCATCCTGCCCTCCGGGAGAGCGGGGGGTGGGGGTTCGGGGAGAGAGGACTATGGAGCTATAACAGAGGAAGTGATGAGGAGAATCGCCGATCTTGCGCGAAAAACAAGGCAAGAACCTTAAGATCATAATGAGTGAAGGCCTAGGTTTCTGCTCGGGCGTCAAGCGGGCCATCAAGATGGCCCTTACTGCTGCGGGGCGCTCCTCAAGCGGAGTATACAGCCTGGGGCCTTTGATCCACAACCCTCAGGTTGTGGAGAAGCTCCGCGAGGTGGGGATATCGCCGCTCGAGCGGCTGGGCAAAGGTGGTGGGGAGATTGTGGTGCGTTCCCACGGGGCGAGCCCCGCGGTCTTGAAGCGGGCCAGGGACAAGGGGTACAAGATAATCGACTCCACCTGTCCTTTCGTTCGGAATGCCCAGAAGAAGGCGCAGAAACTGCACCGCCAGGGCTACAGAGTGGTGATCGTCGGAGAAAAGACCCATCCGGAAGTGAAGGGTATTAGAAGCCATGTTGGTGACAAGGCCGTGGTGGTTGAGAGTGCCGACCAAGTAAATCATTTGAAGTTTGGTTCGAAAGTAGGTATTATAGCTCAGACGACTATACCCATAGATACGTTTGCGGGTGTGGTCGGCGAGATATCCAAGCGCGCAAGGGAGGTGTTGGTATTTAATACCATTTGCAGCGAGACGGCCAGGCGGCAGGAACGAGCCAGAGTGCTCGCCGGTCGGGTCGATGTTCTGCTTGTAGTCGGTGGCAGGAACAGCGCTAACACCTCTCGCCTCAAGAGCCTATGCCGTTCTATTTGTCCCAAGACTTACCACCTGGAGACTTCGGACGAGATAAGGGGGCGATGGTTCCGGAGAGGTTCGACGGTTGGAGTAGTGGCGGGTGCGTCAACACCCAAGTGGCTCGTTGAGAAGATCGTCGACAGACTCAAGGAGCTATAGGTCAGGCTTTTATAGCCCTCAGGGCTAAATCTATAAAGAGGGAGGAGAATCAGCAGAATGACAGGTAGTGAAGAGACTATCAGGGAAAGCGCGTTCCCGGAGGGAACGGAACGTATCGAAGAAAGGGGGCCGGGCACCAATCTCGCTCATCTCAAGCCCGTTTTCGATGACGATGAAGATGCTCCGGAGATACCCAGGGAACTCCTTGAGATGTATGAGGAGTCCTTCAGGGAGATCCGCGAGGGGGAAATCGTCAAGGGCCGTGTTGTCAAAGTTTCCGAGAGTGAGGTGCTTGTTGATGTGGGATTCAAGTCTGAGGGTATCATACCTCTCAATGAGTTCGGCGAGAATCCCACTATCAGGGTCGGGGAGGACATCGACGTCTATCTGGAGAAGATGGAGAACCAGGACGGCTTGGTGGTTCTGTCAAAGCAGAGGGCGGACTTCCTCAGGGTCTGGGGGACGATCAAGGATGCCTATGACAATCAGAAGGTTGTGGAAGGCAGACTGCTCAAGCGCATCCAGGGTGGTGCGGTGGTGGATCTCTTCGGGGTGGAGGCCTTTCTACCGGGTTCTCAGGTCGGTATCAGGCATATCCAGAATCTCAGGGACCTTATCGGCCAGGCTGTGCGGGTCAAGGTCATCAAGCTCAACAAGCGAAGAAGGAACGTGGTGGTCTCCCGCAGAATGGTCCTGGAAGAGGAGCGGGAGAAACTCAAGAATGCGCTCCTCACAGAGTTGGAAAAGGGCCAGATCAGGGAAGGCGTCGTGAAGAACATCACCGACTTCGGTGCTTTCATAGACCTGGGCGGTATCGATGGACTGCTGCACATCACCGACCTTGCATGGGGCCGGGTGAGCCATCCATCAGAGATGGTTGCCATCGGGGATACCGTCAAAGTCATGGTGCTCGATTTCGATTTGGAGAGGGAACGTATATCTCTGGGCATGAAGCAGCTTACACCCTATCCGTGGGAGGGTATCGAGGAGAAGTATCCGGTGGCCTCCAAGGTCAGGGGTAAGGTGGTCAGCATCACAGACTACGGGGCTTTCGTTGAACTTGAGAAGGGCGTCGAGGGCCTGGTGCATAAGTCGGAGATGTCCTGGACGAAGCACGTCAAACACCCTTCCAAGTTCGTTGCAATAGGCGATATCATCGAGGCCGTGGTGCTTAAGATCGACAAGGAGCATGAGAAGATCTCCCTGGGCCTAAAGCAGGTGGAGCCCGACCCCTGGGAGACACTCGAACAACGGCACCCGGTCGGAAGCAGAATCGTCGGCAAGGTCAGGAATCTGACCAATTTCGGTGCCTTTGTCGAGATCGAAGAGGGAATCGAAGGCCTGGTGCACATATCCGACATGTCTTGGACCAAGCGTATCAGGCATCCAAGTGAGATAGTGAGAAAGGGTGACAAAGTCGATGTGTTGGTCCTCAATGTCGACAGGGAAGCCAGGAAGATCTCGCTCGGACTCAAGCAGATCGATGAGAATCCCTGGGAGCGGCTTCTCGAGAGGTACGGGATAGCGGCCGTGACCAAGGGTAAGATCACCAAGATCCAGGATCGGGGTGTGGTGGTGGAGTTGGAAGAAGATGTGGAGGGATTCGTACCCCTCTCGCATCTGGGCCGGGACAACATAAAGAAACCTTCGGACATCTTTGAGGTGGGAGACGAAATCCCTCTGAAGGTGATACGTATCGATCCCGATGCACGCAAGATTCTGCTTAGCGTCAAGGAGTACCTGGCCGATCAGGATAGGGAGGAAGTCGAAGAGTGCATGAGG
>CAZRAU010000067.1:0-18141 GCA_964598025.1 uncultured bacterium
TCCTGATCTTCCTCCGCCGATCTCTTTCCCACCTCCGGATCGCCCCCCGAACCCAGACCCTTGGTGATACGGCTGCCTATCTGGATCTTGGCGGGGGCCGAAGACTTGTTCAGAGCCTGACAGTCGGTATTCACGGCCACGAAGTCCACTCCCTGAAGATTGGAGAAGATCATCCGGTTGACCGCATTGCCGCCTGCCCCTCCAACGCCGACCACCTTCATCTTTGCGTTACCCACGCTCTCGATTTCGAACTGAATCATCTCTATGTCCCCCTAGAATGCTGCGCTGACCCACCGTTTTACCTTTCCGAAAACACTGCCCAGTTTTGCCGGCCTCTCTATCGCGGAGATACCTCCTTTCACAAGCATGTTCCCAGCGTAATTCAGCAGTCCTATACTGGTTGACATCCTGGGATCCCTTACATATTCTGTGAGCCCACCCACGTCTTCGGGCACACCGAGCCGCGCGGGGATCGAGAGCACATCCTCAGCAAGGTCTTCTATGCCGCTAATCAGCGAGGTCCCTCCGGTGAGGACGGCCCCTGCTCCCAGGACTTCATAGAATTCGCTCCTTGTGAGCTCGCCCTTTGCCAGATAGAGAATCTCTTCCAACCGGGGACCCATTATCTGGGCAATCACCCGCCTCGAGACCTGTCTGGTCTTGCGTCCCTGCACACCCGGCACGTCGATGATCTCATCGTCGCCGTCCACGCGCCTTGCACAGCCATGGTTGATCTTTATGTCCTCAGCCTGACCGAAAGGCGTCCTCAAACCGATCACCAGATCGTTGGTGACGTGGCTTCCGCCAAGTGCCAGAACGGAGGTATGGCGAATGGCTCCATCCTTGAATACGGTGATATCGGTAGTGCCGCCGCCCATATCGATCACCGCGACGCCGAGTTCCCTCTCTTCCTGGGTCAGAACCGCATTGCCGGTTGCAAGCGATTGGAGAACCAGGGCGTCGATGTCCAATCCCGCCTTCTTGACCGACTTGATCACGTTCTGCGCACAGGTGGAAGAGCAGGTTATTATGTGTGCCTTCACCTCCAGCCTTATGCCCGACATCCCCACCGGAAGGTCTATCCCGCTCTGGTCGTCCACCATGAACTCCTGGGGTATCACATGCAGGATCCTCCGATCGTTCGGCACCGCAATGGCCTTGGCGGCGCCCACAACACGTTCAATGTCGTGGTCGCTGATTTCCTTGTCGGGCCTGGCGACCGCCACAACACCGGTGCTGTTGATTCCCTTGACGTGATCGCCGGATATGCTTACGAAGGCGGACTTCGGGCAGTATTCCGACATCATCTCCGCCGCCTGTACCGCACTTTCGATCGCCGAGACCGTTTTTTCGATGTCGACGATCACACCTTTGCGTATCCCTTCACATCTCTGAGTGCCGACACCGACGATAATGGGCTTGCCGCTTCTGTCGATCTCGGCGACAACTGCACTGACCTTGGTGGTGCCCAGGTCCAGCCCCATGACTTTGAAGGCCGACGCCACCGTTATACCTCCTTCCGCGGTTGCTCTTTCGTTTCCTCATACTCTACGACCACTTGAGGACCGAATCTCATGTCCACCCTCGTCGGGCGGATGCCCAGTTCCGGAGCCTGAAGCAGTACCTGGCTGAGTCTCGCAATCTTGGTTCCGTAGTCTCCAGTTCCGATCTCCACGATCACTCCGCCGCAGAGAACTACTCTCGGGTTCTCCAGGTCCTCGAGATAGACCTCGGAAAGGATCTCCGGCATGTCCGTCGACCGATCGAAAGCCCTGACTATTGAGAGCCCCAATATCAGTTCAGGCATGGTCAGACGCTCTCCGATGCTGTCCGTGGCAACCGTGAATCCGGTGAGCGCTGCCAAGTCCCCGTCAAAGGAGGTCTCCCGGCAGGTCACACGGCCATCGCTGTCGACACCCACCATCAGGTTCTCGGAGACAATGAGCGCATATGTCGGTCCCGGTCGGTAAACGCCTTCTCCGTCCCCGAACCGGGTTCTGAGTTCCGCCACTGCCCGTTCGGCAAATGTAGCCGCCGTGGCCTGGAGCCGTTCGACGCGGCCCCTGCACAATGACTCAAGGCTCGGATTGCCCCACGCAGTCAGACCGCCGGCCAAGAAGACAGCTACCATGGTAGACGTCACACCTGCTCTCACCCTGCCTCCTTCAATCCCTTCCCACTATTCCTATTTCCAGCTCCAGATCGGTTCCGTATCGCTCCCTGACTTGTCTTTGAATAGTGTCTATGAGGTCCAGGATTTCCCCGGCTGTGCCTCCACCGGTGTTCACGATCCAATTCGCGTGCAAGGTCGAGATCTGCGCTCCACCCACGCGGTAGCCCTTGAGCCCGACCTCGTCGATCATTCTGCCTGCGGAATCGCCGGGCGGGTTCTTGAATACACAACCTGCTGTGGCTTCGCCTATCGGCTGGGTGGCCCGCCTCCTGCCCAGATGGTCCTCGATACCCTGACGAGCCTCCTCCACCGAGCAGGAATAGCCCGAAAGCACGGCTCCGGTCACAATCCATTCACGGTCCAGGCTGCAGTGCCGGTAGCCGAACTCCACATCGCCCTCACCCAGCTCAATCTCACGGAGGTCGGGGGCCAACACTCTCAGTTCGACCAACCTGTGCGAAACCCAGACATCCTTCGAGCCTGCATTCGTCGCAACCGCTCCTCCAACTGTGCCCGGGATCCCGGCCAGAAAATCCAGCCCGCAGATTCCCTGGGAGGTGGCCTTGCCCACGACATCGGCTAGGCCGGCCCCGGCTCCCGAAATTATGTGCTCTCCTTCCACCCCGACGGCAGCGAAGTCACCGGCGAGCCGCAGGACCACACCCGGGACACCTCCATCGCGCACGAGGATGTTGGAACCGTTACCGAGAAGCGTCAAGGGAGTCGAATGGGTGCGTACCAGGGCGAGTACCTCTTTCAGAGCTTGCGCGTTGGAGGCCCAAACCATCAAGTCACATGGGCCGCCCACTCCGAAGGTTGTATGAAGCGAGAGAAGCTCGTCCTTTCTGGCGGCCACTCCGCTTATCTCTCCGATCTGTTCGTAAATGTCAATCACCACTCAGCCTCCTCATGACATCCTCGCCGATCTTCCAGACGTCCCCCGCACCCAGAGTGACCACCAGATCGCCGGGCTTGACAACCGTCGACAGGTGATCTATCACTTGCTCCCGTTCCGGAAGGTAGCTGAGGTCACGATGGCCGCTCGTGAGGGCCGCATTGGCCACCAGCTCTGCGCTCACACCCGGTATGGGGGTCTCTCCCGCAGCATATATCGAGGTTACCACCACGGTGTCGGCGTCATAGAGACTCCGCCCGAGTCTCTCCCATAAGGCGCGGGTCCTGCTATAGCGATGCGGTTGAAATACGGCTATCACACGTCTGTGCCACATCGACTTCACCGTTTCCAGAGTGGCCGCTATCTCCGTCGGGTGGTGGGCATAGTCATCTATGAAGAGAACACCCCCCACTTCACCACGCACCTCGAGCCTGCGCGAGATGCCGGTAAATCCGGCGATGCCCTCGCTTATGGATGCGAAGGGGATATCCAGCTCCAGCCCCACCGCCACTGCGGCCAAGGCATTGGCAATGTTGTGCCTGCCCGGCATCCTCAAGAGCACGCTTCCAAGTTTGCTCTGCCTGAGACTGACGTTGAATGTGACATTCTGTCCGTCCGGCGTTATGTCGGCCGCCCTGACGTCGGCTTGCTGCGAGAAGCCATAGGTGATTATCCTCCGTATGACACGGGGCAGAATCGACTGGATGTTCTCTTCGTCCAGACAAACGATGGCGGCTCCGTAAAAGGGCACCTTGTTGAGAAACTCAACGAACGAGGCCTTGATGGCATCGATATCGCTGTAGTGATCGAGATGTTCCTCATCGATCGTGGTGGCGACCGCCAGATTGGGTGAAAGACGCAGGAACGAACCGTCGCTTTCATCGGCTTCGGCAACGAGGTAGGGCCCCCCGCCCAACTTGGCGTTGGTACCCAGAGCCTTGAGCCTGCCGCCCACGATGATGGTAGGGTCCAAACCCGCAGCCGCCATCACCAGACCGATCATCCAGGTCGTGGTGGTTTTGCCGTGGGCCCCACCCACGGCGATGCCCTGCTTCATGCGCATTAGCTCGGCGAGCATCTCGGCCCTGGAAATCACCGGAATGCCGCGCCTATTGGCTTCGGTCACCTCGGCATTGTCACCCCTGATTGCAGAGGAATAGACCAGGACGTCGGCACCCTCCAAGTTCTTGGCGTCATGTCCGAGGGCAATCCGACCACCCAAACCCGCCAGCCTCTGGGTCACGTCGCTGGTGGAGATGTCCGATCCGCTCACCCTGTACCCGAGGTTGAGCAGAAGCTCCGCAATACCGCTCATGCCCGTGCCGCCGATTCCAACCAGATGAATGTGTTTTATCTTACCGAACATAGGTCGACCAGGACGGTTGCCAGTTTGGACAGCCGCCCCTTTCTCCTTGCCAGATCTACGAGCCTTGAGGCGATCTCGCCGGCGGCATCCGGCTTGCCCAGATCGCGTGAGTCCCGGGACATGGTCTCCAGGTGCTCCTGATCGCTCAGAATGGATACGATAGTCCGAGCCAGTACCTCGCCGTTCAGATCCCCATCCAGGATCACCTTCGCCGCACCCGACGTTTCCAAGAGTCTTGCATTGGAGTCCTGGTGACGTGCGGTAGCATGGGGATAGGGAATCAGAATGGCGGGCAGCCCGTTCGCGGTAATCTCTGCGACGGCACCCGCTCCCGCCCGGCACACAACCAGATCGGAAACGGCATATGCCAGGCCCATTTCCTCGATGAAGGGATATACCCTGCAGGTCACTCCCAGGTCCGCCACCGCCCCGGTAACGCTCCGGAAGTCCCGTTCGCCGGTCTGGACCACGAACTGAAGATCGTCTCTATCCTTCAGCTTCCGGATGGCGCCGATGACAGCCTGGTTTATGCTGGAAGCTCCGCGGCTGCCACCGAACACGAACACGCTCTTGCGGTCGGGATCAAGAGCGAAGCGCTTGATGCCCGCGGTACGATTGCAGCCGAGCAGTGAAGACCTTATCGGCACACCGGTAACCCTAAGGTTGGTACCTTTGCTGAAGTATCTTATGCTCTCCTTGAAGCCGAGGGCTATCTCGTCGGCGTATCGGGAGAGCATGATGACGGTCCTTCCCGGCACGCTGTTGGGCTCGATCAAGAGGATCGGAATCCCCAGGAGACGCGCCGCGAGCACGACGGGGCCGCTGGCGTAGCCGCCGGTCCCGATCACCACATGGGGCCGGTCGCACGCGAGTATGAAGATGGACTGAACCAGCCCCACCGAGGCACAAAGGAGCGAGAATAAGAAGCCCGCGTTCTTCCTCACCGGGAGCGGCCGCGAGATGATCCTGCGCATACGGTAACCCAGTCCGGGCACGATGCCCCCCTCCAGGCCACGCCTGGTGCCGATGAAGACCACGTCCAGATCCGCAACCGAGCGTCTGAGCCGGTCCACCACGGCAACAGCCGGATATATGTGGCCGCCTGTCCCCCCTCCTGCCACGCCTACTCTCATTTGACCAAAGCCCTCCACCGGTCAGGTTGACGATCCAGGAAGTTGGGACGCCGCCTGGATATGCCGAGCAGCATCCCGCATGATGCAAGAAGCATCATCGAAGATGAACCCCCATAGCTCACGAAAGGCAGGGGAAGCCCCGTTGTCGGGACTATGCCCGTGCAGACCGCCGCGTTGGCGCAGAAGTAGCCGGCGACGGCCATCGTGATTCCCACGGCCGCAACCGACGCGAACGCGGTCTGCGCCCTGTGGGCTATTCTCAGACCCCGCCACACGAACGCCGCAAACAGGCCTATGACGCCCAGCATGCCCAGGAATCCTATTTCCTCGGCCATGATGGCGAAAATGAAATCGGTGTGCGCATCGGGCACAAAGAGGTACTTCTGGTTGCTCATGCCGATGCCGACGCCCTTGAGCCCGCCGGTACCGATCGCTATCAGGGACTGCCACAGCTGGTAGCCGATACCCTGCGAGGCGGAACCGGGATCCACAAACAGCCTTCCCCAGTTGTGGCCGGTCAACCACATGACCAGGACAATCAGGCCCGTGCTCGCGCCGAGGCCTGTAACGATGTGGAGCGGATTCGCCCCCCCGGCGAAGAGGACGACACAGCCAATCGTAAGCAGCATCCCGGCAGTCCCGATATTGGGCTCCAGCGCTGTCAGGCCGACTGCGAGACATATCGCAACAAAGCCGGGGAGAAAACCGTTCTTGAAGCTCTTTATGAGCTCGCCCTTGCGGGCGACGAAATCGGCAAGATACAGAATCAGCCCGATCTTGGCCACCTCGGAGGGCTGGAACGACAAAGGCCCGAGCTTCAGCCACCTAGAGGAATCCCTAACCGTGAGCCTCAGCGGATTGGGTATGAGGGTGAGACTCAGAAGCACCAGTGACAGGAGCACAAGGGGTACTGCGATCGCCCGAAGCGAGTTCTCTCCCGCCCGGGTGAAGAGGAACAACAAGACCAGGCCGAGCAGTATTCTGACCACGTGATTCCTGAGGAAGAAGCTGGGATCCTTGGCCAGGGTGGACTCCTTGGCGAACTGATAGCTTGAACTATAGACCATGACCAGGCCCATCAGCACCAAGGCAAGGATTACGAAAAGGAGGATTCTGTCCACCCCGGGACTATCCATTGCATCCATCCTCGTATTCGCTCTTGAGCTCCCTCACGGCGCGCTTGAACTCACGCCCCCTATGCTCGAAATCGTCGAACATATCGAAACTCGCACAGCCCGGCGATAGCAGCACCGCCTCGCCACGCGAGGCTTTCTTGAACGCCCTTCGCACGGCTTCATCAAGGCTTTCCGCCGTCTCCACCCGTACGACGCCGGAGAAGGCCGCCCGGATCTTGTCGCGGGCCTCGCCTATGGCCAGGATGCTCTTGACCGACCGGCCCACAAGGCCGGCGATCCCGGACCAGTCACTCCCCTTGTCTCTCCCACCGGCGATCAGCACCGGAGGAACGCCGGTGGATTCAAGCGCGCGTTCCATTGCATCGAGATTGGTAGCCTTGGAGTCGTTTATGAACTCGACCCCGGCGATGACGTCCACATGCTCCAGGCGATGCTCAAGGCCCGTGAAATCACGGACCCTCCGCCTGATCACCTCGGGTCCTATACCAAGAACCGTAGCCGCCAGGGCGGCTGCAAGACTGTTGGCAAGGTTATGCGGGCCTCGAATCCTCAGATCGTTTGTGAGGAAAACCTCTGTCTCCTTACCGCCTGCCCTGACGACTACGTGTTCGCCTCTTACGAATGCCCCTTCGGGGACTTCCCCGGCTATGCTGAAAAAGAACTTGCGAGCCCTCGATCCATCCAGAGCTCTCATACTGTCGGGATCGTCGTAGTTCACAATCGCGAAATCATCGGCAGTCTGGTTTGCAAAGAGCCTCGCCTTCGACTCGATGTACGCATCATAAGACGGATAGCGGTTCAGGTGGTCCGGGCTTATGTTGAGTAACACCGCCACATCGGGCCTGAAGCTGATGCTCGTGTCCAGCTGGAAGCTGGACACCTCGATGACCATCGTCCAGTCATCACCAAGCCCGTTCGCAAGGGCCGATATCGGGTACCCGATATTGCCGCCCACCTTCACCTTGTCGGTTGCCCCGCGCACGATTTCACCCAGGAGGCTCACGGTGGTACTCTTGCCATTTGTCCCCGTCACCGCCGCGAACCTGGCGTCGCTGAGGCAGAAAGCCAGCTCCATTTCTCCCATGACCGTCTTCCCGCTTTCATGCGCCCAGCGTATGAGCGGGGTTTCCATGGGAACCCCCGGGCTCACTACCACCAGATCGCAGCCGCGCGCAAACTCAACGGAGTTCTGTCCGAGCTCCAAGGTCACACCACGGTCACCGAGGGCGGCGACCTCCGGCCCAACGCTCGAGGCGGGCTTGGCATCCGTGGCTTTCACCTCGACTCCCATGTCTCTGAGGACATTGCACGCGGCCACTCCACTTCGGGCCAACCCGACAACCAGGGTCCGCATCATCTTGATCTCGTCCGGCATCAGTGCTTTCTTCGTTCTCATAAGCTGCATCTTCATCTCAGTTTGAGCGTACTCAAAGTGACCAGAGCGAGGAGGGCCGCGACCACCCAGAACCTTATGACCAACCTGGACTCAGGCACATTCATCAGCTCGAAGTGGTGATGAAGCGGCGCCATTCTGAAGACCTTCCTGCCGGTAAGCCTGAAGGACGCCACCTGTATAATCACCGACAGGGCTTCAACCACGAATATGCCTCCGACTATGGCCAGAAGAGCTTCCTTCTTGATAAGCACCGCAATGGTACCCAACGCGCCCCCCAGGGCCAGCGAGCCTGTGTCACCCATGAAAATCTCCGCGGGATGTGCGTTAAACCACAAGAACCCCAGCGAAGCGCCAACCAGCGACCCGCAAAAGATCGTCAGCTCCCCCGCATTCGAGAGATACTGTATGTTCAGGTACTCCGAGAACCTCGCGTGTCCGGTCACATACGTCAGCCCTGCAAACGCCGCTGCTGCGAACACGAACATCCCTATCGCCAAGCCGTCCAGGCCGTCGGCCAGGTTCACGGCATTGGATGCACCGGTGATCACGAGGATTACGAAAGGTATATAGAAGATGCCCAGGTCGGGCAGAACGTTCTTGAAGAAAGGCACCGTCGTCCTGGTGGCCATCGCAGGATCCTCCGGAAACGCGATCAGTACGATCCCTATAGCGAGGCCCAGAGCAGCCTGGCCGGCTATCTTGTATCTGCCTACCAAGCCGGCCGGTTTGTTCCTGACGATCCGGAAATAGTCGTCCATGAAGCCCATCAGACCGAGCCAGCAGGTCGCCAGCACGGTAATCAGTATGTACTTGTTGGTGAGATCGGCCCAGAGCAGTGTGGGGACTATGACGGCGATCAGGATTATTATCCCGCCCATGGTCGGGGTACCGGCCTTCCCGGCATGTCGCTCGGGTGTGTCGGCGCGTATGCCGTCTACGACCCCATGGTCCCTGAGCATCCGGACCAGAATCGGTCCCAGAACAAAGCAGATTAGAAGCGACGTGAAAGTCGCATAGGCGGTCCTGAAGGTTATGTAGCGGAATATGTTGAAGGCCGACACATAGTCCCTGAGCGGATAGAGAAGGTGATAGAACATGCTAGGCCCTCCCCTCCACTGTCTTCTCACCCAGGAAGGCGCAGATCTCCTCGAGAGCCGCTGCCCGCGAGCCCTTGACCAGGACCACGTCACCCGGCGCCAGGATCTCCCGGAGTGAGGCCTTGGCCTCATCCTTGTTCTCAAAGAAAAACACCCGGTCGGCCGGCATGCCCGTTGCCAGAGCGCCCACTGTGGACTCTCTTGTCAGACCACCGATTCCGACCAGCACATCGATCCCGGACGAGGCGATCTCTTCGCCCACTTCATGATGGAGACGCGCCGCCGCTTCACCCAATTCAAACATCGCTCCCATCACGAATACCTTGCGCCGAGCGGGATATTCGGCAAGCAATGCAAGGGCCGCCCGGATCGAATCAGGGTTGGCGTTGTATGAGTCATCGATCACGGTCATATCGGAAGATGAGAATGTCCTCATCCGGACAGACCGAAACCCTTCGAGGGCACGGGCCGCATCGGCCGGAGAAATCCCGAGCAGCGCCGCCGCCGCAAGCGCCGCCAGCGCGTTATAGACATTGTGAAGACCCGGTGCCCCGAGTCTCACTTCCGTCCCTGCCACACGGAATCTGACACCGGTGGTATCGTCCGCGGCTATGTCGGTGGCCCGATAGTCCAAGCCTTCACTCATGCCGAAACGCGTAATATCCACACCTTGGCCGCCGAGAGCGGCAAGAAGATCTCCGTCATCACCGTTCACCACCGCTCGTCCCCCGTCCGCCAGGTGCCTGATGAGATCCGTCTTCTCCCGCGCGATCTCCGCCAGCGAACCGAAGTGGCCTATATGGGCCCGGCCCACGTTGGTTATTACCCCGACGGTGGGCGCCGCGATGCCAGCGAGCTCTGCAATCTCGCCCCGATGGTTGCTTCCGAGCTCGATAACCAGAACCTCGGTATTCTCCTGCAGTCCGAGAACGGCGATGGGAACACCGATGTGGTTGTTGAAGTTGCCCGGGCTCTTGTGGGTATTCATCTTCGTCGAAAGTATGGCGGCCAGCATCTCCTTGGTCGTGGTCTTGCCGTTTGAACCGCTTATTGCCACAACCGGTATCTCGAAGCGGCTGCGGACATCTTTGGCTAGGCTCTGGAGCGCGTCCAGGGTCCGCGGGACCACGATCTGCGCGAATCCATCCGGAACGTTACCGATCCTTTCTTCCACCACGGCACCGACGGCGCCTCCGGCGCGAGCGTCCTTGACGAAGGCGTGCCCGTCCCGGTCCTCTCCACGAAGCGCGAAGAACAGGTCGCCCGGCCCGGTGCGCCGGCTATCGAACCCGAAACCCTCGGCGATAATCGAAGCCGGATCACCGGTCAATCCGTACATATTTCCGCCGACCACGTCGGCGATATGCTTTAGGTTAAGCCTTGGCATCGGCTATCACTCCGAAAGATCGACTCACGACTTCGCGGTCATCGAAATGTATCCTGGTGTCACCGATTATTTGATAGTCCTCGTGTCCCTTGCCGGCGACCACGATGATGTCACCCTGCGCGCTCAAGGCGACGGCTCGATGTATGGCCTCAGAACGATCGGGAATCACCTCATAACGCACACCCGAGGTGATGCCTTTCTCGATGTCTCCGATTATCTTCAGAGGGTCCTCGGTCCTGGGGTTGTCTGAGGTGACAATCACAATGTCGGCTAACCGTCCGGCTATTGCCCCCATCTCCGGACGCTTACCCGGATCCCTGTCGCCGCCACATCCGAAAACACAGATCAGCCTACCAGTCGAGATCTGCCTCATATCAACGAGCAGCCTTTCCAGAGCGTCCGGCGTGTGCGCATAATCCACCACTGCCTGCCTTCCCGGGCCTTCTATGAACTCCATCCTGCCGGGAACCGCCTTGAGGCTCGCTATGCCGGCCCGTATCGAGTCGCTATCGACACCCAGGGCTGTGGCGACGGCGAAGGCCGCCAGCACGTTCTCGGCGTTCATCCTGCCCCGGAGCTTCGTGTGCAGGGCGACCGTCTTGCCTTCATGGACGGCCTCTATGCTCAGCCCCGTTTCACTGAGTTCCGAGACCCGGCCTCGGACATCGGCCTCTCCGGTGAGGCAATAGGTCAATATGGGGAGTGGTGTACGGTCGGCGATCTCCCGTCCGGTCTCGTCTCCGACGTTTATCACGGCTCTGCGGTTCTCCCCCAGGAAACGGCCCTTGTCTCCAATGCCGAAGAGCAGCATCTTGGCCGTCCGGTAGCTCGCCCAAGTTCCATGAAAGTCGAGATGGTCCCTGGTGAGGTTGGTGAACACCACAAGATCGAAATCCACATGATCGGTCCTGGACAGAGCGAGACCGTGTGATGACACCTCCATTATACAGTAACCGAGCTCCTGCTCCACCATCCTGCGCATGACGCCTTGAAGCTCCGGCGCTTCAGGTGTGGTGAAGAGTCCCCGCTCCACAGAGTCCTTTATCCGGTGGCCGAGGGTGCCCATGATACCCGCCGGCCGGCCCCAGGCTTCGAGGATGGAGCGAACATAGTGGACCGTAGTGGTCTTGCCGTTCGTGCCGGTCACGCCCACAACCTTGAGTTCGCGTGAGGGGTCGTTGTAGAAACGCGACGAGACCAGCGCAAGAGCCCGCCTCACATCGTTGACGATCACCTGCGTCACATCGCCTTGCACGTCGGCGGGTCTTTCACACAGAAGTGCAATCGCTCCGGCCCGCGCCGCCTGATCCGCAAATTCATGACCGTCCACCCTACTCCCACCCACGCACGCAAAAAGGCTGTTTCGGGTCACATTGCGGGAATCGGTGACAAGGGTGTCCACCCTGACCTCTGTGCTTCCGATTATTCGGCGGGTCTTCAGTCCCTTTAGTATCTCACAGAGTTGCTTGCTCATCTTGCCGGGCCCAGACTCAGTTTGCAGACACCGCCATTGCTCACCTGTTCACCTGCGCCGGGCCACTGCCCGACGACTACACCGGTGCCGGAAGCCCTCCATTCCAGACCTGCCCGCACCAGAACCCGGGCGGCCTCCCTGAGCGTGAGCCCCTTGACCGCAGGACACACGCGCACGCCTGAACGTGCGAGCCCCGCTTGGAGACCCGATGGCGATGAGGACACCATGGCGGGCACCTCCGGGCGCACAGTTGCATTTCTCCGGGTAAGATGCATACAGTCATCAGGAATGAGGCTCTTTTCCTTTTTCATCAATGTGGAGAGTATTTCCTTGAATACGGGACCGCAGACAGGTCCACCGTAGTGCGATCCTGCGGAGGGTTCGTCGAGCATGACCAGACAGACATACTCGGGCCGGTCGGCAGGGATGAACCCGGCGAAGACTGAGTAGTACTTGCCAGCTACATAGCGCCCGTGCAGAGCCTTTTGACCTGTCCCTGTCTTGCCGGCTACACGGATACCGTCGATGCTCGCCAGAGTGCCGGTACCATCCTGGACCACCGACTCCAGCAGTCTCACCATCTCTACGGCTGTCTCTTGTCTGATGACTCTCCTGACAGTCTTCGCCGGATATTTCTTTATGATCTGTCCTGATTCATTCTGTATCGCTTTGACCAGCCGGGGTTGCATGAGGAGGCCCCCGTTGGCTATCGCCGCATAGGCCATCGTGAGCTGGATGGCGGTCACCCCTATTTCCTGCCCTATTGCGACCGTCTCCAGAGATCGCTTCGACCATTCGTCGGGCTCCCTCAGAATCCCCCGGGGTTCACCTTCCAGGGCAAGCCCCGTCTTGGAGCCGAAACCGAAGGCGCGGAGATAGCGGTAGAAGTCGTCTCGCCCGATCCTGCGTGCAATCATTGATGCCGCGACGTTGCTTGAAAGCGCGAAGGCCTGCCTGAGCGTGAGCGGGTGCGCCTGCGGGTGGTCGTCTCTTATCCACCCTCCGGGCACCTGCAGTCTACCCCCATCGGTATCGAACACGGCTGTGGTATCCACTCTGCCCAGGTCCAGGGCCGCTGCAAAGGTGCATATCTTCATCGATGAACCCGGTTCGAAAACCGATCTTACCGGGTAGTTGTCTTTCTCGGGCACACTGGCCATCGCCAGAATGTCCCCTGAAGCGGGGTCGACTATCACCACACACCCACCTTTGGCGCTATGGAGATCGACCGCCGCTTTGAGCGCCCTCTCCGCCACAAACTGCAGATCGGCATCTATGGCAAGGACCACCGAGTTGCCCGGTACCGGCATCTCCAGAACCGCTTCCACACATGGCCTGGCGATCCCCAGAGCATTCTTGAGATAGCGGCGGATGCCGGGTTTGCCTCTGAGCTCGCAGTCGAAGGTTAGCTCCAGGCCGCTCAGGGGATCTTCGTATGCGGAAAGGCAGCCCACCAGGTTGCATGCAACATCACCCAGCGGTCTTACCCTCTTGCCGGACGCCTCGACACATATGCCTTCGAGCCCCAGCCGTTTGATTTCCAGCCCCTTCTCGACATCGACGGCGAGTTCGATGGGCTGGTATCGAGAATCCCGGTCGGAGAGTTTCCCGGCAAGCCGCCTGGTGTCCGTGGGGACCACCTTGGCCAGAGCCAATGCGGTGCCCTGCGGATCGCTAATCATGTGGGGATCGCCGAAAACCCGGTATGCGGGCAGGGTTGCCGCCAACGGACGGTGGTTGCGATCCAGAATGGCCCCTCGCTTCGCCGGAATGCGCCTGATAAAACCATGCTGCTTCACCGCTATTTCCTTGTAACGCCCGTGCTCGGCGATCTGTATTTGGGCCAGTTTGCCGATCAGCAAGCCCAGGAAAGCAAGGAAGCAGACAAGCAAGATGGACAGCCTGACCAGCCCCGGTCTCATTCCGCCTTCCCTTTCACCTGTTCGATTACGACGACGTCATCCCAGCAGAGAGAGGCCATATCAAGCCTCTCCCGAGCCAGGGATTCAATGTGATCGAGGGCCTCCGATGCCACCACTTCGCACTCCAGGATTTCCGTTTCCTTCTTGATATCCTCCAGCCGCTTCTCAAGTTCGAGATTACTCGCGAGCATGGATTCCACCACCTGTCTCTGCCAGGTGTAGACGAGGCTCGATAGTGCGGCGAGACCCAGCAACAACAATCCAAAGAGGAGTGACCGACCCGTGCGCGTGACTCCTTTTGCCCTGCCCAGTGTCTCTTCTTTGTTGCCCTTTCGAAGCGGCGCTTGCATTTTGGACCCCTGCGCACAGGAGTCGGCCACTCCTGCGCCCCTGGATTGTCGTTGCATTTCACATCTTCTCTACCACCCTGATTCTTGCACTTCGCGATGATGGATTGCGTCTCATCTCCTCCGCCGACGGCGTCAACGGCTTCGGAGTCAAGACCTTGAACCAGGCCTGCTTCCCACAATTGCAGACCACCCGTTCCGGAGGACAAACACACCTGTCCGAGAACTTCCTGAAGCACTGCTTGACGATACGATCCTCGGTCCCGTGGTAGGCTATTACCGCGGCACGCCCCCCCGATGCGAGCACCCGAGGCAAGGCCTCGAGAGATTCCGAGAGGTTCTCCAACTCCCGGTTCACCCTTGAGCGTATCGCCAGAAACACGCGGGCCAGCGACTTCGCCGCCTGCGCCCGAACCACAGACTTCACAACCGCGGACAGGTCGGCAGTCGTACCGAGTCTGCCGTTGTCCCTGGCCCGGATGATGGCCCGGGCGATGCTCCTGGACCTGGTTCTCTCACCAAACTGCGAAAGCAGGCCTCCCAACTCGGCGACGTCCATTCTCGCCAGGACCGACGCCGCAGAGATCGAGGCCGATTTATCGAATCTCATGTCAAGCTCACCATCACGATCGAAACTGAACCCTCTGTCGGGTTTGACGATTTGAAGCTTCGATATTCCACAATCAATAAGCAGTGCATTCACCTTGCCCATGAAACCGGCAGGCAACCCGGTCCCGAGATCCTTGAAGTTCATCTTCCGTAAGACCACCCTGTCTCCGAACTTGGACAGGCGCTGTGCAGCCAACCCCAGAGCATCCTCGTCCAGATCGAGGCCCAGAAGCATCGCGTCGGCCGGTGCGGCCATGAGCATCGCCTCCGCGTGTCCACCCAGACCCAGAGTGCAATCCACTATGATCCTGGTAGTGTCCCTTATCAGAAGCCAGGTCACTTCGTCTGCCATCGCCGGCACATGCCATATGTCGCCGCCCTCCCCGGAGCCACGTTCGATCATTCACTTCTGCGATCGTGGACGTCACGGTTGACCTGGTCTTCGATCTCCTCGAGCACGTCCTCGATTGGGATGTCGTGGGACCCGGTGTAACGTCCGTACGCTTCAGGATCCCACAGTTCCAGATGGTCCAGCTGGCCCAATATCAAAACCCGGCCTTCGATCCCGACTTCGCGCAGGATCTCGGGCGGTATCAGAATGCGATTGTGCACGTCCATCTTACAAAGGACCGCCGCGCCCAGAATCCGGCGCTTGTAATAACGCCCTTGCTTCTTGTTGGGTATGGATCTGAGGACCCGCACGCGTCTATTCCACTCATCCTGAGGGTAGGCATCCAGGCAGCCCTCCGGGCCCCTGGATACAACAAAGGTAGCGTCGGCTGAGGCGGCCAAACCGGCACGGATCTGTGCAGGAACGTTGAAACGCCCCTTTTTGTCCACAGAGTGTGTGAAACCGCCGATAAGACTCGACAACGCCGCTTCGCTCCTCTTAGTCCCTTCTAATACACCGCTTCTAGCCGCTATGGACCACCATGCTATCAACCAAGCCTGGCCCTGTCAAGGGAATTTTTGGCTTGAGGGGGAAAGATTTGCAGAATTCTTCTATATGTTACAGGCTATGGAGTTAGCCCGGCCGAGCTTGGTTACAAACCCCGTCGCGAGGTGAGGGAGATGCAGATACCGGCGGCGTACGTGACACCGCAGCAGAGGACTAGTGAGTGGTGCGGGCTATGTCTTGGCCCTATCCGGGCGCTCCCGTATCTTGCGTGCCGGCACTCCGGCCACGACCGCATAAGGCGGCACATCCTTCGTAACTACGGCGCCCGCCCCAACCTGGCTTCCCCGCCCTACCGTGACACCCGGAAGTACGATTGCACCCATGCCTATGTCACAATCATCCTCGATAACCACGCCGGCAAACTCCAGGTCACACAACAGAATGGGCACATCGCGCCCTTCCTCACCGTGCTTGGATGACATGATCTTGACGCCGGGGCCGATCCCCACACGCGAGCCGATCTCCACGCCCCCGGCGCTGTTCATGTAACAGAATTGGCCGATCCAGGTGTCATCACCTATGATCATCTCACTCCGGTCATAACCTCTCAGGATGGCATGATGCCCGATATAGACATTGGAACCGATGCTTATGTGTTTTGCTTCAAACACGAGGACGCCTTCTTCGATAATGACGTTCTCGCCGATAGAGGCGAAATCCTCGCGCTTGAACCCACCGCTACCGCAGGACCGTGCCATGAATTTCCGCACATTCTACCTCACAAGTACCACTTTCCCATCGGCACTACCATGACCCGAGTTGACCCTCAGAAAGTAGATGCCGCTGGAGACCCTGCGGTCGGCCTGGTTGGTGCCGTCCCAACGGAATTCGTGGAAACCGGGGTCAAGATGACCGCCGTAAACCTGTTTCACGCGGCGGCCACGCACGTCAAACACTTCAACTTCGAATCTGTCGGCCGACCCGCTTGACGGGACACCCAGTCTTATGTTGACCGATGCCTTCGCAGGATTCGGGTAGCCCGACAGCATGAGCCGCACCGGGACATCTTCCTCGAGACCCGGTTCAATACCTGATCGAGAAGGCCCCCCATAGAGCCCGCTATTGTATAGGTCGTGATTCATCCTCGGCCATTGCATGCTTGTCTTGTCGTAAGGAACGCTCAAATCGTAAACATGGACGTCGGCGTCGTAACCACCGGCCACGACCTCCACATCACCGTCATTGTCCAGATCTCCGAGTGAGGGCGTACCGTTGAATGCATAAACCACATACCGCGGCCATCCGTTGACCGGCGTCCCATCAGCATGCCACGCATATATACTGCCGTCCACTCCCGCAATCACTATATCCGGCTCTCCGTCCCCGCTTATGTCGCCCACTATCGGGGACGCGTAGAAATCGGCCTCGCAACCCTTGGGCCAGCCTGGTCTGATGACCCCCCGGTCGGAAAAGACGTAAACGCTTGCGGTGTCTTCCAGGTCACCACGGTAGCCCGCCGCAATGATGTCCAGTTTCCCATCCCCGTCTAATTCAGCCAATGCCGGCGAGCAAAGAATATCGCCGTCCAGGCTCCTGGGCCAACCCGTATGCAGGGTGCCGTCGTGGTCATAGACCTTGATGTTCCTCCCGTACTGCAACGGGCAGATGATCTCCATGTCACCGTTATTGTCGACATCCCCGACTGCAAGACTGCCGAAAATCGCACCTGTCGAGGCGAAAAGGCCGGTCGAATCAAGGTAGCCGGTCCCATCGACGTGCCATACATACACATTCCCCAGGACCGTGCCGACCGCGATCTCCAGACCTTCAACCCCGTCTATGTCCGCAATCACAGGTGAACCATAGATGCCCCCGGTTACCTGGGCAAAGAAACCGTTGGGCTCTAGCCAGCCTGTCGCGTCATGATGCCAGACCCACACTTGGCCATAAGAGTTTGCGACGACGACTTCCATATCGAGATCGCCATCCAGATCGTCCACTGCGGGGGCTCCCCTGATATAACCATGCGGCTGCCTGAACTTGCCGTTGGTCTGTGTGACACCGGTTCCATCCATGTTCCAGGCGTACAGATAGCCATCATCAGAACCGATCAGGATCTCCAGTTCCGGATCGGCATCGAAGTTGACGACGGCAGCGGCGGACCAGACCTCGTCACCGGTCCTCTTCGGCCAACCGGGCGCCACACTCCCGTCATGATGCCACATATGGACGCTCTCATCCTTCGAGCCGATGATGATCTCAAGGTCACCGTCCCCATCGACGTCGGCCAGGGTAACAGATGATGGCA
>CAZRAU010000068.1:0-17703 GCA_964598025.1 uncultured bacterium
AGTAGCACAGAATGGCGGGAACTCAAGCGGATTCATAAGGCGATGTTTTGGGAAGAGGTAGAGGCGAAGGCATTGAAGGAAGCCAAGGAGCTTCTTCAGGGTCAGATAGATCATGAGTTTGACCTTCAGGTGGGAGCGGCTTGGAATGAGCGTACCCCTCGGCGGCGAGATGAGCGCAACGGCATCGGGCAGGAGCACAGCGGCTGGCGCCTCCGACCAATGAATCGGCACCGGTCCCGTGTGGAAGGGCAACAACGCGAGAATCTTCTATTTCATGTCATGTTGCGCGGCCCCAGGCTATCTCAGCAGAGTCACCTTGCCCGTATAGGCTCGGTCGCGGGTGACGAATCTGTAGAAGTATATGCCCGGGCTCACGCTCTCGCCGTGAGAGTCCGTACCATCCCAAACAAGGGAGTGCGGGCCGGCCTCGAACGCTTTGTCTGCCACACTCCTCACGCGCCGCCCCATGATGTCGTAGATCACGATAGCGACCCTCGCCGGCCGATCCAAAGCGAACGATAGCCTCGCCTCTATTCTGAACGGGTTGGGGCTCACCGTGGCCGCCACCGCGGGTGCCGGCGTGCCGGGAACGCCCGCGCAGAAGAGTGAGTCATACACCGCGCGGATCATGTAGTTGCCGCTGGCGCCATTATCCGGACTGAAACTCCCAAGGTAGTAATACATGGTTCTTCCCGACCATGTCGAGCTGTTGTCCGAGCAGATTTTGGAGTTGTTGTATTCGATGTATACCGCCCAGAAACTCGCCGAGTCCACGACGACCGTATCACTGAGGGCGTCGCAGTACGTCCATTCATAGGCACTCGCCCCGGTCGTAGTGTGGACCGGGGTGAGCGGGTTACCCGGTGTGCCGCCTGCACCCGTATCATCCCAGATTCTCCACTGGAAATCGGGAGAGTACGAATTGCCGGTCATGATGCGCAACCCGCGCACCTTTGAGGGATATCCAGCAGGCGTGCATCTCACGGCGAAGCCGCTGTTGTTGCTTCCCCAGCTGTACTGGATGTCGTAATAGCCGTCGTCGTACACGCATTGCGGGTAGCACGCAGGGCCCTCCAAGTAAACGTCCGCAAAGAGGCCGTTAGAGGCCACCACCACAGGCCTGACCGTGACCCCCGAGATGAAGCCCTCGTTGTTGGAGGACGAAGGGCTGCTCGTAGGGCTGAACTCGGCCGTCCCGTAAGGATACATGTCACCCCTGTCGGCGTAGTTGCCCGTAGTTCCGCAGTCTAGGTCATACGAGTTGTCCGGCTGCTCGATCGCCACCATCAAGTTGTAATTGGATGGACAGCCGCTGCCGCTCTCACAGTCGTTCTCCATGTACTGGTCATCGTCCACGTGATAGATGAGAAGGCCGCGCTTCACGAGACTCCTGTCGAAACCGTAAGCCGAATCCCGCAGCTCTACCAGGAAGTACTCCGTATACTGCATATCGGCCCCGATCTTGAAGACATGGGGGTAGTCCTCCAGGCGCCAGAGCGTGCCGACGGCACCCGGGCTCGCGTTGCAGTTGGGCCAGTAGGTTATCCAGCCCATCTTCATTTTGGACCACCCGCACATGTGGGTCGGGCTATCGGGGGATACTACGTCGCCTCCCCAGCCGCCGAAGCCCATGAGACCCCAGGCTCCGATACCCCATCCCGTGGTGCCCGTGCACCAGCGCCCCGCATCGTAGAGGTCCGGAAGCCCGAGAGCATGGCCGTATTCGTGGCAATATACGCCGATCTCCACATGCTTCAGAGGGGACTTCGACTGCAATTCCGGTACGCATACATATGTATCGATTGTCACGCCGTCATAGTTTCTGGCCGTGCCGCCCATAAGAGTGATGCTGCTCTTGTGGCTCTGAATGTCATTGGTGTTGAGACTGGTTTCGCAGCCTTCATGCGAGTGCACTATGAACATGGATTCCACTTCGCCGTCACCGTCATTGTCGTAAAGCGAAAAGTCGCAGCCGCCGAGTTGGGCGGCGTCCACGGCCTCTTCCACGAGCTTAGCGGCGTTCCGCGGGTAGGTACCCCAGCCCTTCTGGCCGTTTCCGTAGTAATCGCGACTCTGGCCGGCCGTGTACCAGCCGTAGACATTGCCCGAGAGGGTTAGGTTACCGTAGGATATCTCGGTGTAATAGTCGTTGATCGAGCCGGTGGCCCACGGGCCGAAAGCCATGTTGTCGAAGGAGGTGGTAGTGTACGTATTTCCAGAGTCGCTGAATTCGATGCAGATGATGAGAACCTTGTACGCCCCCGAGTGTCCGAGCGGCGGAATCGGGCCCGGCCTGTCCACCTGCGGCGGTGGTGGAGCCAAGAGCCGATCGGGGAGTAGGACACCGTCCCTTTGCGCCTTCTCTATGGCCTTCGGCGATAGCGGCATGGCCCTTGCCGGCAGCGCGGATAACGTTATCACTGCAACCAGAACGATTGTGACGAGCAGGGTCTTCATGACGGTTGCCCCTCCTACTTCTCTCTCCGCTAGGAGTCCTGTCATTCTTCCTTACCTCAGCAGGCATACAGAAGCACGGCGATGAACGGCGCCGTAACGCCCGACGGACCGAGCGGCCGAAAATCGGCCACCTCTTCCCGATCACTCAGGAGCCTGGCTGCCCAAGCCGACAGCGACTTCCATGCGCCGGCATATTCACAGACAAGACGTCCACTGCAATTCTGCTCACTCTCATCCTATCACACATCCCCCGCCGCGTCAACAAACATGAGTGCGTGAGGCCTGTGCCTGAGGTCCGGGTGAGATTGCCGGTCTTCGGTTCCGACATCTCGGGAAGCCCCCGGTGCAATCAGAGCCTGACTCGGCCCGTGCGCTTAGCTGCTCGACACCCGGCCGACAAGGCCTTATTGATCGGGACCGGCCATCAGGTCCCGCAGATAAGGCTTCAGCAGTTGGTGAATCGACACCAAGATGGCCACACCGATCATGACACCCAACACCACTCGCACCGAGAAGCCCGCTATCACAACTCCGAGAGCCGTTCCGGCAGCCGGCGGGTGTTCGGTGTTGGTGATCGCCATTACGAAGATCGAGCACCCGACGGCCAGGGCATACATACCGTCCTGCCACAGCTCGCCACCGAGGGCCCAGGACGCGAACAGACAGCCGAAAGCCAGCCCGACCATGTGGCCGCCCACCACGTTACGCGTCCTGGCGGACACACTGCCCGGCATCGCGAATATCGTAAATGCCGTAGCGGCCAGTGAGGCGGCCACAAGGAGGTTCTGCTGCCGTAATGCCACGAGCGCCATGAGGATTGTGACCGTGGCAAGCGCGCTCTGGAAAACGTAGCTGCCCCAGTTGGGCCTGAAACGCGGATCGAATGCCCCTCCGAATTTCGCCATCGTCCGATGCCTCCTCACGCTTGCCAATAGAGACATCATATCCGACCGGTCACGAAGGGTCAACCTCCGGCGGAGTCGTGCTCTGAGGCAATCGCCCGGGGAGGGGGCCACCGTATTGACACCTCCGAAGCGGCGTCTCTCGGCACAGGATTGAGCGGTGAGATCTACGGCAAGATCCTCGATTACGCCGGAGGGAAGCTGTATCTGAGGCCCAACAGCTACTTCGACGAGCCATTTGAACGAGTGAAGGGCGACACTTCAGACGTACCTGATGACATCGACTCGGAATAACCGGCTGCGGCAAGGCGGGTTTCTTGGTATAGTAGAATTGCGAGGTGGAATAATGTATCTGAGAAGCCGCTTGAGCAAGTTCGCTTTCACCAGACTCACACCCTGAGCACAGACGGAGCGGCTTCAATGCCGTACATCGAAGAGACTGCCGGGTGCCGAGACGCATGCTTGGCACAGAAGAGATGGTGCCTTCAGGGTAAGGGAGGTCTGCGGTCATGAAGAGGTGCAAGTGGCTGTTCGCTGCAACCTGTCTCCTGGCTGTTCTATGCGGGGTGCCGGAGGCGAGGCCTAAGCCTCGGTTTCCGGGTGGGCGGGAGACTCCCAATCTGTCCGAGACCATGGGGGAGTATGAATACCTGAACGATCTGAGTATAGGGGCGCTCTGGTTTCCGAATATCGCCGAAAAGGGCTATGTCGGTTACTATGACATTTCGGGGTACTACCCTGGGGGCGGGGATCAGACCGCTGTCTGGCAGGCCGGTATGTGGGCGGGGGGCTACGTGGAGGGGCAAAGTCTCGCCTGGTGGTTCCAGGGCGATCATGGCCATCAATCCGATCCGTACCAGTACGACACCCTCGACGCCCCCGCCGTCGTAGATACGGAGTCCGATCTCGGTCTTCCATACCCGTTTCGCCGCGTGACGGTGCATGTGAACACGGCGGATAAACCGTGTGAAACCTGGGACGGCGACCTGGGGCTCGATGTAACCTACGAGTGGCACCAGTGGGGTGTCAGGGGTTACGACAGCTGGGTCTTTGTCCATGTCAGGATCGAGTTCACCAAGGCCATCGATGACTTCTATTGGGCCTGGCTGAGCGATTGCGACTGTGGTGACGTCAACCTGCCCGACTACTACTTCGATGATTACGCAGGCTGGGATGACGATCTTAAGTTCTGTTATATGCGGGACTGGGATTACGATCCCGCGAGCGGCCGGCCGCCGGCCCCATCGACAGAGGACAGTCTCTTTCTCTCGCCGAATGTGGTCGGTCAATATCTCCTGGCCGCTCCGCCGGTCGGGGGGCCCATCACGGCCGGTCCCGACACGGCCCAGAGGTGGGCAACCAAGAACTACTGGGACTGGAACGATGATATATCATCAGCGCAGGATGCATACGACCGCATGGCCGGTATATGGGAAAACACCTTCCCGCCGCCGGAGGCGTACGATTACAGGATCCTCAATGGGGTCGGCCCCTATGACGTAGCGCCGGGTGATACAGCTCATTTCTGGATGGCCTATGTGCTGGGCGAGGGCTATGACGAGGACTCACGCGAATTGTATGACATGGGTACTCTGGTAGAACATGTCCGGGATGCCAAGGTCTTCTTCGATGGCGGAATGATAATACCGGTGGCGGATATTCCGCCGCAGGCACCCGATCTGGATCCGGACTTGGACGCCGATATTACCGGTGATACCTTAAGGGTCCACTGGGCGCCTTACACAGATATCCCCGGCGGGGTGACGGCCGACAGTTTCTTTGTCTATACCAGCACTTCGAGCAAGTTGGGGCCGTGGGAGAGGGCCATCTCATTCGACAACTCAGTCACGGAAACAAGCTTCGGGTTATCATCTGCCTGCACCTATTTCTGTGTGCGGGCATACGACACGGGCAACCAGGTGTGCAGCAATCCATATGCCCTTACCAGTCGCTTGTACGAAAGAGATGGAACGGGTCATCTTCGGGCGAACGAGAATACCATCGTATGTGCAGTTTCGCCGTTTTCAGGAGTCACGCCGAAGCCGGAGCCGGCAGGCAGCCTAGTGGGAAGTTACCCGAACCCGTTCAATCCCGTTACGACCGTAGCATACTCGGTTTCCTCTCCGGGAGAGGTGAGGCTTCGAGTATATGATGTGTCTGGCAGTCCGGTGCGAACCCTGGTGGACGGGCCCAAAGGTGTGGGCCTGTACAGCCTGGCTTGGGATGGACGCGACAGCAGAGGGACCAGGGTCCCATCCGGCGTCTACTTCATGCGGCTTGAAGTGGGAGGACGGGCCATAACGCGCACGGCTGTGCTAGTGGAATAGCGGCACCGCTGCCATGAGCGGGGCCGGAGACCGCCGCCCGATGAATCGACATGGGCGGAATGCTATGTTGTTTGTATCTCAGAGGAGGATGAGCCGATGCAGAGCCTTGTATCACTGTGGATCTCAGTACTCGCGTCATGTGCGTTGCTGCCCTGCATGGCATCGGCCGAGGGCCGCAGACAGCCGATAATCTTCGCGACTTTCGCCGAGGATGCCGGCTCGCTCAGCAATGTGCTCTTGATGGCGGAGAGTATCAGGACGTTTGGGGGAAGGTACAAGGATGCGCCGATCCGGGCATATATGCCGGCGGATCTTGCGGAGCAGGAGGCGGAGACCGCAGGCAGGTTCAAGGACCTGGATGTTGAGGTGAGAACGAGCGAGGCGCCTGAAGACGCAGCCTGGTTCCACTACTCTGCCAAAGTATTCGCTGCGGCCAAGGCGGAAGCCGAGGCCAAAGGGGCGGCAGAGATCCTGGCCTGGCTGGATGAAGATACCGTCATGCTCGAGGAGCCTGATGAGTTCATCTTGCCCGAAGGAAAGAGCCTGGGCTACCGGCCCGTGATGCACAAGAACATCGGTTTGCTCTGGGCGGAGCCGCCGGATGCTTTCTGGGGCAGGGCCTTCGAGCTCTTGTCGGTGCCCGAGTCCTCCCTCTTTCCCATGGTGACTCCCGCCGACGGGGACACGCTGAAGCCATACTTCAATGCCGGGTGCATGATCGTACGGCCTGAACGGGGCCTGATGGCAGGGTGGGTCGATTGCTGGACAACCCTATATAGGGATTCGCTGATGACCGAGATGTGCCGGGGCGACGTCAAGTACCGGATCTTCATCCACCAGGTGGCGCTCGCCGGAGCCATCCTTACGCATCTTGGGACAGATGAGATGCTCGAGTTATCGTCCCGGGTCAACTACCCCATCTTCTTCGAGCAGATGTTCGGCGCCAGGCGGGTATTCGATGACATAACCGGCGTGGTAACGTTTCGACACGAGTCCTACTTCAGGAAACCCGCACCGGACTGGGATAAGAAACTCAAAGGCCCCGCCGACAGAGTCGCATGGATCAAGAAGCACCTGGCCCCGAAACCTGACGCCGAGTGAGGCGGTCCACCGGGTCCGGCTAATATCCGCGCGGAGTCAATGAAGAACCCGGGGGCGATGTCCCCCCATGCCACGCATGTTACGGTTTCGGCATGAAGCAGACCGCCGCATCCGCGCCGGCGCCCGCAGACGGGCTAGAAATCCTCAACCAGGACGAGATCGGAGCCCACGGGCTCCTGGCGGTCAAAAATGACGGCATCGCCGGAGGGGGATACATCCAGGTTGACTGCGAAGAAGTCGCCGGCCGAGACGAGCATCGAAGCTTTCCCTGTTGCGGCATCCTCAAACCAGAGATTCAGAGCGCCATCCTCCATGTTGAAGAAGTAGATCCCCTTCTCGGTCTCACGCCATCCGCACGGCACCACGGTCCCCGGCTCGTCGACGATGCACTGCTCGCCCGTCCCATCGGCCGATACCGACCATACCCCAGAGGTATCGGCTCTTGAATAGGTGAGGCGTGTTCCGCCGGGGGATTCTGCCAGCCGGAAGACATCCTTATCCATGATATCTACCGTCTCGCTTCCATCGGTACGCATCTTCCATAACCACCACGCATCGTCCCGGTCGGACTTGCAATAAAGCCACCGGCCGTCTCGCGACCAGCCAAGACACTTCTCATGGCGATCCGACGTCGTAAGCCGTTCTACCTTGCCGGTCACGACGTCTGCGACGTAGATATCGATATGGTTCCCGGGCGCCGCGCTGAATGCCACATGCCGCTCGTCATATGACCAGCAAGGGTTCTCTATGTAGGCGCTTTCGAAGCGCGTGAGCTGCCGCGGACCGCCGCCGTCTTTGTCCGAGACCCAGACCTGGGGGCTCCCGGTTCGAGTAGATATGAAGCATATGAAGTTGCCACCGGGCGAATACTGAGGGCCGTAGTCATGGCGGGTTGATGCGATGATGGGAACGGCTTCTCCGGCCTCCGCACTCACCGGAGCCCTTAGAATATCGGAGTCGACCGAATACTCCTCGTATACCATTTCCCCACCCCCGAGTGCGACCGACGGGCGCACCGGCCTGTGTGTGGTCGTCGGAAGCCATGTCAGCGACCCATCCCTGAGCGACAGCCGCCAGAGCCTTAAGTCGGCAGCTCTAGTCGGGCCCGAGGAAAAGACCAGGGCCTTCCCGTCGGGCGTCCAATCGAGGCCGGCTACGTAGTGCTGGGAATGGGTCATGCGCTCGGACTCGCCCCCTTCGATGGATATGGTGAAGATGTCTTGGAGGCCGATTCTATCGCCGCGAACAAAAGCCACCCGCGCCCCGTCGGGGGAGAATGCGGGAAGATAATCACCCCTGGATTGGCTCACCGGCGAAGTTAGAACGCGGCTCTCGCCGGTGACAGTCGAGTGAAGCAAAATGCGCAGGGGTTCTCCCGGCCCCGGCCTCGAACCGTATGCCAGAAGGCGTCCGTCCGGAGACCAATCGATGCCGGCGATACTCCGGGGGGTGTCGACCACCTTACGGGGTGCGCCTCCGAGCGCAGGCATAACATAGATGCCGCCGTCCTCCTCCGAGCTCAAGGCATAGGCAAACTCCGTGCCGTCCGGCGACCACACGGCATAGTATTCATCACCGGGTGTCTCGGTCAGGCGCAGCGGTGTCTCGGTATTGCGCTGCTTCATGAAAAGGTCATAGTTTCCCTCATCGCCTTCCTTCCAGGAGAAAACCACGCGGCTGCCGTCGGGCGATATCGCGGGGCATATCTCCCGCCCGGAGTAGCTGGTAAACGGTATGGTCTCAAGCGGCACCGGTGCTGGGGGGATGGATGACCGCAAGCCGGGCAGAATCGCCATGGCTGCGATGGCGACTATCACGACGGCACTGCCTCCTATCAGCGCCCCGAGCTTTCGTGCGAAACGCTTCGGATGCGCCTCCTCCGGCGCCCCCACCCCGGCGCTCTCCTGCACCGCATCCCGCCCCGGCGAGGTCCCGAAAGTAACCGGGGCGACCAGCCGGTAGCCGGTTTTGTGAATGGTCTGGATGAAGCGGGGCGATCGGGGGTCGTCATCAAGCACCTTTCTCAACTGCGAGATCGCATGAGTGAGCGCCTCCTCGTTTACCAGCACCTTGTTCCAGACTGTGTCGAGAAGCTCGGTCCTGGATACGACCTCGCCCGCCCTGCCGGCCAGGCATACAAGGACATGCATTATTCTGGGCTCGACTTGGACGGCCTCTTCACCGTGTGATATTCGGTTAAGGGCCGGCTCCACCAGGCGGTCTCCGAGGAAAAACGGGCCAAAGTCGCTGGGGTTATCGGGGAAGGGAGGCTCTTTGTCGTTCATGATGTCTTCTGCCCTTGCGCTGTCGCTCTCGCCCCGGACTTTTCTGTGCCTTCCGATGGATGGCACGCGGATATGTAGCCGCATCCGCACCATACGAAAGTGCGGACGCGCTGTCAAGACGGTCCAATTAAGGCGACGGCTTACTTAATCCTGAGCGAATCAAGTGAGCCGCCGCCTTAATTGCCGATTCTGTATGTTGCTACACTTCTACCAGGGACGTCGGCCGCCGCCGCCGCCACCGCCGCCGCCCGGGCGTCCACCCCCTCCACCACGCCGACCGCCACCACCACCGCCGCCACGTCGCCCACCGCCACCACCGCCGCGACCACCCTCGGCGCGAGGCCGGGCCTCGTTTACCCTGAGCATCTGACCCTTTAGATCACTGCCGTTAAGGGCGTTGATCGCAGCTTGCGCCTCGTCGTTGTTTGCCATCTCTACGAATCCGAACCCCCTCGACTGACCGCTGAACTTGTCTGTGATTATTCTGGCCGAGGTAACTTGCCCGTGAGGCTCAAAGGCCTGTCTTAATTCGTCTTCGGTTGTACCATCCGCCAGATTACCGACGTAGATATTCATCTCCTGCTCCTCGTTAGTGTGAACAGACAAGCCGGGCTCTGATCTCGACTTGATTGGACAGGACCGTCAGCCGCTCTTCTGTTAGATCCAATCGGTCGGGCTTTCCAGGACACAGTGCCGTTCACCAGAATTTCCGGGACCTGCGATAGCGGTCCTCAGCACTTCCAGATTCGCGCATTCTCACCTCCACTACGCGCAGATCTGGGGGTTCGACTGTCAATGCGGCTGGTCTCGATAATCTCTACTCGCATCTTCCTCAAACGTTTGCGGTGACTACCACTACCTAATATACGCCTACCCCTATTCGAGGTCAAGACCATATATACCTGGCCAAGAACACGAGGTTTGTGAGTAATCCGGGCCTGCCGGAAAATGCCACCACAGCGGAGACACGGGTAACAGAGCCCGGCTCAAGTCAGGATCTTATAGAGATTCGCGACCTGCTTGCCGGCACTGACGCAAGCGCGGCAGGCGCTCTTGGTTTCGTCGACAATAAGCCTGTTAGCGAAATACTTGGTTATGCTCGGGACCATACGGCATATGTAGGAGCCGTTCTCGAGAACCTTACCAGGCCGGCCGTAAAACGACGAATAAGCCGATATCAACAACCGCGTCAGCCGCTCGGGAGATATGTCATCCAGCCTTATTGTCGGGTACATCCCTGAATACAGGTTGTAGTCCCTGGTGAGGAGGCGATCTGCCACTCTTTTATAGAGAGCGGCCCCAGGGTAGGGTGTGAGCAGGGAAAACTGAGCTCTGGTGGGGTCGAGTTCTTTTGCGAACTCTATGGTGCTCTCGATCATCTCCTCGGTTTCACCCAGGGCTCCGAGGATAAAGGCCCCGGTCACTCTGACATTGTTTTCCTTTAGGATGACAATTGCGCGACGAGCATCCTCGAGGCCGGCCTTCTTGCCGTAAGCATCGAGCATTTCCTGACTACCGCTTTCGAAGCCGATGAACGTCCAGCTGAAACCGGCCCTGGCCATGGCACGCACCATCTCGGGGTGTTTGACCACGGTGTCTACCCGCGTCATCGCGGCCCAAACCAGGTCCCATCCCTTGGCGTTTATGCTCTCGGAGACCTTTATGGCGCGTTCGGGATTCAAGGTGAAATTGTCATCCACGAATGAGAGGGCGCCGTAGCCGTGCTTGTTATGGATGATGTCGATCTCCTCAAGCATGTTCTCTACCGACCTCGCTCTCCAGCGCACACCGAAGAACTCCGAGGAGGAACAGAAGTCGCAGTTGAAGGGGCAGCCCCTGGATGTGACCATGGTGGTCATCAAGCGACCGTTCATCTTCTCTCTGTAGAGGTCCAAGGGTAGAAGGTCCCTTGCCGGGAAGGGCAGCGAGTCCAGGTCATGGATGAAGGGAGCATCGGGGGTCCTGATAACCCGGCCGTCAGCCAGATAGGACACGCCCCTGACCTGCTCGAAGGGTCTGCTTTTGGTGAGAAACTCCACCAGGGATAGAAACGAATACTCACCCTCGTTTCGGACAACGTAGTCTATTACTCCTGTTGCCAGGGCCTCCTCGGCCATGAAGCTGACATGAGGCCCACCCACAACCACGGTGGGGCCGTGTTCCTTTGCCGCTCGGGCGATCTCAAACGCGACCGGGCACCTCGACGTATCGACTGAGATCCCCACGACATCGTAGTCACCATAGGGATACTCGGACCAGGGTCCGGGCTCGACGTTGAAATCGATGATGCTTACGTCATACTTGTCTCTGAGTACGGAGGCCATGTATGCCAGGCCGAGCGGTGGGCGGCTGACCCCCAGCACGCGATAGGAAAAGCCGGCCGGCGGGCTTACCAAGAGGATTCTCATCATAAACCCCAATCTGCCCCGCAGTAATCTCGCGACGGGCGGGTTCGACGCACCAGCAGGCACCGCACCGAGCGCCCCCGCCGATGATCAAGCGCCACATACGGTACCGAGTCGTCGTGATCGGATACGGCTCTCACGGGGTGCCTCGCTCAAGCACCTCTACGAGGCTCAATCAGCCTCTAGAGGAATCTGGATGGACGATACGATAGGCAAGGCAGGGCTGTCAAGCAGCTTTTGGCCGGGCCTGGTGAAATGCGCTCGCCCGCGGCATTCGTCCTCACAGGAGCGAGGACGCTGTGATGTCCGGGCGGCGGGAGGCCCTCCATCCGCACCAGGTGTTCGGGCTTCCCGGTCCTTGTACCGTCGGGTTTCCATGCCCGACGTTGCCTGTCTCGGTTCGCCGCAACGCTATGACTTCGTGTGCCGGCTCGCGCCGGGGTCTGAAGCCTGTGCGACAGACGTTCCGCAGACCGGAAACGCTCGAACCCGAATCACGTTTGGAGCCCAAGAACAAGGTCACATAGCGAGAATAATTCAGAAATCCCTTGCGTGGAGTTGCAGATGTGGTAGGGTTTTTGCGGTTATTGCAACGGCGACAGCGCCGGGGAAATGGATCTATGAATGATAATGAGTTAGGGGAGCACTTCGATTTCAAGAGCCTCTCTCTGCCCCCAAGGCCCAAGGGCCTGCCCGCAAACACCGGCAGGCTAGTGCTCTGGGGCGCGCTGGCCCTGTTTGTGATCTTCTTTCTGGTCTCAGCCATCTATACGGTGGATCCCGAAGAAGTGGGCATCGTACTGCGGCTCGGCAAGTACGTTCGGAGCACCGATCCCGGCCTTCATTTCAAGTTTCCCTTTACCATCGAACAGGCCATAAACGTCCCCATCCAACGTCAGCTCAAGGAGGAATTCGGCTTCCGGACCTTGCGGGCGGGGGTGCGGAGCGAGTACACCACGCGGGGGTTCACCGGTGAGTCCAACATGCTGACCGGAGACCTCAATGCGGCGGTGGTCGAATGGGTCGTGCAGTACCGGATTGTCGATGCGTACAAGTATCTTTTCCGCGTGCGAAACGTTGAGAATACTTTCCGTGACATGTCGGAGGCCAGTATGCGCCTGGTGGTCGGAGATCGTACGGTCAATGAGGTGCTGACGGTTGGCCGCCAGGAGATTGCCGATCTTGTCTTGCAGACGCTCCAGGAGCTTTGCGATCAGTACGAGACCGGGATAAAGGTGGAACAGGTGGTGCTCCAGGATGTGAATCCTCCCGATCCCGTCAAACCCTCATTCAACGAAGTGAACGAAGCCCAGCAGGAAAAAGAGCGGCTGATCAATCAGGCCCAGTCGGACTACAACAAGGTGGTCCCCAGGGCCAGGGGTGAAGCCGAGCAGACCATACGGCAGGCAGAGGGATATGCACTTGATCGCGTGAACCGGGCCCGAGGGGATTCGGCCCGCTTTGTGGCGTTCTATGAGGCATACCGCAGGGCGCCTGAGGTTACACGGACACGGATCTACCTTGAGACCATGAATGAGATACTTCCCAAAGTCTCACACAAGTTCATCGTTGATGAAGACCTGAAGAACGTGCTCCCGTTGCTCAACCTCGATGCGGCAAAACCCAAGGAAGGAAGCAAGGAGTGATGAGACCGGCTTTTCGACAGGACATGGACTCCGCGGAGGGTACGGCCTGATGAGGTTTGCGGCTTTCATAGTCCTGGGAATTATCGTGCTGGTCGTGCTGGGAAGCAGTCTTTACGTTGTGAGGGAGTATGAGCAGGTCATCATAACCCAGTTCGGACGGCCGATCGGCGATCCCATCAATACCCCGGGGCTGAAGATCAAAGTCCCGCTGGTTCAGAAGGCAAACCGCTTCGAGAAGCGGTTCCTCGAATGGGACGGCGATCCCAACCAGCTTCCTACCAAGGATAAGCGCTTTATCTGGGTGGACATGTATGCGCGGTGGCGGATAACCGATCCGCTGCTTTTCTTCCAGCGCCTCAGGGACGAGCGCGGCGCCCAGACCAGGCTCGACGATATCCTGGACGGCGAGACCCGGAATGCGATCGCCAACCACAATCTGCTCGAAGTGATCCGCAATACCAACAGAGAGGCCGAACAGAGCGAGCTGGAAACGCGGGATGAAACCGGGCTCGTACGGATCAACATAGGGCGGGACAAAATCCGCATGGAGGTGCTCACCAACGCCAAGCCTCGCACCGCTGATCTTGGCATCGAGATTCTCGATGTTCAGTTCAAGCGCATCAATTATGTCGAGGAAGTCCGGCAGAAGGTTTATGAACGGATGATCGCCGAGCGAAGGCGGATTGCAGACCGGTTCAGATCCGAAGGTGAAGGAGAAGCCTCCAGGATCAGGGGAGAGAAAGAGCGGGAGCTCAAGCTCATCCAATCGGAGGCCTACCGGCAGGCACGCGAGATCCGGGGCGACTCCGATGCCGAGGCCACCCGCATATATGCCGCCGCCTACGACCGGTCCCAGGAAACCCGGTCATTCTATGAGTTCCTGCAGACCATGGAGATATACAAGAACACCCTGGATTCCGAGACCTCGCTTATACTTTCCACCGACGGCGATTTCTATAAGTTTATCAAAACATCCCAGCCTCGCTAGGAAACCCGTGGCAAAGAAGATCGTGATAATTGCGACATGCGCAGTGGTAACGTTGCTCGTGTCCTTCGGTCAATATACCCACCGGGGCTATGTCGGTGTGCTCGAAGCGGGAGACTCGCTGAGGCTCCTGGATCATGGCTTTCACCTCAGGCCCCCCTGGCACGGGGTCACCGCCTATCCCCTGCAATGCCGCGATGTCCGTGTGGAGATCTTCGATGAGGGGCCCGGCGCGAAGATCCACTTCGACGCCGTCCTGTTTGTAAGTGTTGCGCGCGACAGCATAGTCTCACTCCACAGGGCATATGACGGTGCCTACATGGAGAAGGTGGTCTCACCGCTGATTTCGAGTTTTCTCAGGGATTATGGGGACGCCTACGGGCTGTATGAGCCCGATGTCGGCCCCCAGAAGGTGACCGGCGTGATCCTCGATCTTCTGGCTACGGAAGCGGGGAAATACGGCATAAATGTGACCAACATGTGGCTTAGGTCCTACGAGGCCGAAAGAACCTCCGGCACCTTCTGATCGGACCACTTATGGGTCGGAGCCGTTCGCACCGTAGTGTCGTGACTCCTGTCACGACCAATGTGAGCCTTAAGGGCGAGCGAATGGCGAGCGCAGAGTCAAAATCAATTCTGTATGGCATCTCGACGCGGCGTCGAGGTCGTCACTTGGCGACGAAGCCTTTGAGGATGTTGAGCACCGCCTTGGTCATCCTCTCATCTTCGAGGACCTTATTGAGGATCCGGTCTATGGTGGTCATCATGCGCTCGATACCGGTCAGCCGTCTGTGCGTGCCCTTGTGTTTCTCCGTATCGCCTTCGGCAAGCAGCAGGCGGACGGCATTGAGAGCGGGATCGAATTCCCGCTTCTTTCGCTCGCGGCCGATCTCGAAGAACATCTTGAGGGCCTCGGGCTCGGCGACATAGTAGTCGCGCCGGTCGCCGGCCAGGTGTACCCTCTGAATGATGCCCCAATTGCGAAGCTCCTTCAGGCACATGCTGGCATTGCCCCGGCTTATCTGGAGCGATTCTGCTATCGCATCAAGATCCCTCGGGTCCTCTGATGTGAGCAGGAATGCATGGATTCTGGCCATGGATCGGTTGATTCCCCATAAGACACCGAGGGATCCCCAGGATTCGATGAACTGCTCGACGTGTCCCTCGCCCAATATTCGCTCCTTTCAGAAGATACTGAAAGTTTATCACACATCCGGCCGGCTGTCAAGTTCCGCCCGTCTGTTATGGTGTAACGTATTGTGCGTGGAACCGGATGGGTGGCGGTATGACCGGTCATGTGCAAGCCGTATTTATTGGGGTCCTTGGGGGTCCCGCTGCACTTCCGGGGCCATGCGGATACTCCCGGCCCCGGTCGGTGGCAATGCTATACCTTAGGGCGGATGCCCGTTAGAAACCGTAGGTCACGGCCAGTCTATGGACGCTCTCCAGATCCTCCAGATTCTGCCATGCATAGTCCACCGCGAAGTTCATGTACTTGAACCCGGCCCCGAAGCGGAATTCCTTGAACCGGTCGAGTGCCGTGTCGTCGGGGTCGATGGGATCCTTGATATCACTCTTGTCCATATCTGCGAAGAACCCGCCCCTGAGAAAGAACATCTCGTCATAGGCGTATTCGAGGCCGATATGCACGCGCTCCGCCAGGTCATTCGGATGGCTGTAATCGATCGCAGTTGTTATCCGCATCATGTCGGTCTGGTAGATCTCATCGGCTATGCCGACCTGGAAGGATATGGGCAGAGCATAGTAGCCATACTCCTCCTGTACCACCACCTGCCAGACGCTGCTGATATACGTGTTGTCGTACTTACCTTTGAACTTCATGTCGGGGCCGAAGTTGGTGGTGGACATTCCGAGCCTGAGGTTTCGCCAGCCGGTCCGGTACATGGTCCCCACGTCGAAAGCCACGGTGTGGGCATAGAAATCGGCCACGTCGGTCCGGACGTACTTCGCCCCTATGCCGACCGAGAACCTGTCCGTGAACGCCTTGGCGTAGGTCACCCCGACCGCCAGTTCGTTCCAGTTGAAAGTCTCGGCTGTAGCGGAGCCGTCGATATCGGTCGCAGTGGTCTTGTCCATACTGCCGGAGAAGAAACCCGTGTAGTGAATGGCTCCCCGGCCGCCTATATACTCGGGCATCGGGAACGAGACCACTCCGGCCATGGCCCTCATGTCCACCATATACTCCAGGTCGGAGAAGAAGACCTGGTTGCCCTCGATATTCATGATGGACACAGGATTGAGGAACACCCCGGACACATCGTCCGAGATGCCCACATAGGCACGTCCCATTGCGGCCGCCCGCGGACTCATGCCGAGCTTAAGGAACAGCGCGCCGATGCTTCCGGCCCTGTCGCTGGACTGGGCAAGAGCCATCCCGGCAAGCGCCACGAGAAGAATCATCGCAACGACGATCGTCTTTCTCATCGCTCTATCCTCCGTTCGTTTGAGCCAAAAGATATATCCTCAAAAAGAGCTACCTTTGCCCTTTTATAACCGCAAATTTACCTATCTTCTCATCTCCGCTGTCGGAGACGACACGGTAGACATAGAGTCCCGAAGAGATCGCTTCCTGGGTCCGGGTGGTCATGTCCCAGAATTCCGAACCCGACTGCGAATCGTGATGGATGAGATCTACAAGATTGCCCAAGAGCGTGTAGATATAGATGTCACACTTCTCGGGCAGATAGTGGAAGCCCAAAAGTGTTTCGTATTCGGTGAGCTCCGCCGCATTCGACCCGATGTAGGGGTTGGGGGCGACGGTGATCTTGTCCAGGTCGCTTTCGGCGGGCGTCGATCCGATGACCCCGACGATGGTGTTCTCATTCGCGCGGAGTCTGCCACTGCTGTCCCGCTCCCAGATCCGGCTGGTAAGAGCATATGGGTTACTTCCGTTTTGGGTCTCGTGATCAAATGCTTCGACCCACACATATGTGTAGAAGCCCGGGGGAAGCGTGAGGACCGTCTGGGTAGTGCCGCTCCCGAAACTCTCGAGCAGGTCCCAGGGCCCGAGCTTGCTTACGTTGCTGGTATAGACGTTAAAAGTGTCGGCCTGCGCGCCGGGCGCGGGGATGTTGGTGTAAGGCGACCAGTGAACGGTCAGCTGGTCGGCCGTCACGTCCACATCAAGGTCGGGATTGAGATCGGGCGCCTTCGGAGGATAGTCCTCTTCGGGGATCACCATGCCGCCCTCGTAGAAGTCCACGGCGGCGGCGATATGATCCTTCAGACTGCCCATACCGAAGGTACCGCGGTCATCATCGTCATACCCTTCTCCGAGCGCATAGGCCATCCAGAAGTGACCCACCTGGCCCGCCGTGACATCATAGGGTCCGACGCCGTTAAGGATCCTGTAGTCGAAGTCGTCCTCCGGCGGAAACTCGTTTTCCCAGATGCCGGCGAGGCGGTCGAATATATCCTGAGGGCCCGATACATCATTGTTCCAGTCCCAGTAGTTCTTGGATACCCACTCCTGCGTCGGGTCCGGAGCTGCCGTTACCGGTCCCCTGATAGGAGGAGCGGCCAGCAGCACCTGGCCCACGGCATTGGGGGTAAGGAACAGGCTATCTGCTGTAGT
>CAZRAU010000069.1:0-17536 GCA_964598025.1 uncultured bacterium
ACAGCCAGTACTGCGCTACCTGCCACGGCGACCAGGGCCAGGGCAATGGCCCCGGTAGCGAAAACAGCGCCAGCGGCGGCCCGGCCGCCTATCCAGGCGGCGGCGTACGCCATCGGGACGATCCCAACCTCCCTGTACAAGTCGGATGCCTCCAGAGATTCCTTCATGGCGCCGAGGAGCACGTGTGCTTTATCGCTGTCGGCCACAAGCCCGCGGCCGGAGAGACTCCATGTCCTGACTGCACCGGCATCGCCGGCATCGCCGGAGGTAAGGGTCAGACGGTCGAAATAGACCCCTTGAGGTACGTCAGCAGTGAGCTCTTTGAAGATATCGCCCCATCTCGGCTGTGGCCTCCTCACAGCCCGATATTGGTGGAGGCGCTCCCGCCGTCTTAAGACCTGGGCATCGGCCTCGTCCGCGAGTTGAAACCTCTCTTCGAGGGCGCAGGCGACTGCGCGTTGGGAGTTGATGGCCTTGGTGTAGATTGCATGGGTTCTCTTGAGAGTGGTACTACCGATTGCCAGCGTCACCAAGATAGTACCGATTGCGATAAGAATTGCCGCCGTCCTTGTTCTCCTTGTCTTTCTGGAGCGAAGGTCCTCCGGCATGAGACTTAGAATCCTCTGGTCCCGAGCCAGCAGGGCAAGACCCACGGCCACGCAGAACGCGGGCCCATTCTCCCGGTCGAGGTCGGGATGATCCGCGCGCCCCGGCTCAAGCGGATCCAGAATATGCGTCGGCAAGCCGGTTTCCGCGGCAAGAGCCGCCGCGAATCCGCTAATCAGAGCCGCGCCACCGCAGATGAAGAGATTTCCCGCCAGTGGGATCTTCATTCTTTCCGATGTGAAGACCAGCGATCGCAAGATCTCATGTGCCATGCTCTCAATGCGGTCCCTTAGGGCTTCGACCGGCCGGCATTGATCCAGGTCCTCCGGCAGCCGCGAAATGTCGATACCCTGCTCGAGTATATGCCTGCGGGCGCTGTACTCCGGGATACCTGTGATCTCAGAGATGGAACTCACCCAGTTGGCTATGCCCATATTGAGAATCCGCGAGAACACGAGACGGCCGTGGTCCACTATGATGATCTGTGAATGGGTCTCACCCACGTTTATGAGCCCGGTCACTGCATCATCCGTCTCCGGTTCGCAGTACCTAAGGCAGGCCCACAACGCCGCGGCTTCGGGGAAGAGATCATCTACGGCGATGCCGTTAGCCCCAAGGTCGCCGATCCTCTCTCTTACTTCCGGCTCCGGCGCCGACGCAGCCAATACGGCGGTACCGGCTCCGCCGGGGACAGTTGCAAATGAGATAACCGGTCGAACGTCATACTCCTTCGTAATATTCCGCTCGACAACCCGCTTCAAGTCTTTGGCCGGCATGGATGGGAATCTATGCATACCGGTTCTGGTCCGATAGCCTCCGAGGCCGCCCACGGTAATCTGGGCGTTTGCCCCCACAGCAGCCACAGCGTCGAATCGTCCCGCCTCGACACATTCCGCCCGGACTATAACCGGCCGGTCGCCCTTCCATTCGAGCCTGACGGCCTTGGTGAAGGCCGATCCCGTATCGAATGCAGCCACAACCCGGCCTTCTGTGAAACCTGCGCGAACCTGTCTCAAGCGGGCGCACATTCGTCTCATTCTGCCTGCTGTATCAGTAAGGGTAGATGTCATCCCCACCCCCGAAGCTCCGGTCCGGACCGTAGCTTATGAACTGATTGGAGTAGACCCGGTATTCGGTCAGCCATGGGTCCCTCCGGAAGGATTCGTCCGAAAGGTATCCGCCTCCAAAGAGATTGTCTATGCCGGTAGCGTAACCGCCCCCGTGGTCTGCGGCGTAAGCCTGGGCGGCGATCTTTATGATCTCGAGTTCTTCCTTCACCCTCTCGGCCTTCCTGCGGTAGGTCGATGTGGCGTCTATGGTTGCCGCGATGTCATCGCCGGTACCCGAAACACCGTCGGGCCCGGCGCTTGTCGTCTCACAGGCGAAGTCGCCTGTGGTGTAGTCATAGGCCAGCGCATGGCCCCAGGCGTCCCTGGCATAGTCGCTGTTCTCGAATCCGCCGGACATGTATGGTCCGCTCCAGCCCGTTATGCCGGGGTCGGCGACCAGAACAGCCAGGTCGTCGATCGGGCTACCCGTATCTTCGGGGAAAGCATCGATGTCGTGGTAGTATTCGAGCAGGGCGGCCTTGAGATTGGCCAGTATTTCCTCGGTAGCCTCGATTTCAGCACTCGTTATGGACGTACCTATCACGGTCCCGATTATGCCTGCGAAGATGCTCATTATAGCCAGCACAACCAGTACCTCGAGAAGTGTGAATCCTCTCTCCATAGCCGGTCATCTCCTTATGAAGGCAAGCATGCGGTATAGCGGCAGAAACACACTCAATGAAACGGCAGCCACCGCCACACCCATGACCACGGTCACCACAGCCTCGCATATTGTCATCATTCGAGCGACACCGTCTTTGACCTCTCTGTCATAGAATCGACTGGCCTTCTCCAACATGATATCAAGGGAGCCCGTCTTCTCGCCGACCCCCACCATTCTGACGAAGAGGGACGGGAAAACCCCGGTTTCATTAAGCGACATGGCGATGTCGCCCCCTCCGCTTATGCGCTCGGTCGCATCTTCGGCGATGCCTGCGAATACCGAATTCCCCGTTGATGCGCCCCCCAGCCTTATGGAGCTCGTAATATCGAGCCCCGCCGCAACGGTCGTGGCCATCGTTTGGGCAAAACGCGAAATCGCTATCTTGCGCATCAGAGTCCCGATTATCGGCGTGCGCAGCCTGAGGCTGTCGGTCATGTGCCTGCCCCATCGAGTCCTGTTGACGAGTCTCGCGGTCACTACGAGAGCTGCCGACCCTATCAGGATCTCGATCCAGTGGCCGGTGACCGCTGACGAGATCCACAACAGCGTCCTCGTAGGGAGAGGCAGTTGATAGCCCTTCCGGGTGAATATCGCCCCGAACCTGGGGAGAACGAATGTCACCAGAAGGATCAAGACCGACCCGAGCAGCAGGCTCAGTATCACGGGATATGCCGCGGCCTGCTTGATGCGGGAGGCGATTTCCTGTTCCCATTCCAGGTATGAAATCAGGCGTTCCAGGGCGCCTTCAAGGCTGCCTGTCTCTTCGGCTGAACGCACCGTGTTCACGTATAGGGGACTGAATGCGCGAGGCATTGCTGCCATCGCCTCTGAAAGTGATGTCCCCTGCTTCAGAGCTGTGCTGAGACTGTCGAGGGTTTGCTTGAGTGCCGGACTGGTCGCCTGGGAAGCGATGTCTTCCAGGCCGTCGAGGATCGGCATGCCGCTGCCCACGATGACCGCCAGCTGAGATGTCAGCGCAAGCATCTCCGTCCGGGGAATGCGCTGCCCTCCCGTCGTCCGGTCCCTTGACACACTATGTGCGGCGACCAGAATGCGGTCCGACTGCGCCAGCCTTCCCTCTAGTTCGTCCTCGGAATCCGCGACGAGGATGCCTCCGACGGCCTTGCCGTCGCGGTCCCGGGCCCTGTACTTGTAATACGGCATGACTGTCTGAAACCGAGCGACGGCTATCGAAGCATCACGGCAAGGTCATCACCCTGAACGCTCATAGCTGTTTCGTCGGTCTCTATGTCGCCGTCGGGTCCCGCTGAGACCAGCCAGGCATGCTCGTTTGTGTTGGTGAAGCCGCGTGCCCAGAGCCGGTACTCGTTTCCCCAGGGGTCCTCTTCGATCGTTTCTATGTATGGCCCTTTCCAGTTCGGGTAGTTCCGGGTGTTATTGGTCAGGTGGTTGTAGAAGGCATCGTTCTGTCCGCTCGGCCAGCTGCAGCCGGAGTAGCCTGGGGCCTGGGCGTTGCTGGAGGCCAGCGTTTCGAAGTACTGAGTCGGAGCCCCGTTGGTATTGGAATAGGGCCATGTGCCGGTGTCCTTGTGGAAAAGCAGTATGGCACTCGCTATGCTTTTCAGGTCGGCCTCCGCCCGGGAGAGTTTCGCGTCCTCGATCCGGTCGAAGATGAGGGGCACGAGGATACCCGCAAGCACACCGATAATGCCGGCGACGACCAGCACTTCGATCAGCGTGAAACCCTTGTTGTTTCTAAGCCTAGTCATTTCCATTCCTCCTCTGTCTCGGTAACGAACCCACACCCTCGGAATCTGCCCTCACGACACATGGCGCATAGACACCCGGCCGATTCCCAAAACCAGTATCGGCAAGGAAGCAGGTTCGAATTAGCCTTCATTCCTTCCGCCCCCCAAATCGTCCTCTGCCGAGGTCGCGCTCAGCACCTCATCCAGCGTCGTTTTCCCTTCGAATGCTTGGGCCATGCCGCATTCACGCAAGTTCCGCATTCCTTGCCCGCGGGCAGCGTCCCGGAGTGTTTCTGTTGACGATCTCTCAAGGATGGCGGTCCTAACAGGCTGGGACATGGCCAACACTTCGAAAATGCCGCATCGTCCCTTGTAACCCGTGTTTTGGCATGTGCGGCACCCCTTGCCCCGGAAGAACTCATGCGACCGGTCTTGGATCCCGAGCCTCTTCAGCAGGTATTCCGAAGGCTCGCCGGGGCGCCTGCATTTGTCATGAATCAGACGCACCAGCCGCTGCGCCACAACGCAGTGAATCGACGATGCCACCAGGAAAGGCTCCACCCCCATGTCGATCAAGCGGGTGAAAGCCCCTGAGGCATCATTGGTATGGAGAGTCGAGAAAACCATATGGCCGGTCAGCGCCGCCCTGACTGCGATTTCCGCGGTCTCCAGGTCCCGGATCTCGCCTACCATCATTACGTCGGGATCCTGGCGCAGCAACGCCCGCAGGCCGTTGGCGAACGTGTATCCGGCGGTCTTGTTGACCTGGGTCTGCCGGATGCCTTCCAGGCGGTACTCGACAGGGTCCTCTATGGTCATTATGTTTATGTCGGGAGAAGAGATTTCGTTGAGAATGGAATACAGGGTAGTGGTTTTGCCCGAACCCGTGGGTCCCGTCACCAGAACCATGCCGTAGGGTTTCCGAATCGCATCGTGCAGCATGCCGAGCTGCTTGTGATCCAGGCCGAGTTTCTCCAGATCCAGAAGAACGCTGCTACGGTCGAGAATACGCATCACCACGTTCTCCCCGGCCACTGTCGGCTGAACCGAAACCCGGATGTCGATATCCTTGCCGGCTGCGTTGAGCTGGATGCGGCCGTCCTGCGGCAGGCGTTTCTCAGAGATGTCCAGTTTGGAGAGAATCTTCACTCTATTTACCAGTGCTGCCTCAGTGGCTTTGGGCAAGACCATCACCTCGGTCAGAATACCGTCGATCCGCTGGCGCACGCGCACATACTCGTCCTCCGGTTCGATATGGATGTCGCTGGCCCCCTCTTTTACGGCTCTCGTGATGATTGAGTTGACAAGGCCCGTGGAACCCGCCGAATCCGGCGGGGCCGAGGCGCCTCCGGATGCACCCCCGGCCTTCTTGGCGCCGAAGTACTGGTCAATGGTCTTGTCGATCTCGGATTCCCCGGCCCGCACGGGCTCGATCCTGCAACCGGTCGCCGCCTGGACCTCGTCGGTAGCAAGTACATCCATGGGATCGGACATGGCAACGGTGAGGTTGTTGTTGATCCTGAAGACGGGTATTAGATTGTATTTCCTAGCGATTCTCTCGGGCACCGACCTTGCGACATCTTCCTCTATGAGGTAGAGCGAAAGATCTATGGAGGGCACCTGGAGTTTTTCCCTGATAATCTCCCCGACGGTGCGCACCCCTGGGACGGTCTTATCGGGAGGTATCTCGTCCGTCCCGGCTTGTGACGTGTCGGGCACTGGTGTGTCCTGATCCGGGGCAAGCACCCCAACCGGTTTGGCGTCCGGGGCAGGGTCGTCCTTCCATTGCGGTGTCATCTTCCGGCAATTCCGGTACCCGTGACTTCACGGATCACTCTGATGAGCTCCTGAGGTTTGAAAGGTTTGGTGACGTAACGGTCGGCACCGGTGGAGTACCCGGTCTCCTTGTCGGCCGGGCGCTCCCTTGATGTGACCATGATTATCTTGATGTCGGCGAAATTCTCGTCGAATTTCAGCATGCGGCTGACCTTGTAACCGTCCAGGCCGGGCAGCATTACGTCAAGCATCACTACGTCGGGGTGGATCGTGCGTGCGGCAGTCAGTGCTTTAAAGCCGTCCTCGGCCTCATGGCATTCGATGCCCTCCGCCTCGAGCAGAGCACGGATGAGTAGCCGCATCTGCTTGTCGTCGTCCACTATCAACGCGGTCATTGGCGTAGCCCTCCAGAACCTCGTTATCATGTATCGGCACAGGACAAGCCCGGGTTTATGACAAAAGGGGTCAAGGCTGCGTCTAATGCGCCTTCCCGGCCATGCATTGAAATACCGCCGCTAAACCCGCGGCAACGCGGCGCCGATAAGTCCTGGTGAACGCGGGCCATTTGCCGAGAGGTTGGGTATAGAATGCGTGAGGAGACGACGCTCCACCACAGGGAGGGGCTAAAACAGAGCAGAGTTGAGGCCATCGTGGCGCAGATGGCCGGTCTTGTCCTGGACATACGCAACCGTGGATCAGACAGCCCTGCGATTGAAAAGGCCGTGCGTGGTTGTCTTGCCGGGCTTACGCCCTTCCTCCAGCAGAACGGTTCGCTTGCCCTTATCGTGCAGGAAGAGGCTCTGGTTTTTGCCGACCGAGTTGTTTATTCCTGCGCCGACAAGCGTGATAGTCTCGCCTTCGCACTCTTCAGAGACGGAATCAGAAATCTGACACTTGAGGTGGGCCTTACCAAAGAGGAACTCAAGGATTTCCTGTGCGCCGTGAACGAGGCGTTTGGGGCGGATCCTACCGGATCCGATCTTGTGACGATGCTGTGGGACAGGGACCTTGACCACATCACCTTCCGCTCCGTCGACACGCATCTTGGCAAAGACATCGGGCGCAAGATCAACGATCTGATTGGCCGGTGCGCGGAAGCCCACCGGAGATGGGAACCCGGGAGCGTTGATCCCGGTCCCGGGTTCTTCCTAAGTGATCTGGGCATTTCCCCGCCGGCGGATATCCGGGGGCGGGCCTCCGGCTCGGACACCGTGAGTGAACCGGATCTAAGGGCCCTGGCTCTTGAGGCGCTTGATGAGGATGAACAGGCTTTAATCAAGGAGTGCAGCGAGATCTGCCTGGAGATCATCCATGCCGCAGGGGACGACGACCTATTCCGCGGCGTTGTCTGGTTCCTGGGCAAGGCCTGCGAGTGGCTTGTGGCAAGCGGAGACTTCGCGTGGGCATCTCTCATCATTGTGAAACTGCGCGACCATGCAAGCGACAACGACACTCCCGCGGACAAGGCCGCCGTAATAGACGATGTGATTTCCAGGCTGGGTGAAAAGCAGAAGATCATGCTCATAAACGATCACCTGAAGGAACTGACGGAATCACGCTTTCAGGAGATCTACGGCTATCTCACCTTGATGGCGCCTGTAGCCGTCGGGCCGCTGTGTGAGATGCTCGCCTACGAGTCCGAGAGGTCGGTCAGGCATCTGTTATGTCGGGCACTCTCGATAATCGGCCGTGACGATATGTCACAGATGGCCAGGTATATCAAAGACGGGCGGTGGTATGTCGCCAGGAATATGGTGATGATACTGGGCATGATGGAGGCTCCGGACGCAATTCCGATACTCACACACGCGCTTTCGAATCCCGAGCCAAGGGTGAGGAAGGAACTGGCAAGGGCGCTTGGAAAGATAAGAAGCCCTGAAGGGCTGGCGCTTCTCGGATCTCTGTTTGACGACGAAGACAAACGAGTGAGAATGGCTTCTATCAGGGCGGCCAGGGAGATCGGCGGCGACTCGGCAATCGAGGTCCTGCGGAGCACTATCTCCGACAAGAGCTTCAGAAAGCGGCCCATTGATGAGAGAAAAGAGATGATGATCGCGTTCGGCTCCTTGGGCAGGGAGAGCTTCGATCTCCTCAGGGCCGTACTGGAGGGCAAAGTGCATCGGTGGGACAGGAAGACACAGGCATGTGCCGCCTATGGTCTGGCCCAGATGGGCGACCAGGACGCGGCGGCCCTCTTAAAGGGCACAATAGAGAAGGGAAGTGGTTCTGTAAGGTACGCAGCGGCGGAGGCATATGCCGGCATTCAAGGCATTCCGGACACGGGTGTCGCCGATGACGAGTAAGACAATGCCGATGACAGACGGAATCGTGACGGATAAAAAGCGGGTCCTTGCCGAGAAGCTGTTTGGGTGCGTGTGCGCCCTACTGTTCAAGGCCAAGCTGCATGGCGGGCGCTGCGAAGTCATGACGGAGATGGCGAGGTCGGCCAAGGCAGCCATCGACGGACTGCTCGAGAATGCAACCGCCACCAGGCTGGATTTCATTGGGGACTGTGTCCTCTTCGCGGGTGAGCGTATCAATGCCGGCGGGAGCAAACCCGAGGTGTTAGACTATGCCGCCGGGCAGATAAGGACCACCGGTACGAGGGCCATCATAGTCGACAAGTCGGCCGATGCCGAGGATATCGTCGGCCTCTGTGCGGCCTTGGCGAGGATCAAAGAGATATGCCCGGACCCCTTCGAAGAGGTGTTGCGCCAGATGAAGTTCGAGGGTGTCTCGGGCATAGAGTTGGTACGCAGAAGGGCCGGCATTGATGCTTTCTATAATGATAACCAGCTGCTTCTCTCAAGTGAAGATCAAGCCAGGCGGGCGTTTTTCTCCGCCCTCCACGTGGTCAAGCAGGCCATGCTGGACGTAGAGGCCTTCGGATCCGAGAAGCCCCTGGCGGTGAGACGGGCGGCCCAGGCTGTTGTCCGGCAGGTCATTGCCGACCGGCAGTTCATGTTGTCATTGACTCGCATACAGTCCATAGACGAGTACATCGGCCTTCACTCGGTCGGCGTATGTGTCCTGTCAGTCGCCCTGGCCTTGAACCTGGGCTTGCCGAAACACACTATTCGGGAGACGGCCGTTGCTGCACTTCTGCATGATTTGGGCCGGAGGTTTGTTCCCGAGCGTGTTCGACGGAAGATTCGGAACATCACCGAGTATGACGGCAATGAAATCTGCAGCCACACGGCGCTGGGCGTCAGGGCCTTTACCGGGCTGCGGCAACCGGACAGAGACCTTCTCACGGGAATGACCGTAGCCTTCTGCCATCACATGAATATCGACCGATCAGGTTACCCCCGGACCCGTAAGTGGATCAGGCCGAACATCGTGAGCAGAATCGTGAGAATAGCCGATGTCTATGACAGTCTTACGAGAGCACGAACCGAGGATATGAAGCCGTTCTCCAGGGATCTCGCGGTCGCGGTTATCAGCGAGAAAGCCGGCATCGAATTCGACCCTCTGCTGTGCTCAGTGTTTGAAGACATGATTTGCGCGGTCCCCGACAAGATACCCGAGCTCACTACGCTACCGGCATAGATGTGCGCTCTCCTCAATGTTCTTAGCCGGTCGGTTTGAGATAAGCCTGTGGAATTGTGGATAAGTGCCGCCCACATGTGGAAAAGCCATCAACTTCTTATCTGTCAATAGATTATATGGGTCATTGAAACAACTGTTGGAAGAGTTTTCCACAGTTTCAGTTGAGGACGAGGGTTGTACCCCTGACTCGAAATCCCCCCTGGTTCTTGCTGCATATCGGGCCCAGACCGTAGCCCGGCTTATTCCCAAGGCCTCTAATGCGGTGGCGTACCTGTGACAAGATTTATGAATAATCCGGGGTGGTCGGAATGCCGATTCACAGAGTGGAGGAGGGATGGCAATGAGAAGAAGCAAGGTGCTGACCCTGTGGCTTTGCTGCCTGCTTTCGGCATCGTCGGTCGGTGCTTGGGGTGTCGGTCCGGCCCGGATGGGGACCGGCAGCCTGGCCGATCTGGATCCGGCCCGGATGGGAGCGAGTGTGAGCTGCATGCAGAGCTACTACTACCTGCTCCAGGCCTGCCCGTACGTTACCGTCCTTGAAGGTATTGACGCGGACCAGTCCTTCGGGATGCACTTCAACATGCTCGATTCGGTCTATTGGTATGCGCCGTGCGACACATCGGCGTGCCTGACCCTGGACATCATCGAGCTGGTATTCTGCGATGTCCTCGCCCCACCGGCGGCCCAGAGCATGAACCTCAAGGTTTTCGGCGCGGACCAGGACGGTGAGCCCTCCGGGGATCTACTGGGAAACCGTGATTTCGAGCCGTCCTACATGGAACCGGGCGGTTTCTCTTCGGTGGAGATCGATTTCACCAATGGCGGGACAGAGCCCGGCCTCGATCTGTCGGGGTGTGCCGGCGATTTCGTTGTCCTGCTCACCTGGAAGAATTCCTCGGGCCGCCCCGGGCTTGTGCTGGATAACCTGAGCACGTGCGTAGATTCCTGTGCAGTCGAGTCCGGCTGTTGTGAGATGGGCCTCCACCCCTATGTCTACCCAAGAATGATCCATACATACTACTATGGTACGGAGTGGGCGTGGAGCAAGCAGGACTCGGTTTGCGACCTCGGTGGGTGCGGGACCTTCGGCTGTCTGGAGGCCCTCTGGACATGCGGTTTCTGCACCAAGAGCACAGCCACCGAGCCCACCACCTGGGGTGGGATCAAGGCGATGTACGAATAACGCCCATCCATCTCGTCTAAGTAGCGCTGGGGTTTCATCCCCGACGTCGAGTCGGGTCTCAGTGACCGACGGCCTTTGTCAATGATGGAACCACGGTGCCACGCCGGGCCACACGCCACGGAACCGGCAAGGCTATTTCAAGACCACCACTTTGGCTGTGGCCCTCTGCCGGCCTGCGGTCACCCTGGCGAGATAGACCCCCGGTGCTACGCGCCGGCCTGATGCGTCCGAGCCCGGCCAGTCGATCCGGTGCATCCCCGGGCTTTCCGCCCTGGTGGTGCGCTTCCAGACCAGGCGTCCCGCAACATCATAGATTGACAGGGACGCTTCCGAGCCTGATACGGGGCTGAAACTTATGCACGCCGGCCCCCGCCCGGGATTGGGAGTCACGCTGACGCGGAGGACCGGGCTTACCGGCCCCGGGCGATCCTCCAGCCCCGAAACCGCCCATGGATCCCTGAGCTTATAGTAGATCTCGCTGTTGCCATCCCGGTCGTCCCACCAGACGACATGAAGTCGACCCGCATCGTCGGTGGCGCCGGATGGACAGCGTGATTCCCCCGCAGCACAGGTCAGGCGGATGTCGGCTTCCCAGGACAGGCCGTTAAAGCGCTTGTAGTAAATCTCGCTGTTGCCGTCCCGGTCGTCCGTCCATACGACAAAAGCCATCCCGCTGTCACCGGCTGCGACCGATGCTTCATATGAGTGGCCGGTTGCCCGGGTGAGCCTCTCGTCGGGGCCCCAGGAGGCACCATCGAACTTCTTGTAGAACACCTCGTACTGGCCCTCGTATTCGTGGCGGATATCGTACCATACAGCATGCACATTCCCGGCAGCGTCGGCCGCCAGCGAGGGACACGATAGTTCGCCCCCGGCCGTAAGCACCGTGCCGGCGCTCCAGACGGTGCCGTCGAACATCCTGTAGTAGATCTGGTTCATCTCGCTTCCAACGAGCTCGTGCCAGGCGACGTGGGCCTTGTCGTCGCCGTCGACTGCTATTGCCGGTGTGGCCTTGTCGAAATCACCGGAGCTTATCACCTCGTCGGGGAACCAGGTGGTGCCGTCGTTCATCTTGAAGTAGATCTCCGAATAGCCGGCCCGATCATCCTGCCACACGACGTAGATATTGCCGGCACCGGTCGCTGCGACCGCCGGATACCTGGATGCCCCCGCCGCATTGGTGAGCCTCTCATCGGCCCCCCAGATGCCGCCATCCTTCTGTTTATAATAGATCTCGTAGTCGCCGTCGCGGAAGTCGTCCCAGACCAGATGGAGCGAGCCATCGGGACCCGCTGCAATCGAAGGCCACATCGACCCCGAGGACGCGGTCGTGAGCCTCTCGTCGGGACCCCATGCGATACCATCGTGCATCTTATAGTAGATCTCGTTGGCACCGTCACGCTCGTCGAACCAGACGACATGGGTGTTCCCGAAAGCGTCTGTGGCGACACAGCGGCCGTTGGGCCTTGAGGTGTAGGAATCGCTTGAATCCGCCGTGAGCCTCTCATCACTTCCCCAGGGCCCCGGGACCACCAGCAGGCAGGATGCCAGGGTGTCTGCCTTGCCGTCGATATTCTCCACCACCACATCCCAGTAACCCTCGGCGGCATCCGCCAGGCTTACGGTACAGGTCAGCTTCCCGGCAGACTCAAGCACCACATCCGCCGCCTCCAGGTCGGTCTCCCCGGCCTTCCGGAGCCGGACATCAGCCAATCTGAAGAACCCGGACCCCGCCAGATCGCCGATCGGTACGCCTTCGTCCGCCGGCCATGCCGTTGGGTCTATTGATGTTATGTTGGGCCAGGGTACAGCCTGGTTCACAAACCACTTCCAGTATACGTCGACGCCGCCGCTGCGCTCATCGTGCCATACTACATGGATGTCGCCGTCCGGACCGACGGCGACCGCCGGGTTCTTGGACTTGGCCGCATCGTTGGTAAGGCGGCGGTCCGTCCCCCATGAGATGCCGTCATACTTGTTGTAGTAGATCTCGACATTGCCTGGACGGTTGTCATGCCAGACCAGGTGGAGGTTGTTTGCCGTGTCGGCGGCCACGGATGTACTCCACGCCAGGCCGGGCGTGGTGGTCACACGCTCGTCCGGCCCCCAGGCCACGCCGTCGTACTGCTTGTGATAGACCTCGTAGTCACCGTCCCTGTAGTCGGTCCAGACCACGTGCACCGTGCCGTCGGTGGTGACCTCTATGGCCGGGAAGATCGCATAGGTGGGGTCGGTGCTCAGAAGGAGGTCGGCCCCCCAGGCCACGCCGTCGAACCACTTGTAGTAGATTTCCTTTGTCCCGCCCCGCTCGTCGTACCAGGCCACATGCACATGGCCGGAATCATCGCAGGCGACCGCCGGGGCCCTCGAAATGCCCGGGTCGACCGTAAGGCGTGTATCCGGTCCCCAGTCGAGCCCGTCGAAGCCCTTGTAGTAGATCTCATCATTCCCATCGCGGTAATCCGACCATACAAGGTGGATATTGCCGGCTGAATCCATGCAGGCGGCAGGGTAGGAAGCATCGCTGCCGGGATCTGTGAGACAGGCAATCGAGCCCCAGCAAGAGCCCTCGAAGCTCTTGCAGTATATGCCGCCGGCCTCATCCCAGAAGACGTGGAGATCGCCGCCGGCCTCGACCAGAAGCGTTGGATGTGCTGCTGCGGCCGCGCTCGAAGTGAGCCGGACGGGATCGCCCCACCCTGCGTCGGTGAGCGATCTGTAAAATATGTCCCAGTTGGAGCCGCCGGCGTTCTGATACCACACGACATGGACATTGTCGGAAGCATCGCAGCCCACGGACCGGGCACTGTTTGCCGAGATATAGTCGGTGTTCGTATTGTCGCTGAGGTTCCAGTCTGCCATCCATGCCGCCCGGGACATTGCCGGATGGAGCAGGATTGCTGCGGCGACGAGCACAAAGCCCACAATCTTCAATATACCGTATTCGCCTTTGGACAAGACCATCCCAGTCTCCTCATCATGCTGGATTCCCTCAAGGGGATTAGCAGAAGCCGTCCCAATAGCCGTATCTATTCTACCACACTTTCGGGGCTGAATAAAGGTCTTTAGGTTATGGCCGGGGGATGGGGTGGGCAGATGGTGCCCCCGAGACCCTCCTCATTTTAGCACGACCACCTTGGTGCTTGCCCCCGTTGTCCCCGTGTTGATACGTACGAAGTAAACACCGGGCGCTACCGGACGGCCGCGGGTGTCCCGGCCATCCCACCGGATGTTGTGCGTACCGGGTGCGAGATACCGACGCGAGGTCCGCCACACAAGGCGTCCGGCGGGGTCGAAGACCGAAATCCCGACATCCGTGCTTCTTCCTATTCCCAAGCGGATGTTCGTCCCGTCGATCACGGGGTTGGGAAAGGTCCTCAAGAAGACGGCTTCCTCGGGCAATGGTTGCGGGTCCTCCAAACCTGCAAGCCCGCCGGGGTCACGGACCTTGTAGTAGATCTCATAGTTCTCATCCCGCCTGTCGCTCCAAACCACATGGAGCTTTCCCTCTGTGCCCGCGCAAACGAAAGGATAGCGCGATTCGCGATACGCGGATGTAAGACAGCGCTCCGGCTCCCAGGTTGAACCATTGAATACCCTGAAGTATATGTCGGTATCTCCGCTCCGGTCGTCCATCCACATGACGGACACGTCACCGGTGTCGTCGACGGCTACAGTTGCGTTGTACGAATCAGCGGGATGGGTGGATATCCGGATGTCCTCTCCCCAGGCGGACCCATCGAAGCCCTTGTAGAAGACCTCCGGCACATCGTAGCCCATGCCGGTATCGACACTGTCATCCCAGACGATGTGGAGGCGGCCCTCAGGGCCGGCCGCGACGGCCGGTGGACCCGGGCTATCAGGATAGGTCAGGGTCTGGGTGGTTCCCCAAGCTACCCCATCGAACTTCTTGTACTCGATCGCGCCGCTGGACACCCGCCAGACAACATGGACATTGTCGTCACTATCGACCGCCAGTGCGGGATTGGTTCTGTCATAATAGCTGCCGGTGGCTATGAGCTCCCTGGGCCCCCAGGTCACCCCGTCAAAAAACCGGTATCTGATCTCGTATGTCCTGCCGTTATGCTCCTCCCAAACCATGTGTATGTTGTTGAACCCGTCAGATGCAATGGAAGGGTAGCGGGAGGCTCCGGGTGATGTGGTCAGCCTCAGGTCGGGTTCCCACCCGGAACCATCATTGCACTTGTAGTAGATCTCATAGTTGCCATCCCTGTTATCGCTCCAGACCACGTGGACACTGCCGTCGCCCGCCGTGGCGACAGAGGGATACGTCGATACGCTCCCATCGGTGGTCAGGCGCTCGTCTGCACTCCACCCACTATCGAATTTCTTGTAGTAGATCTCGTAGTTGCCATCTCTTGTGTCGAACCAGACAACATGCAAAATCCCGGATGCATCAGCTGCGACGCAATGAGCATTCGCCATCGACGTGCCCGAAAACCCCGGGCTATCGGTAAGCCTCATATCAGCTCCCCATATGCCGGGCACTATCTCAAAGCCGGAGACCAGAGTATCCTTGAGGCCGTCGCTGTTTTCCACAACCACGTCCCATGCACCCGCCTCCCCGCTCGGAAGGGCCAGTACGCACGTTGCCTCCACGGGTGAGAGCACGTCTATGTCGTGGGAGACGATGTCGAACTTCCACAGTTGCTCCAGACGGACCTCGAGACCCGAGCGGAAGTTGTCTCCCAAAAGAGAGGTGATGTCCACAATCTGTCCGGAGTTGGCGCTCGACGGTGCGATGGATGTAATGACGGGTGTACCCCAGGGCCTTACCCAGAAACCGGACGGGAGGGTATCGCTCAGCCCGTCGTTGTTCTCGACCACGACGTCCCAGTAGCCCGTTGCACCATTGAGAAGGAAGGAGCAGGTTATACTCTGTGCCGATACCACCGCGAGATTCATAGCAACCAGGTCAGGTTCGCCCGCCTTCCGGAGACATGCCCGGGCGCCTGAACGGAAATTGTCTCCGGCCAAGTCTGTAATCTCCACGATTTCCAGAAACGAGCTCTGCCATGGTGCGATGGATGTTACGACGGGTCTGACCCAGGGCCTGATCCAGAAAGCCGAAGACAGGGTATCGCTCAGGCCGTCGTTGTTCTCCACCACCACATCCCAATAGCCCGTGGGGCCGGCAAGATCGATCTTGCACATTATCCGGCTGGGCGATACGACAACCACATCGGTCGCGGTCAGATCGCTCTCTCCCGCTTTCTGAAATCTCACAGCGGCGCCTGTGCGAAAGTTCTCACCGGCAAGATCCGCGACCTCCGCTGTTTCCATGAGGAAGCCCTCGCATGGCGTGATCGAAGCCAGCGAAGGCTTGATCCATGGCCTTACCCAAAAGCCGTCCGGAAGCGTATCTGCCAGTCCGTCCCCGTTTTCAACCATCACGTCCCAGTAACCGACGTCGGCTCCGGTGAGATCCAAGGTGCATGTCATCTTATGCGGGGATACGATTACAAGGTCCGTTGCCGCGATATCGCTTTGGCTCGGCTTCCCAAGTTTCACCTCGACGGGATCGAGGAAGTTGTCTCCCGCGAGGTCGGAAACCTGTATCAACTCTCCGTGAAAGCCTTCGGCCGGCTCAATGGAGGTCACTTGCACCGGACCTATATAAGCGCCGGTAGACCATCTCCGGTAGACCTCGAACTCGCCGTCAAGCTTATCCTGCCAGACCACATGAACGCTGTCCGACGGGGTAATCGCGAGGGAAGGGTTCCGCGATTCAACGGACGCGACGGTAACAGGTTGGTCCGGTCCCCAGGCCCCGCCCTGTGACCCCTTGTAGTATACACCCGGATTTCCATCCCGGCTGTCGACCCAGACGACGTGCAGGTCACCCGAGGAGTCCGACTCGATAGTAGGACCCGCGGCCTCTCCCGGGCTCGCCGTGAGGGGGCCGGCGGCGCTCCAGGTTCCGGCCTCATAGAACTTGTAGTATATCTCCCGGCCTCCGCCCCAGTCGTCATCCCAGACAACATGCCAAGTTCCGCCAGGATCCACACCAATCGTGGGGTTCTCCGAGGAACCCGCGTCCCAAGTGAGCCTCCGATCGGCGCTCCATGATATGCCGTCGAAGCGCTTCAGATAGATCTCGCTATTGCCGTCCCGAGAGTCCTGCCAGACCACGTAGACCCGCCCGGCCATATCGGTCTCCACCGAAGGCCTCCCCGATGCGGCGGCATCGTCGGTCAGACGTTCGTCCCCCGACCAAGTCAGGCTGTCGAAGGTCTTGCAGTAGATCTCAGGATTGCCGTCACGGTCATCGACCCATACGACATGAAGGTGCTCATCCGGACCCGTCGCGATGGATGAGTAAGAGGAGCTCCCGGATGCGTTCGTGAGCCTCTCGGGTGCGCTCCAGGCGGCACCGTCGAAGGCCCGATAGTAGATCTCGGCATTGCCGTCACGGTGATCCGTCCAGACCACGTGGACACTGCCCAGCTCGTCTGCGGCGATTGCGGGATAATAGGCCGTGGCTGCCGGATTGCTGATCAACGAGTCTGCGCTCCACGAGAGCCCGTCATACGCTTTGTGATAGACTCCGGTCACCCCCGTTCGGAAGTCGTGCCATACCACATGTATGTTGCCTGCGGCATCACAGGCGACGGAGCGCGCCCCATTGGCCGACAGAAAGGCGTTGGTGGGGGCATACGTCACCCGCTCCTCAGGTTGCCAGACCAGCCATGATGCGGAGGCAGGACTGTGCCGGAGCATGAGCAAGGTGAAAAGCACAGCCGCCACTACCACCGGCGTTCGGCCGCGCATAAGACGTCTGGTCATCATTGCGACCTCCTTATCCTGGAGATCCTCATTCGGACAGGCAATGCGAAGGAGACTCCGGTCTGACAAGGCCACCGGACGGCCGACGGGCGCAGACGCATACCCGGCCCTCTTCGTTCTGCAGCTCGCATGT
>CAZRAU010000070.1:0-17270 GCA_964598025.1 uncultured bacterium
GACAGCCGGCCGGCACAGCTCTCGGGCGGGCAGCAGCAGCGCGTGGCGGTGGCCAGGGCCCTCGCGTCCCGGCCGGAGTTCATTCTCGCAGACGAACCGACCGCCAATCTTGATTCCCGCGCCTCGGACCAGCTACTGGACATAATGGCGGGGCTCAACCGTGAATACCAGATGACCTTCATCTTTGCCACTCACGATCCGAGGGTGATGGACCGGGCGCGCAGGACCATAGAATTGCTTGATGGAAGGGTGAAGCGCGACCGGACGTCCCGGGAGACCCCGGGGAATGAGTAAGCTCCACCGCATCCCCGGCCGGCACCTGATCGCCTGGATGTTGTTACTGGCATTCTACTGCGCGGTTCCGACCACGGCAGCCGGCCTGCTCGAATGGACGGCAGGCGGTTACCTGAAAGATTTTCTCACACGCTCGGAAACCCCGAGTGCGGATTCGGCTGCCGGCCCCGGCATGTGGCAGAATACCCTCCAGCTGCGGCTGAATCTCCACTTGTATCCAACGCAAACAGTCACAGCGGCCCTGGAAAGCCGCCATCTTCTGGTGTTTCAGCGCAATGTAGGAATAGAGACGGGCTATGGCAGATTGGTCACACCTCAGGGCGACTATTACTTCGATCTCGACGGCATCAGGACGAGAAGGAACAGCGTCCTGAGGACAACAATCGACAGGCTCTATGCGGATTGGACTTACAGGAGCCTCGAAGTAACTGCGGGGCGCCAGCGCATTGCCTGGGGAACCTGCCTGGTTTGGAATCCCGTGGATTTATTCAATCCATATAACGTTCTCGACTTCGACTACGAGGAGAAACCGGGAACCGATGCGTTTCGTATTCAGATGTACACAGGGGCGGTGTCAACGGTGGAAGTGGCCGGTGCTCCGGGCAGGACCGGCAGAGAGGCCGCATACGGTATCCGGTGCGTCACCGGTCTGCGGGGCTACGACCTTGGTGTGGTCGGCGGTTGGGAGAGGCGTTTCTGGCGGATGGGCATGGAGTGGGCCGGCCAGATAGCGGGAGGCGGTTTCCGGGGTGAGGCCCTTTACAGCAGGCCAGGTGAGACCATCGTCCTCGGTGCGCAGGTCGGAACGGGTCCTTCAGATGGCACTGTTTCAGGTGAGGCAAGGGACTTCTGGACACTCGCTTTGTCATATGACTACACCTTCCACAACTCCTTCTATATACATGATGAGCTGTTGTATAACGGGCTGGGCGCTACCGACGATGCCGGCTTGAGACGCACCGAAACGGCGGTTACAGGTGAACTCAGTCCTGCACGGTATTCGGTCTTTCATGAGTTTGCCTATGATCTCACACCTCTGCTCAGGGCTGATATCTTCGCCCTTCTAAACCCGCGCGACCACTCCTGGATCTGCATATCCACGTTGGCGTATTCGCTTTCCGCCGACTGGGAGGTGAGCGCCTATGCCATCCCGTCCGGGGGCCGGAGCGGGAGCGAGTTCGGAGATATCCCTGGCCAGGTGGCGCTCCGGATCAGATACGATTTCTAGGTCTCCGGTTCCTCCTCCTGAGCGCGGATGGCTTGGCCCCGGCCCGCCTTCCCGAGACATCGGAGGTCGGTCGATGCAACCATATTCTTCCTCGGGACGGCATCATGATCAAGAGAGGAACGTCGCTTGAGATTGGAGGTGCCGCCTATCCCGCCATCATCACAAGAGGCAAAGTGACCACGCGACGCTGGTTGAGTGGGTCGTCTTCGTGGACGAATGCCTCGGACTGATGCGTGCCCCAGTTCCTCAAGTCTGGACGTAAGCACAGTGCATCATTTGCCATATCCCACAAGACGGCGCCCTGAGACATTTGTCCGGGGAGCGAGCCTTCTCTATGCGTATGTCACCCCACTGACAGTTGTCAGTGCCTATTTGCAGTAGATGAGGCTCTGAACCGGCTTCAACATCCACAGCAAGGCAGAAACCACCACCAAGCAAAATGTGCGGAGAGTGGGCAGGTACATGGCCAAACCCATCCTGGCGCTTGGGCGCCTCTCCTTCGATCCTGCCCAGGGCAAGGTCATATACCAGTAGTGAACCGACTCCGTCGCGGTCAGGGGCCCGATCGGTATATGGAAAGCCCACCGGGCCAATCCAACCGCACCAGGCCGACCTCAGTGGTCGACTGCCGGCTACCGATTATCACGGAAGCCGTGCATACCATCGGGGCAAGGAAACCAAGTTCCTATAACCCCATCGGCATCTCGGAATCCCTGCTCTAGGCAAGATTGGGGACGTGACTATCTCGGCACATAACTTCGCAAAACAATGCTAGACTATTCGCTTGACACGGAAGGTCTCGCGGCCGACACTGGAGTGGGAGCGTCTGGCCATCAGCACATAGCAGCACATAGGGAGATGCCCCTTGTTGTGGGAGCTGCGACAGAGGAGATTCGCTATGCGAGTCCGCTTCTTCCCCTGCCGGAGTTGGATTCCCGGTCTGCTGATCTTGATGGCCGTCGCGTCCTTCATGGTTATTCTTTTTCCCCTGCGAACATCCGCCTCAATCGACGGTCGGGCCTCTGGCCGTCCGAACCTGCTCGATATGCCTCTGGACCATTGGTGGGACGGGTTTGAGGATTGTGGTTTTGATGACAGAGTATGCGCGCTCGTAGCCTACGACGGCCGGGTTGCCGCCGGAGGCCATTTTAGACTTGCCGGCGCAGTGGAAGTCAGCCGGGTGGCATCCTGGAACGGAGAGGTTTGGAGCAGCTTGGGGAGCGGTACCAACGGTGATGTGAACGCGCTTGTGGAGTACAAGGGCGAGCTCATTGCCGGTGGGTGGTTCAGCTTGGCCGGCGGGGAGCCCGCATCCAACATAGCCCGATGGGATGGATCCGCTTGGAAAAGCCTGGCATCGGGCTTAAACGGCAGGGTGCTCTGTCTCCGCGAATGGGATGGCTGCCTCGTGGCGGGAGGAATGTTTGAGGAGGCGGGGGGCGCACCCGTTGGTTTCGTGGCTTCTTGGGATGGGGGAACCTGGTCGGCACTTGGAGACGGCTTGGAAGGCCCCACCGCCGCGCTGGCCCTCTACAACGGGCACTTGGTTGCCGCCGGTTCGGCCCAATCAGGCGATCAATACTATGGTTACGTCGCCACCTGGGATGGAACCGAGTGGGAAGACCTCGGAGACCGCTTCGATGACAAAGTGAGCACCCTCCTGGAATGGGATGACAAACTGGTGGCGGGCGGCTGGTTTGCCGAAGCCGGCGAGCAAGTCGTGAACCACGTGGCGGCATGGGACGGCGACTCATGGGGACCGCTCGGGGACGGCATGGGATCGGCTGTATGGGCCCTGGCCGAATACGGGGGCGATCTTACGGCCGGCGGCGCGTTTGAGTACGCATCCGGTATGCAGGTTGGCTACATCTCGCGGTGGGAAGGCGATTCCTGGGCGGATCTGGACGGCGGAGTGGGCTGGGTCTCGGGGCGGTATGGTGTTTTCACCCTACTTCCCTGTGACGGCAGCCTCTATGTGGGCGGTGGGTTCCCGACAGCGGGCGGCAGACCGTCATCAGGCATCGCGCGATGGGATGATAAGCCCCCGGATCCAGCGATCGGCCTGTTCCAGAACCCCTACCTTACCAGGTACGTCGATATCTACATCATTGCCCCCGAGCCCCTCAAAGAGGCGTCGTTGCGTCTCGAGGTGAAGGACGACGAGATTCCCGTGGAGCCGTGCTGCTCCTCCGGCAGAGCCTGGGTGGGCAATTACGAATTACCTTCAGCACCAGGGCCTGTGACGATTCGGGCTTTCGCGACAGACGAGATTGGCAACAGCGGATGCACGGAAATCGACTTGTGGAACGGACTGTTGGCTTCGGAATCGGGCGGGGTCGCCCGGAGCGCAGACGGTCGATTCGAGGTAGAGGTATATCCCGGGGATCTGGCCGGAGACCTTCACGTTCTAGTGCTCGACCGGGGTAGTCCGGCGACCGAGGCCTTGGAGGCCGGATTGGGTGCGCCGATGGGCGTGTGCATGCTTGGCCGCTCCGAGGGTCCGCCTGCCTATCTGGTGAGTCCCAGCATCCGTCTCGAGGGAGTGAAAGCCGAGGTCCGTTTCTATTATGATGAGTCAAGTCCGGCCTCGGAAGCGCTGCCTGAACAACTCCACATAGTGCATGACGAGATGGGGCCGCTGCACAGTTACATCGACCGGGGGCGGGGTACGGTCTGCGCATGGACTGATCGTTTCGGAGGTTTCCGGATCGATCTGGACGACCATGGCGTTTCCGATGACGTGGAGCCGGGGTTTCTCTTTGTTGCACGCTGTGCTCCAAACCCGTTTGGCGAACAGACCAGAATACGGTTCGAGATCTCCGCTCGGCAGAGAATCCAGGTCTCCGTCTACGATGTAAGGGGGCGCAGAATCAAAGAAATCCTGAACAGCCTCACCTATCCCGGAATAACCGAAATCGGCTGGGATGGAACCACCGAGACTGGGGCCCGAGCCCCCAGCGGATGCTACCTCCTCAGATTCGCTGGCGCCCGCACATCCAAGGCTCAGAAGATCCTTCTATTACGCTAAAGAGCTGCTGGGGGATCCGAGAGCAATGTCTTATCGTAGTAATTCCAATTGCAGATCAGCGGTGTCCTCCAATCGGTGGACCCTGCTCCGTCGCCGGATCACCGCGGCAGAGGAGCACGTAGGACCGGTTCGTCATCAGTGACGACGGCCTGGATAGTAGGCATCCTGACCTGGGTGCCGGCTGCGGTCGGGAGTGCCCGGCTTTTTCCACTGACTCCAAATCCCGCCGAAAGAGACATAGCCGTGACATTCTACGTACCCAAGAGCACACGTGTGCGAGTCACAGTGCACTGCGTCACCGGACATATGGCCTATAGTAAGTAGCAGATCCAGATCTCGCGATCACTGTGGATCATGACCCGCGCTAGGATCGACCTGAATGGGACAGGCCTCCGGCAGCGCGCAAGCCTCAGCCATATTCCTATTCAGACTGAGGCTCTTTCATTCTCTTATCGATTTCATCCAACATCGCTACGGTGTTCGTATTGTCCGGGTTCAATAGATCCACCCGATACGATCGGGGTTCTGACCTCACTCCCACACGACCGATCCGGTACCGGTATTGCAGAAGTCCTCACCCTCCAGAGGCGGATCGTGTTGCCAGGTGTTGAACCTTGCGCAAGTCGTAGATCGCCGTCTCGCTGTGTCCTCGGATTATAGTATTCTCCCAGTCCTCCCCCACAAGTGAAACGCTATCCTGCAGCTCGAACAGGAAGACCTCACAGTTGTCGGCATCATACAGGCCGGCGCCGGATGTCCCTATATGTAGCCGAGGCCTTTGAGGCGGTCTATGACTTCATCCCCCTGGTCGGTGTCGGAGGATTCGACCTCAGTCCGTTCGAAGAAGCGTTTGTCCTGTGCCTTTCGCTCGGCGAGGAAGGCGTCGGTGAAGGCCTCCCGTATTATTCTGCCGTCGAAGCCGTCACTCAGAGGCAGGTCCTCGATAAACATGATCGTGGGGAGCAGGTCTTCGATGTCGGCGGTTATTGTCCGTCCCGTCGCGATACCGATGCCTGCGAGGGCCACAACCCCGTCTCTTCGATGGTCACCCTGTCTCCAGGCGTAGCCGCTGTCCATTGAGACCGCATTCTCGGTTATGGCGTCGTAGGTAGTGTAGAAGCTGTCGTCCCTGAAATCGAAGAAGAGGTCGGGGGCCTCCTGCAAGTTGGCGACGCCGTAGAGGTCCTCAACCGTGTAGACCGCTTCCATGACCTTCCGGCCGGCGTCGTCCGTCATATCCATGAGCTCCTGCGCTATCTTTCGCCTCAGGTTCTCATACTCCTTGCCGGGCTCAACTGTGCCATACTGGTCCCGGCCCTTGAGGTTTATCCTTATGCCGCTGGTCCCGTAGGCGTACGCCCTGGTCTTTTTCCATGACACCTGGCTTGTTCCCACGTATATCAGCTTCTTGACAACCGTCTTCTGCGATCTCTCGAGGACCCGGAGAATTCGCCTGCTCAACCCGAGGGACTTGAGGATCCGCTTCACCATGCGTCCAGGCGTGATATCGTTGTCCCTCTCCACGTAGTAGCCCTTCTGCTTGAGCCAGACGGCGGGGTAGAAATTGCCCTTATAGTCGCCGAAACCGTGGTCGGAGCAAATCATGAGAACAGCCTGGTCCTTCACCGCCGAATAGATCCTTCCTATGAGCGAATCGAGGTATACATAGTGTTCCCTGATGCGTCCGACAGGCTCCGAACCGGGATCGTCTTCCCATATATGGTCCCAAAGGTAATGCTGGATGCGGTCCATGCTGACGAAATTCACCTGGAAGAGGTCCCAGTCCCTATTGGCCATGAGATAGTGTACGGCCTTCTCCCGCTCCTCGGTGACCTTGCGCAGGTCCTCGAAGAAGCGTTTCGCCCCGTCTGCAAGGTAGAGAGCAATCCGCTGTTCGAGGTCGGCCTCCACCTCACGCGCGATATTGATGTCGATCCGGTAGTCGATACCCTGCCCGGCGAGTTCGGCCATCAGGTTGCGCGGATAGTAGAAGGTGCTTTCCTTTGAAGGCGTCATCAGCCCGCTTATTATGGTGCCGTCCTGAGGTTGGGGCGGATAGGTCATCGGCATATTGACCGACACCACCTTCCTGTCCAGCTGAGTGAAGATGTCTATTACGGTCGGAGACTTGATCTTGCTCCGATTGGCCAGGAGGCCGATTATCATGCCTTCGCGGTTCTCCATGACGTTGTAGCCGAAGATGCCGTGCTTCGAGGGTCTGACGCCGGTAAGCATGCTCGACCAGGCCACGGGGGTCAGATAGGGGATAGTGGAATTGAGCACCCCGCGCGTGCCGCGCCGCGTAATCTCGTCCAGATTGGGCATCAGCCCCTCGGCCATGAACCTGTCCAGCACCTTCCAAGTGGCGCCGTCAATACCCAAAAGGAAAACCTTCGGCATCCTTACTTCCTTCGCCTGAGAATCTCTAATAGGACTTCTTTCTCTTCCCTCAATCCAAGCATGTATAATAACACAACATAGACACCAACAAAAGCTGCGCAGAGCACCAAGTTGGGCGCCAAAGCCTCCCAGGCGAGCCGGGCCTTGAGGAAGTAAAAGACCGCAAGGGTGACCGCGCCGGCCAAAGCGGGTTTGTAGATGTCCTTCCGGAAAGGCGTGAACCCATAGAGGATCTTCACCTCTATCACCCTGACTATGTTAAGAAGGCCCAACGATATGGAAGTGGCCAGTCCCGCTCCGGCGATGCCGTACTTTGGTATCATGAAGATATTGAGGGCGATGTGGAGGCACGCCAGCACGATCGAGTTCACCAGATTGAGCTTCTGCCTGCCGGTCATGGATAGAACAAAGCCTATGGGCCCCACCGCCGCGTTTACCATCTCTCCAACCGACAGCAGCCTCAGGGGGGTGGAGGCGCCGGAGAAGGCGTCGCCGAAGATGCGAAGGAGCGCCGGCGCGAAAAGCACAAACACCAGGAAGATGGGGAGCCCGAGGCTGAAGATCCACTTGGTCACGGTCTTGAAGGTGGCCTCGAGTTGTGCGAGGTCGTTTTCCTCCCACAGCTCGGAGATAATCGGCGCGAAGATCTTGCCGAAGGAGATGAGGCTTAAGGATATGAAAGAGGACAGGAGCGCGGCCGCGCCGAATAGGCCCGTACTCGTGGCGTCCCGGAAGAAGCCGACTATGAGCGTAGTGGACTTGGTTATCAGGGTATTCATGAAGCGCGCGAATACCAGGGGCAGAGAGTAGCAGAAGAGCTCCCGGGTCACAAGACCTATGCGTGTTGCCTTGAAATCAAATGGGGATATCTTCCTCGCGAAATAGAAGGCCAGGAGGGTGACCGCCACGTAAGAGAACACAGCGCCGAAGACCACCCCGAACAGCCTCAAGCCCAGAAGAAAGAGCACTACTATCGCTGCCAGTCGGATGACCGGACGGGCTATGAGTTCCACCAGGACGCTGTACTTCAGTGTTTTAAGTCCCTGGCTGTAGCCGTTAAGGACCATCATGAGGGCGAAGAAGGGAAGGCCCAGGATCTGACACCGTATGACCAGATCGACGCTCTCCACATTGGGAAAGGCCAGCCGTCCTATGATGGGTGCCAGGGCCACTACGAGAAGCACGATCACCGCCGAGAAACTCAAGGATATCAGCATGCCGCTGAAGAGCGTCCCCTTTACTGCAGAGGGTTCCTTCCTCGTAACGTACTTGGATGTGAGCCGTACCATGCCGGTATTGAGGCCGAAGACTGCGAAGACGCCGAGCACCTGAAACACGCTCTGCGAGATCTGGAACTTGCCGAAGAGATCGGCTCCGATGGTGCGGGTGATCACGACACTGGCCGCGAACATGAATACGATGTTAAACGCCGTGCCGACCGTATCGATCCCGGCGTTCTTGACGATGAGGCCTATGGTGGACTCTCGGGATCGGTTCACTTGCGGGCGAGCTCCTCGTAAACGCGCTGTGTATCGTTTACCATCTTTTCAAGCGTCAGGTTGGCTTTGAAGAATTCCCGCCCCCGCCTTCCCATGTCATGTCTGAGCCTGTCGTTTCGCAATAGCCTCAGCATCCGGTCCGCCATCGCTTCGGCGTCGCCTCCCGGACACAGGAAGCCCGTCTCGCCGTCTCTCACCAGCTCCGGGTTGCCCCCCACCCTGGTCGCCACAACCGGCTTGGCGAGGCCCATGTACTCGGCGATGCTGTTGGAGAGTCCCTCGCTGTAGGCAGGATGAGATGCAAGCACGCAGAGGTCGAAGTTGCTTACAAGATCGAGTACGTCACTGCGGTGGCCCAGAAAGAGTATCCTGTCGCTTATCCCCAGTGATTCGGCGAGGGCTTCATATTCGGCGCGTTTGGATCCCTCGCCGATTATGACCGCCCGGCACCCCGATTCTTCGGCGAAGACCCGGGACAGCCCCCTGATGAATGTCGGGTAATCCTTGAGATAGCTGAGGTTGGCTACGTGCCCTATGAGGAGCCCGTCCGCGGGCAGACCGAGCTCGCTTCTTGAATGCCTCGGCAATGGATCGAAATCCGAGAAATCATAACCGTTATAGATGATCTCGGTCTTACCCATGCCTGGGAACCGGCGGAAATAGTATTCGGCCCCGGCATTGGAGTTGGCAATGATGCGGTCGGATATGAGGAAGGCGAAACGCTCGGTAATGTCGCTCAACCGTCTTCTTGGACCGGCTATCCTGATAGTACTTATGACCCTGGCCCCGGCGAGCTTGCCGGCCACGGTGCCGTAGAAGCCCGGAAGCCCAAGGTAGGCATGGACTATGGCTACGTCCAGGTCTTGGATGATGCTGCGGAGCCTCATGACCACACCGAGGTCCCACCGCCACCGGCGGGTGACATGGGACACCGGCACCCCGTATTCCGCCGCACGCGCGGCGACCGGTCCGCCCTCTTCCAGGCAAACCAGGTGGGGTGAGAAGCGCTCTCTGTCAAGCCCTCTGAAGAGCTCCAGAATCTGTCGCTCGGCACCGCCTATAAGCCCGGTATCGTGGGCTATGTAGAGGATGTTCAAAGGCGCGGACTTCGGCATGTCTTCACTCTTCGACTCACTCCGGTTAAGGTCAGGGCTCATCATAGATTATCGTCCGGGCCGATTCTATATCTTAATGGATTGCCACTTCCCGCTTCGGAATCTGAGGTAGAAAGTGAGCCCGAGGGCCATGATGTAGAGAGTGGCACCCGCCCAGGCGCCGAGCGCACCTCCCTTGAGGACGATGCCGCCGATATAGGCCATCGGCAAGAAGAGGAACCACGCGTAACCCATGCCGATAAACATGGCCCATCTGGTGTCTCCGGCTCCCCTCAAGCATCCATTGCTTATGATTCCCACACCGTCGAATATCTGAAAAACGGCCACCAGCCGGACTATCCTCGACCCGATCCGGACGACATCCGGGTCGGAGTTTATGATGGCCACGAGCTTATCGGGAAACACCAGGAAAATCAGGGCTATGAACGAGGTATAGACAAGCCCCAACCTGATGGCCGAGTTGCCGCTTCTGTGCGCATATTGGGGCTCCTCCTGGCCTATGTACTGACCCATCAGGGTCGTGGCCGCTATCGAGACCCCGAAGAGCGGCAGGAAGGAGAGAGAGAGCAGCCTTATGGTAGCCTCGTTTGCCGCAAGCTGCATGGTGCCTATGCGTCCGATCAAGGCGGAGAAGACTATGAAACTCCCCATGTCCAGGAACCACTGCAGTCCGATCGGGAGTCCTACCCCCGCCAGCCTTCTCATTTCCCCGGCATGCGGCCGCCAACTCGACCTTGTCGCATAAGCGGAGGCGTTCTTGGTGTGGATGAAAGCCAGGAAGAAAAGGACGGCGCCGACCGCGTTGGCCGCGATGGTGGCAATCGCGGCTCCTTCGGTTCCCAGCCTCGGCAAGCCCAGCTTACCAAAGATGAGAAGGTAGTCGCCGACTATGTTTATGACATTGGCAATCAGGGTTATCTTGAGCGGCGTCCTGGTATCTCCGAGGCCCCGGAGAAAGGACGAGAAGCACATCCATAGGATTATGAAGAGCCCGCCCTGCATCCTGATTCTCAAGTAGGTCGAACCAACAGCCTGTACATCCTGAGCCGGCCCCAACAGTCTGAATAGGCCACCGCTGAAGTTGCTGAGTACCAGGAGGACCGCCCCGGAGATGGCTGCGAAGTAGATCCCCTGCCAGGTCATCCGCCCTATGCTGCTGTAGCGCTCGGCGCCATAGTCCTGGGCCACGAAGGTGTTTACACCGTTCACCAAGCCGTTGAAGAAGGAGTAGAGCCCCCAGACCAGCGTCCCGGCCAAGCCCACTCCGGCCAGCTCGACGGCCCCCAGTCTCCCCACCATCGCCGCGTCCGTGAAGCTCATGAGCGTCTGGCTTATCATGGTGAGGACGGCCGGATAGGCTATGTGCCAGACCTCCGCGTAGCTGCCTTTCTGATTGTCTTCGAATGTGCGTCTTTCCACCAGGGATTGCCTTTCACCGGAAATCGGGGTGCGACCTTGCGACCTTAGCCTTAAATCTGGCTCAAACAGGGCCGACTGTCAACAATGTGACGTCTATTGCCCAAAGGTAGCCGTTCCGATCGCCACACGGCGCATGACACAATCCCAGGATAGGATTCGAGACCGGCGGCCGGGGCCGAGCCGCAGTGGAACCGCCCGCCCGCGCCGGCGACTTGCCTTGACCCCCCGCGGCCATTGTAGTAAATTCGGGAGGTTCCCAAGGCCATTAGACACTCAGCCGCGCAGGCTTAGAACGGAGGCGCACGATGGTCCAGCTCGACGGGAAGGGTCTCAGGATCGAAGATGTCCATGAGGTCGCGAGGAATCATGACCGGGTCACGCTGGCGGCGGCTGCCCGCAAAGCGGTTCTCAAGTGCCGGAAAACGGTGGAAGATCTTATTGCCGAAGGCCAATTGATCTACGGCGTTACTACGGGAATCGGTGAGCTGGCACGGGTGCATGTGCCACCCGAGGTGGGCCGGGAGCTGCAGAAACGGATTGTCTTCAGCCACTCCGCTGGTGTGGGCAAGTTCTTTGAGGAAGATGAGGTCAGGGCGGCGATGCTTCTGCGGAGCAACACCCTCTCCAAGGGCTACTCCGCAGTGAGGCTGCGGCTTCTTGAAACGCTCATAAAGATGATAAACAAGAACGTGGTCCCCGCCATAAATGAGAAGGGCTCGGTCGGCACAAGCGGCGATCTTTCTCCGCTTTCGCAGATGGCCGAGGTTGTGATGGGTGAGGGCAGGGCTTTCTGGAAAGGGAAGCTGATGAAGGGCGGACAGGCGATGGAGAAAGCCGGGATCAAGCCCGTGACCTTGAGCTTCAAGGAGGGCCTGGGACTGATCAACGGTTCCCAGATGTTCACAGGTTGCGGTGCCCTCAGGCTCTATGATTCCATCCGGTTGGTGAAGACCGCCATCATAGCGAGTGCGATGTCCGCCGATGCTCTGCGCACCCCCTTGAGGAGTTACGACAAGCGAGTACACGAGGTGAGACCCTTCAACGGTCAGAACGCCGTCGCTCAGAACCTGCGCAAGCTCCTGAGGGGCAGCCATCTGGCCGGGAAGAAGAGCAACAAGGTTCAGGATGCTTATAGCCTGCGCTGTATACCCCAGGTTTATGGACCATCGGTGGACGCGCTGTTCTATGTGCGGGACCAGATCGAAACCGAAATGAACTCCGTCGTGGACAACCCCATCTTCTTCTCGGATGACCGCAAGCAGATCCCCTGCGGCAACTTCCATGGCCAGCCTGTTGCGGTGGCACTGGATCTTCTCGGTATCGCGATGAGCGAAATCGGGGGTTTGAGCGAAAGACATATAAACCGTCTGATGAACCCGAGTCTCAATGTTGGCCTTCCCGCATTCCTGGTCAAGGGTGAAGGCCTGAACTCGGGCCTGATGGTGGCCCAATACACCGCTGCATCCCTATGCTCCGAGAACAAACTGCTGGCCCATCCGGCCGTGGTGGACAACTTCAGCATGGCCGCCGATCAGGAGGACCACGTTTGCATGGGTCCCATTTCCGCCAGGAAACTGAAGGAGATAATCTGGAACGCGACCAATGTGCTTGCTATAGAGATGATGTCCGCGGCCCAGGCCATTGACTTCTTGGATGACAAGCCCGGGGCAGGCGTAGAGGCCGCCTATAGAGAGATACGCAGGGTGGTGAAACCGCTCAAGACCGACCGGATTCTCTGGCCCGATATCCAGGCCATAGCCGAGAAGATCGCCAACTTGGACATCCTCAATGCCGTGGAGGATCGTGTGGGCGAGATAAAACTGGTCTGGCAGAGGCGGTAGAAGAAAGGGGCCGGATCTTGAAAATTGAACTCCGCCTGTGAATTCAATCTTAAGATCCGACCCCCATTGCTTCCACTTGGGAGAGTCATCGCTTTTAGGGAAGCCGGGGTAGCCATCGATGCAAAGAGGCCTGAACATAGCGGCTCTTGCGGTCGCGTTGGTTGTCCTTGCCTGCACGTCCTGCGGTGAATATGTCCCAATCGAGCCGGATATACCGAAGCTGGATATTTTCCCCGACTCGGCGGATGTCGAGGTCAGCTGCAGCCGGGAGTTCGCCGCCGGTTTCGAGGGCGGGCCGCATGTTGTGGAATGGTACGTCGATGACGTGGAGGGCGGGGATGCCTCAAGAGGGATAATCACCAGGGCCGGTACCTATGTGGCTCCTGCCACCGCCCCCGGGGCGGGCTTTGTGACCGTTCGGGCACAATCGCTCGAGGACCCGACCCTGGAAGGGACTGCCACCGTGCGCATTACAGCAAGCCCTACCCATGCTTTCGTGATCGTCAGTCCCGAAACCTCCACCGTGAAAGCCGCGGGCAACCGTGTCTTCAGCAGTGTCGTAAGCGGCTGCGGCTCCGATTCCGTGATCTGGTCACTGGATATTGTCTCGGGCGTTGCCACTTCCGGACTCGGGAACATGGGGGATGACGGAATCTATGAGGCGCCGCGAACCTCCGGTGAGACTTTCGACGTGCTGGTGAGGGCGACCGCCGCGGCCTGTCTTGACAAGAGCGGCATAGCTAAGGTGAGAATACCTGCCCAGGCCAGGACCTTCACTGTGGAGCTGGAGGGTTTCGTGAACAAATTCAATGTTCCGGGCAGTGCGGCCATAAAGGCCGAACACTGCGGCCTTGCCAGTGGCGGGGAGTCCGTAGTCGGCATGGACAGAAACGGGGAATACATAGAAGTCCCAATGTATGTCAGAGGCGCCGGCAATTATCTCGCGTACGTGAGCTACGCGTCCGAGCCTGGGACGAGGATGTGGGTGCGGATACAGGTGGATGGCTGCGGTGCTGTCGGAAGTGGCGTGGGTTTCACGCTGGACCAGGGCGGGGGCACGACCTGAGGATCCGCATACCAGGACGCCACCGGGGGTGGCGTTTTCAAGTTTGCCTCCGGTTCCTGCATGTTGAGGGTCACCCATAACGCCGGCCTCAGCGCCAAGCTGGACTGCGTACGGTTCGAGCCTTATGATTGAGGTGTTGCCGAAACGCATCCTTTGACAGGTGGGTTGTCTCGGCGCACGCGACGAGTTAGATTACCAGAAAGAGGTGCATAGCATGGCTGGTAGAAGACATCTATGGCTGCCTGTGATCGCCCTGTTCGCTTGGTTCTGCCTGTCTTGCGGGCAGGACAAGGGTGCCGGACCGGACGGCGGGTCTCTGTTCAAGGTTGAGCTCGAGCGCTACTTCTCAAGCTTCGACAATGAGGCCTCCCAGGTGCCTATTCAGAGTGCGCGCTGCACAAATGCCAGCAATGACAGTGCGGCTTCCGGCCTTGACGTTGCCGGCGAATGGATTCTGGTTTCGGTGGACGTTACGGAGAGCGGCACCTACAGGCCGTATCTGACTTACGCTGCCAACGTCGGCTCCGTAATCTCCCTGAAAATCGAAATGGATGGGTGCGGCACCGCGACCACGGCTAACTTCCTGCTCACCGAGGGTACAGGCTTAGGCTGAAAGCCCAACTACCACGATGCTGCCGGGAGCAGCACTCTGAGCCTGACGGCCGGGGAATGCACGTTGAAGCTTACGCTCATAAGCGGCGAGTCGGCGAACCTTGATGTGATTGGATTCTGGCCGCAATAACCCCCCAGGCCGCTTCAGAAAGCCCGTCTGCCGCGTTACGCTCGCCCCTCGCAACTGCGGCGTACGCCGGAGTACGCCTCGTTTCTCATGGCTTCGCAAGCCTTGCATCCGAGGGGTGTCGACCGGCGTGTGGCGTTGCCCATCATGTGGCAACGGAGGTCTTTTGTAGCGGCAGCTCTCCGTGGCCGACGTTGGTCGCGTTTCGGTGTGCAGTGAAACCGGATGCCGGCCTCAAGTTCGAGCTTTGCAGAGCGAAGATCGGGTGATAAACTGACAAGCGGGATCTCATCTTGAAATCTCGATGGCGGGAGCAGCATGGAGAGAGAACCATCCAAAGTCGGGCCTGAGCTGAAGAGCCTGCTTCAAGAGGGTAAGGCCGAGGCCCTCAAGACCTTCCTTGAGGAGCAGCACCCCTACGATGTCGCCGAGTTCCTGAGCAGCCTGGAATCCCATGAGATCGCGAGGATCGTGCTTGTTTTGGGCGATCCGCTGGGTCCGGACGCCTTTCAGAAGCTCGATACCGATCTTCAGGTTGAAGTGCTTCTTGAGATGCCCAGACGAGAAGGCGCCAGGCTGATGGAGGACATGGATCCCGATGAGCGGGTTGACCTCTTGAAGGCGCTCCCGGGGGAAGAGGCTGAAAAGGTCATCCCTCTGATTGCTCAGGCGGAGCGAAACGAGATAGCCCGCTTGGCCCATTATGAGGAAGGCACAGCCGGTTCGGTCATGACCACCGAGTATGTCGCTGTGAGCGGCGGCCTGACCATAGCCGAGGCCCTGAGTGAGCTGAGGCGAATCGCTCCGGATCGGGAGACCATCTACAATGTCTTTGTGCTCGATGATGACAGGAAGCTCATAGGGGTGATCCCCCTCAAGAATCTCTTCATCCTCCCCAGCCTGGCGAGAGTCAGAGACGTCATGAAGAGTGATGTGAAATCCGTCGCCGTGGGAGACGATGTCGAAGACGTCGCCAGGGTGGTGAGGGACTATGACTTGGTTTCGGTGGGCGCAGTGGATGAATCAGGCAGGCTGGTCGGCATCGTCACGGTGGATGATGTCTTCGACGTCTTCGAGGAGGAGGCAACCGAGGACATATACCGATATGGTGCCGCCGGCGAGCCCTTGAGATATCTTCCCAGCAGCCCCCTGTCCCTGGCGCGACAACGGGTGCTGTGGCTTATCTTGCTGGCTGCGGTCGGATTCATCTCCGGCGCGATCATTCATCGTTATGAAGCAGCCATTACCAGTGTCTTCGCTCTTGCGGTTTTTATTCCTGTCATTAACGCCTCCGGCGGTAATGCCGGTACCCAGGCCTCCACGGTGATCATAAGAAGTCTGGCCACCGGGGAGGTCTCCCTTTCCGATTCACTGAGGATCTTCTGGAAGGAGATCGTGGTGGGGCTGAGCGTGGGGGGCGTGGTGGGACTGGTCGGGGCTTTTCGGGGCTATCTGATGGAGAACAGTATCCGGCTGGCCGTGACGGTCGGACTGGCCATGGTTTCGGTGGTGACGCTTGCTACGGTGATGGGAGCGGTCCTGCCCCTGATTTTCAAGAAGATCAAGCTCGATCCCGCGGTTGTCTCCGGGCCCTTCATTGCAAGCATCCTGGACGTTGTGGCTCTGCTCATATACCTGGAGCTGGCCCGCTACATGCTCAAGATCTAGAAATCAGCATTGTGACCGGAAAGAGCCCGCCCGAACACTGGATCCTCGTGAGCAATCGGCGGTGGGGCTTTCCTGCCGCACCATGCTGAAATGCAGCAAGCCTTGAAGGCCCCAGAAAAGCGTTGATTCGACGCTTCGACTGTGGTACAATGCTCTTCGCGGTTAGAGCCGGTGAGCATCTATAATTCGAACCGATCGAGCTCGGGAGCACAATGCGACTTGCGCTGAAGGGCATCCTCTTTCCCTTCGTTGCCAGGCGGTCATCAATGTGTCGCGCTGTCCGCCCCTCGTTCAATGGCGGATGGCAAGTGGTTCCCGAGGTATGTTCGGCACAGGCGCAGGCACGGGACCAGCAGTGGTACGAAAGGAGGCCCGCATGGTTAGAAGGTTGATACCGGTAGTACTTGTCATGTTACTCGCTATTCCTTTGGGGGCATCGGCGGACTGGGATGAGACAATGGCAGCCAAGTGGGTCCAGATGCCCGACGAGACCTTGTTCGGCATCGATGTCAATGCTTCCTACGGCTTTGTTCTGGCGGATGATTTCGAGTGTAGTGAGACAGGCCCGATCAAGCAGATCCATATCTGGGGATCATGGCTCAACGACGTGCTGCCCTCAGGCCGAGCGGACTCTGTGATATTCACACTGAGTTTCCATGCGGACATACCCGCGGTAGCGAGCCCTACCGGCTATAGCATGCCCGGCGATGTGCTGTGGTACCGGGACTTCGCGCCAGGCGAATTCACGGCCAGGCTCTGGCTCGAAGGTGCTCCCGAGGGTTGGATGGATCCGCCCGATGACTACATTTTCCCGGCTGACTACGCGATATGGCAGTACAACTTCTATATGCCGGACGGCGAGGAGTTCTGGCAGCAGGGTACGCCGGACAATCCCGTAGTCTACTGGCTGGATGTCAAGGCCATCCCCATGGACAGCCAGGCCGTGTTTGGCTGGAAGACCTCGCGGGACCAC
>CAZRAU010000071.1:0-17009 GCA_964598025.1 uncultured bacterium
AAAGTGGATCTCACAACCGGAGAGGTCCTCAATCTGAAGCATCTTCCGGATCGACTCTTCGGTGAAGGAATAGCCGGCTGGGATGACAAGATCATGCAGTTGACTCTCAGAGCGAAGAAGGGTTTCGTGTACGACAAGAACACTTTCGAGGTCGAGCGCGAGTTCACTTACTCGACCCAGGGGTGGGGGCTCACCTTCGACGGCGAGAACTTCATAATGAGTGATGGGACATCGGCTCTCTTCTTTCTCGAACCGGAGTCCTTCGGGAGGGTCGGGCAGGTGATCGTCAAAGATGGGAGCCGGGCGGTCCTGGGGCTCAACGAACTGGAATACATCAAAGGCGAGGTCTTCGCCAACGTGTGGAGAACCGACTTGATTGCACGGATCTCGCCCGGCACGGGCAAGGTCACCGGCTGGGTGGATCTTGCCGGCATCTTGAATCCTGCGGATAGAACGGATAGCACAGACGTCCTCAATGGCATCGCCTATGACGCCGAGGGCGACCGCCTCTTCGTGACCGGGAAACACTGGCCCAGCCTTTTCGAGATCGAGCTGGTGAACCCGTAGCGTTGCCACTCTTGCGGCTGGGAATGTCTGCTGCGCTCACCGCTTGCTCGCTGTTCAAAACGACATTCACTGCTCCGCAAGCGGTTTCGCTCCGCCTAGGTCCTATGTAGCGCCGGGGTTCTACCTCCGACGGTTTCACGAACACTATATTTCCACTTCGGTTCCGGTGCCGCTTGCCACGGCTTTGTCGTATACGAGTTTCGCCGTCGCGGCATCCTGGATGGCGAGACCGTTCGACTTAAAGAGCGTGATCTCCTTATCCGTCTCGCGCCCGGCTTTCTCGCCCACTACCACCTCGCCCAGTTCGGCATAGAAATGGCCCTCGTCGATCGCGCCTTCCGCCAGCGGGATCATTATGTCGCCGGCCTCTTTGAAACAGGCTTCCCGTGAGTCCCCAACGAGTCTTGATCTCACTATTGTCTCGGTATCGAGCTCGCGGGCCTTGGGAGTGTGACTTCCTATACCGTTTATGTGAGTTCCCTCCTTGACTTTCTCGCCGTCAAAGATAGGGGTCGACGAAGAAGTGGCTGTACATATGATGTCGGTCGCCAGCACTTCGTCGGGAGAAGCCGCCTTGGCTATCTCGACACCAAGTCTCTTGCCCATCTCGGTGATGAACTTATCGGCGGCCTCGCCTGAAACGTCGTAAACCACAGCCCTCGACAACTTCCTCGCGACAGCCATTGCCCAGAGCTGCATTTTGGCCTGGACGCCTGCGCCGAAGATGCCCGCGGTCATCTCACCGCTCTCCCGTGCCATATACTTGGTCGCAACACCTGAGGCGGCGCCGGTCCGTACAGCGGTGAGATACCCACCATCCATCACACAGATAACTTCGCCCGTCTCGGGGTTCTGAAGCAGCACTTTCCCGATCGTAGTGGGGATGCCGAACTTCTCGGGATTCCTCTTATACACGGTCACAACCTTGCAGGCTAACGCCCCCATCTCCTTCAGGTAGGCCGGCATATAGAGCGCCAAACCCTCGGGCGGAGTGATGTTTATCCTCAAGGGCAGCACCGCCGTGCCACGGGCCAGCTCGGCGAAAGCCTGCTCGACGGCATCCATGCAGGCAGCCATATCCAATACCGATATCACGTCTTCGCGGGTAAGTAGAAGCGCCATTTCCTGTCTCCTTTCGCCGCCCTCTCACCAGGACCGGTCGATCGCCGGAATGATTATCCACTGCGGCCGGCCGATCCGCAACCCATAATGGGCGGCCCCGGTTATCAGCCCGTTATGAGTGGAAGGAGTCCGGCCCTGCTGCTATAGTATTGACATGCCCTGCGAATCGGATTCACATGCAGGATGGGGAGGTCTGACATGAGTCCCACCACAAGACTGGTGATAAGCCTGGCACTTACCGCCGTCGTGCTGATTGTGACTGTGGTACTCCTCACCTACCGGCCCGATGAGGACCGTACGACCGGCACAGGCCGGGCCGACAGGCTCGAGCAACTCAGGTCGCTGCCCTATACCACCGTGACCGACTATGAGACCGGTAGCGGCCGCGCCGGCGTCCTGATCTCAAAACCGGACAAGGCCTACGGGGGTTATAACCTCTTTTGCTCCCGGATACTCCCCGAGGTCTACCTGATGGATATGGACGGGGTGATAGTACACACCTGGTCGCGCCCCGGCGATGATATCTGGGTCTGGGACCATGCGGTCATGCAGCCAAACGGCGACGTCATCGTCATAAACAAGTTCAAAGAGCTCCTGAGACTCGCCTGGGATTCCGAGGTAGTCTGGCGGCTGGAAATGGACGTGCATCATGATGTCGCCGTCTTACCGGATGGCTCCTTCTATGCGATCATTCGTGGGGCGGGACTTCACCGTGGGCTCATTGTGCGCTTCCCTTCCATAGTACACTTCGCCCCGGATGGCGAGGAGATAGACCGGTGGTATACCTATGAGCACCTTGCTGAGATCATGGAGGTCTTCGACCGGCGTTCCTTTCTGGACACCGTCCTTGACAGCATGCTCGCCGCAGGTGCCGAGATCGAATTCACGGAGAGCGTGCCCGGCAAGATAGAGGCCAATATCCTCAAGAACGGGCGGGTGCTCTATGACTACTTCCACCTCAATACGGTGACCGTCCTGCCCGCGACACCGCTCGGCGAGCGCGACCCGCGCTTCCGCGAGGGCAATCTCCTTATCTGTTTCAGAAACGTGAACCAGATCGCGGTGCTTGATCGCGACACCTGGGAGATTCTCTGGGTCTGGGGCGAAGGCATGCTCCAGTGGCCCCACCACCCCACAATGGTTGAGAACGGCAACATCCTGGTATTTGATAACGGGGTGCTGCGTGGGTACTCGCGCGTCCTCGAAATCGACCCCGTGACCGGAGCCGTCGAGTGGGAATATGCTGCGGACCCGCCCGAGAGCTTCTACACATATGAGAAGGGTTCCGCACAACGCTTGCCTAACGGCAATACGCTGATCTGTGACGGCGACAACGGGAGGGCCTTCGAGGTCACGCGGGAGGGGGAAACAGTGTGGGAATGGCTGAACCCCGCGATATGGAAGGGCCGCCGCGTCCAGCTCTATCGAATACAACGCATATCCGGCGACTTGGTCGAAGGGGCCTTCGGGTTAGATGATCCCGTCAGGTGACAGCGATGGCGCAATCCAGACTCAAACTCATAGCGGCCTGCCTGCTTTGCGGACTGACCGTGGCGCTTTTCGTATGGAATGTGCACCGCTATTCCTTCCTCGGGGATGATGCCTTCATAAGCTTCCGCTATGCCCGGAATCTCTGTGAAGGGCACGGGCTCGTGTGGAATCCGGGTGAGAGGGTCGAGGGTTACACCAATTTCCTCTGGGTCATCCTGATGGCCTTCGGCATGCTCCTTAAGGTGAATCCCGAGGTGCTTTCCAATGTCATAGGCATTGGAAGCGGCGTCCTTGTGCTCCTGCTCCTTGTCAGGCTCTCTGCGGAGCGGCACGGCTGGAACAGCCCTCTGATATGGCTGGCCCCGGCGGTGCTCGCCGCAAGCCGGACCTTCACCGCCTGGTGCACCGGCGGCCTGGCGACCATGTTTTTTACCATGCTGGTTTTCTGGGCTCTCATACGCTTTGCAGGTGAAAGCGAGGAGCCGGCGCGTTCGCCGGTCCCGTCTTCACTCCTATTCGCACTGGCGGCCCTCACCCGCCCGGAGGGCAACATCTTCGCGGCCATAGCCGGCCTCTGTTTCCTCGTCGAATTGCTCCGGCGCAAGAGGACCTTGAGATCGTTCATGCTTTGGTTGCTGCCGCTGGCGCTCATTGTGGGAACACATCTGGTCTGGCGCCGCTCATACTACGGTTACTGGCTCCCCAACAGCTTCTACGCCAAGGTGAGCGGCTTCTGGGGCGGGCAGGCCTATCATTACCTGTCCATGTTCCAAAGAGACTACAAGGTCTTCCTCTTCGCCCCGCTGGCTCTGCTTCCCTTGATAGCGGGGCGGCGCTTCATCCACATTCTCTTCTCGGCGGCTATTGCCGTCTATCTTGCCTATGTGGTCTATGTGGGGGGCGACCGGTTCGAATTCCGCTTCCTTGTCCCCGTTTTCCCTCTCTTCTACTGGCTCCTGGCCGAGGGTATCATGCGGACCGGCGCCTTGGGTAAGCTGAAGCGAGGGATGCGATACACGGCCGTCTTCGCCGCCGTCGGTGTCAGCGCAGCCCTGTGGGCAACGACCTATTCCGGCTCTGCACGACCCGAGGCCAAAAAGACCCGTCACGATATTGCAAGCATAGAGGAGATTCGGGCCTACGCCGAGCGGCGAGCCGGCGAAGGCAAGTTCTTGAGGACCCTGATCGAGATGGGTCTTCTCCCTGATGACCTGATCCTTTGTGTGACCGGTGCGGGGGCGGTGCCTTACTACAGCAAGCTCCCGGCCGTAGATCTCTACGGCATTAATGACACAATGATAGCCCACCAGGAGATCGCCGAGCGCGGCGTGATAGCGCATGAGAAGAGGGGATCTTCCGACTACATGCGTGAACGGGGCGTGGAGCTCTTCGATAGACTCAATAAGCTCGTACATGATGTGCCGGTCAAAAACCAGAGCTGCAATGACAACCGGGGCTGCTGGAAGAGCATCCGGGTAGGTAGATACTACCTCAATTTCATCACCTTCCTGCCCGACGCGGCGTTTGAGGCACGCTTCGGAGCGCTTCTCGGGGCACGTCACATCACTATCGATTTTGAGCCATAGCAGGGCCAGTCCCCTGCCCGGTGCCATCCAACAGCACGCCTACCCGCCCGCATCAGCCGAGGGGTCAAGGCGCACGCTTTTGTAGATCTTGTTGAACCGGCCGATCCTTGGTATAATGCAGGCAAATGTCATACATGCTCCATCGATTGCCTTGAACATCAGGCGTAGGCGAATGCCGGGTTTCACAAGGCCCTGAACCGTATCCAAGGAGGACACATCGTGCGTAGACCCGCCCTGATCCTTTTGATCTCGTTGCTCGTCGCCGGCAGTGCTTTTGGTTATGAGATCGATGCTGTCAAAGCGTCCGATGCCGCCAGCTCTCTGCTTGACCGTGCGGTCGCGGGGGGCAGCCGGAACTTGGTGCCGGTAGAGGCTCTCTCAGATGCCATGTTAGGGGACGTCATTACGGTACATCACCCTGTCACGCTGCTGCCTTCCTATGGTGTCGTCCCGGTGCGCTCCCGCTCCGGCCGGCTCATAGGCATAGTAGGCGTGGATGCCGCGGGTGAGAGATGGCTCTGGTGCACCTTCAACTACCCCCATGCCGATTTCCCCATGGTCCATGCGGATGGAGCCGCGAGCAAGCTGCGGGCCGGCCGGCAAAGGCTCGGTCTTGATGGCGATGTCTCCAGGCCCATCCTCATCCAGGGCTGTGACAAACACCTCTATTGGCATTTCCAGGATGCAAGCGGTGAAAAGTGGTTGGTGAATGCACTGGCAGGCCAAACCAGGATACTCAGGTCGAGCAACCGGTCCGCCGGGCCGGCCCTCACCCCGGGGAAGGCTGCCTTTGGGTCCGGCGATGCGGAGCACAACATCCTCATCGAAGGGGCCGCACCGGACATACCCATCCTTACCGAGACCCCCGGCGCATACAACATCCCGGGGGTTCCATATCACTTCCAGATAACCAGCTGGTACTGCGGTCCGGCCTCGCTTCAGATGGTGATGGATTACTGGGGCGAGGAGATAGACCAGGATGACATCGCCGATGTGGCAAATGACATAGTCGATTATGGCACGTACAGCGATGACATGAGAAGGGCCGCCCACTTCAGCGGTATGAGCACATGTATCCAGAATCCCTCGCTTCAGGGTTACAACGAGCGCAAGTTGGGCTACGCATGTATGGATGCCAACATCTTCAGCGATCCCGCACAGAAGCTCAAGAACACGGTCTATGAGAACTACCCGGTGTTCATCCTCACCTGGTACGGACCGACCCACACTGCGGGCCACTACAGGGTCGTCAAGGGCTGGGACGAATACCTGGCCGCTTTTATCATTCACGATCCTTGGTATTCCGGGAGCCTGTGCGGTCCCGATCTCATAATGAGCGAGACCTTGCTCATCGACGATCTCTGGCAATACTCCGGGTACTGGGCCATGGTGGCATGCCCCTGGGAGTTGACGCCTTCCGTACCGACCTCGATTGCCGCGGGTGATACCTTCAGCATCGATCTTCGGGTTGTCTATCCCGGTCCGACGCGTTTCTCCGGCCAGTACAACTGCACCGACTGTGAGGCGACGATCACCCTGCCGGCGGGCTTGACCCTTTCAGGCGGGACGGCGACCCAGTCACTGCCGGACGTGAGTTCGGGGGATACTACGCTTGTTGCGTGGGACGTTGTAGCGACCGGCCAGGGAGACTTCGGCGTCGCTTTCCAGGCTAAGGGGACATTGAGCGGAAGTTGTCTTTCCTATCCCAGCTACAGTGACAGCGTTGGGGGCCGTGTTCTCGAGACCGTCAGCGTGGGCAGCGCACTTCTCGCGGGATGGGACAATGAGGAGCAGCTTACGAGCGACGATGGCAGCTCGCTGCTCTGCTTCCCCGGCGCCCGTGCCATGATAGTGGGGAGTGACGGGAGCACACACCTGGTCTGGGCCGATACCGAATACGGCACAAACGACATATTCTATATGAAGAACTCCGGAGGGACGTGGAGCATGCCTGTCGCTATTTCGGACGTGCCGGGGTTCTCCACCACGCCGTGCGTAGCCGAGGGACCCGACGGCAAGATCCACGTAGCCTGGGTGGACAGCCGGGACGGCAACAATGAGATCTACTACAAGTACTGGGACCCCATCCTTGGCTGGTCGGCGGAAGAGCGTGTCACCAGCTACGGTGAGGTGGACTACTGTCCGGCTATCGCGGTTGGGGATACCGCGGTCTATGTGGCCTGGGACAGCCGCCTGGGAGGTGCTTACCGCGTTTCCGCCGTGTTCTTCTCCGAGCGAACCTCGCTGGGATGGTCGGTACCAGTCGACGTAGACGCGTCGGCGGCGAGGGACTCCTACCATCCGTCGCTCGCATACGGTCCGGACGGGATACTCAGCCTGGCCTATGAGCGCCAGACGGCCAATGATCCCAACGAGCATGAGAAGATAGTGCTTAAGACCTGGGACGGGGCGTCGTGGTCCGCACGTACCGGGATTTCAGGGGACCTCGAGTTCTCCCGGTATCCTTGTATAGCTGCCGGAAACGACACCACCCTCCATCTGGTGTGGCAGGACGGAGCCGGCGTCTACGGCGCGATCTACTACGCCTACTACGACGGCACAGCGTGGCAGTCGACCGTGCAGGTATCACCCGCGGGTGTGGAAGCCACCACGCCCTCGGTCTCCGTGGACAGCTCGGGTATTGCCCATATCGTCTGGTCGGACCATCGTCACGTGGATACCGAGATCTATTATGCCGGCTATCATGAGCTTGTGCCGGTTGATGACGCCCGATTATCCTATGCGTCCGGGCATTCTACCGTTCCTACCGTTGCGGCGGGGACGTCCGGGGAGATCTGTGTTGTCTGGTGCGACCTCAGGAATGGTAATGCCGATCTTTACTTCAGGTCGGTCACCGACCAGTCCGGCGTGCCTGCGATGGATTCCGGCAAAGCCCGGAGCAGAAGTGTAGTCCTTAAGGCTCCGTACCCTAATCCGTCGACATCGAGCACGACGGTAGCCTTCACACTTGTCCGTGGAGCATTTGCCTCGGTCCGGGTTTTCGACGTCGAGGGGCGCCTAGTAAATACTCTCGCTGATGGGTTCTTCGATGCAGGTATCCATTCGACGGCCTGGGACGGTAGGACAAAGAGCGGCAGCGAAGCCGCTGCCGGCATCTACTTCATACGGTGCCTGAGCCCCATCGGCGAAGACGCGAAGCGTGTGGTTATCGCCCGCTAAACGAATCGACCATACATGCAGCCGTGCCGGTCCCGGCCATGGACCGGCACAATTTGATTGACATGCCTGCCTGTGTGCCGATAGTCATGTAGAGACACGCACATCGGATCGTCTCCATAGCGGCGGCGAGTACCGGAAACCGGACAGCGGACGACCCAACCGAATAAAGGTGTGACGCCATGGTGTTTGCAATATCTCGAGCCTTAGTCTGCTTGCTTCTCTCAGTCCTCACATCCACAATCATCATCCGGTACATCCTCTCAGGTTTGGCCACAGACCCCGACACGGGGGAGCAATCCAAACCCCTCCCTTCAACCGGCTTTGTGATCGGCTTCTTCGAGACCATCCCAACCCTCGTATTCGTCATCGAACGCGAATACACAGCGGTCGCTATCCTGCTCGCAGCCAAACTGCTTATGGGGAGGACCCTGATGAGTGGGCGCCCGACCCATTACCTGATCGGCACGCTCTGTAACTTCAGTGTCGCCATTCTCTTCGGCGTTCTTGCCAGGATCTGGATGTCCAAGTTCCTGGCGATGCTGCTGGTTTAGCGAGCTCTTCAGGCTGTAACCACGTTCCCTCTCAGACCGTGATGGTCGAACCCACACCCGCCTCTAGGAAGTCCGGGCCGTACTCTTGCCTGAAGGTCGTAATCGCGTCTTCACCGGTACAGTGGCTGGGGGCTATCCTGAGGACCCACATCCTTCTGAGGTGCTTTATTATCTTCCGGACCTCGCCCTGGGTCGAATCACGAAGATGAAAGCCTCCCATGAGCAGCGCGATATCCGATTGGCCTATCCTGTGAATCCTCTCGACGATCTCGACGATACCGGGATGCGCACAACCCGTGAGGACGACGGCGCCATAGTCGGTGTCGACTACCAAAGCCTGTTCGGCCATCTTGCCGCCCATCTGCCCACAGCTCCACACCCGACTGCACAGGGCCTGTGGGCGGTCCACCCCAACCACATTGCCACCCGCTGAGCTGATCTCGCACTTGAAGTCGTCGGGACATGAGGCGGGCACAAATACCGTAGCACCACTGTTGGCCTCAAGCACACGCTTCAGCCCTCCGGCGTGATCCCAGTGCTTGTGGGAGAGAAAAACAACATCGACCATGGAGGGCCGAATCCCCATCTTAATCATGTTTGCGAGCAGGATGCTGCCGTCACCGCCCGTGTCGAAAAGGATGGTCTTCTGCGCACCGCGGATCAGGCAGGAGTAACCCCAGGAAGGTTCCAGTCCGGCCTTGAAGGGCCTGTTGTCGAAGACAACAGTGAAGGTGATGCGGGATTGCGGTACCAAACCTCTTCCCCTTCGACAGAGAGTTGATCCCAGGGGACGGACGATCCATGCATTCCTTACCCAGGAGCCTAACCGGAATCCCGCAGTGAGTCAACACATATGAGAGCAAACATGAGGATGTCCCGTCGGGGATGGAACCCCGACGCCACAACTGCCGTCGGCCACGGAGAGCCGCCGCTACGAACACATGGGCGGAGCGAAGCCGTTCGCGGAGCAGTGAATGTCGTTCTGAACAGCGAGCGAATGCCGAGCGAAGCAGACCCCGCGGGCGCGAGGCCGGACGCTGCGCCGACCCCTCTTATCTCAATACCAGCATCTTGCGGGTGGCGGCAAAGCCGCCGGCTTCCATCTTGTAGAAATAGACACCGCTTGTGACGCGATCACCGCGCTCATTGCGACCGTCCCAGTATGCAGCGTGTTCTCCGGGCCCTTCTACGCCATCCACCATTACACACACCTGTCTTCCAAGAGCATTGTATATTCTGATATTCACCCGCACAGGACGCGCCGTCTCATAGCGAATTAGAGTCCCCACGACACAGGGGTTGGGAGCATTCTGGGCCAGCGCCCACCGATAACCGGGGAGCGGCTGCTCCACAACCGCAGGTCCTCCTCCCCCATTGGAGGGCAGACCGAAGATGTCTTCCAATATCACCCGCATGAGATCCACACGCCCCTCATAGTCGCCGGCCGCGAAATCGGGGGCGTTGGCCGGGGTTATGCCGCTGCAGTAGCCGCGCTTGTGACTACCGCTTGCACAGAGATCGAAATTGATGAAGGCGCACTGGCCTGCACCCTGATATTCAGTGTAGATCACCTCATCGGCTGACGAGCCCACCGGAGCGTTGATGAGCGTCACAAGGCGCTGGGCGGTGTAGCCGGCAGGCGGCGAATCGATGGCCGCGACGTAACTCATATCCTTAAGATAGGGACACTCACGATAGACAAGCAGTGTATCGAGATCGATCTCGACAGGCGATCCGAAGACCTGGATCGAATCCACACCCGCAGCATACAGATATGGCTTGTCGAACGCCCCCTCCATTTCTTCAAGATAGTCACATCCCATGATGCCGGCCAGGAACTCACCCCCCAGGGAGTCCTCTTCGACAACCGCCATGTTGTAGGCTATCCGGTCACCGCAGAGCACCACCTTGCCTCCGGCTCCAAGGTAATCGCGTATGGCTCGTTGGGCTTTCTTGTCGAAGAGGTAGTTGGAGAAATAAGGACCGGTAAACCACACCACGCAGTCATAGTCATCCAGCCAGATGGGATGGATGTGCGCGTTCGAGCCTGCGCCGCTTATGTCGTACTTGTCATAGCAGTAGCCTGCATCGGTGAGGGTCGCTTCATAGATGTCTTCAAGCTGCCTGGTGCGGTCGACTGTCCCCACGCACTCGGCATAGTCGTAATTCCGCCTGCCGTAGCCGTCCACCAGAAGCACCCTGGGGTCCGTATAGGTCTCCGGGAACATGGGGAGGATTGAGAAGGCCATGTAGTCATCGGCTGTACCTGTGTGGTGGGCATGTCCCGGACCCGCCTCGGCAGGCCAGTATTGGACGTTAGCCAGGTTATCCGTGGCCTTCACATAGTACCGGACCTCGGTGCCCGTATCCCAGGCATCGAGTCCGAAGTCCGAAGGGCAGAGCGTGCCGTAGTACTCTCCCCCCAGGGAGGGGTTGCCCGGTTTCCAGGCCTGAGCCAGGGCCATATCCACCGCGTTCCACGTCCCACCCTCGTCAAGCGTGCCGTAGAGCTCTACACTCGCCAGGCCGTCCAGGTCACACACATCCATATAGAGCTGCTCGGTCGTGGGAAGCGTCACGTCATCATAAGGCGGACCCGAGTACTTGGTCACTGTATCCGGGTCATAGGCGTCGAAGAGTGAGTTATAGGCACAGAGATGGTCGAAGAAGGTGTCCTGGAGGAGATCGATAGTCCTGGCACTGAACCATGTCGCCTGCCGATCGTAGAAACCCACCGAGACATTGTCCACCTGCATGTCGGTCCAGGTGTGCTTGCCCTCACAGAAATCTCCGGGTGCGCTCCCATCCATGAGCTGCCAGCCGAACTGAACCGACTCGGCCGCAGCCGGGATAAACGCCGACACATCCTCGTCGATGTCTAGATCCCAGAAAAAGCAGCCGCAGCAGTAGATGTACCCGTCGATGTTAACCCACGGACACCATACGCCGTAATCGGAATTGTAAGTCCTGACAACAATATTGGTGTAATCACACGTGTAATCCAGGGCGCAATAGAAGAGGTCATACTGGAACACACAGCCGGCATTCTGGACTGGTATGGCCGGAGACATAAGGCGATAGAACCACCGGTTCCGCCAGGGCTCGCCCGCCATGTAGCCCTGTTCGGGCCGCCCCCTGTAGACGAATGAAGAGTCCAGTCTGCAGGTGGTCCGGTCGCCACCGTCTCCGCCTTCATAGGGCCGGTCAGGGTCATGCGATATGTGCCAGAGGTCTACTACACCTGCCGGGTCGGGCAGGCTCCAGAGCGAGGTATCGAGCACTCCGCTTTCAAAATCCTCCTCATAACGCTCCCCATCGCCCCACACCCACACGTTGTCGATGAAAGCGGCGCCGTCGGTATTGCCCCGGCCGTCTGCATCACTCCAGGCCCCGTCCGATGTGAAGCGCCAGCGGAACATGGGGCCGGACGTCACATTCAGAGTGTCCGGGGTCATCACTCTGTAGAATGCGGGCAGCCCGGGATCGGAGCGCTCCTGCCAGTCGGCCGAATCGGGCTGGTCCGTATCGGTATTGCTCCAGTAGTCGGGGTTGGGTTTAGTGGGATTGCCACAGGGATCGCCCGGGTTGTTGCTGGAGGCATTAAACATGGCGAGGGGCTGCCACTCGGAGCCGTCATAGAAGTCGACATAGAAGTAGTCATACTTGCATTCGGTATCGTAACGGGGGTCGAAGTAGAGCGTGCAGCCCTCTGCGACATCGAAAGTGTCGGGAAGCGTGAGTTGCACTATGCAGTTCCAGGAGTTGCCGTAGCCCGGTTTCTTGCCCTTGGCCCAGGTGTTGCACTCAACCGGCTGGCCGTCGGTCCAGAGCGAATCCGAACCGCACCAGAGACAGTAATTCCCGCAATAGGCCCGCTGGTCGGTCCGATAGGTATCGATGTGCCAAAAGTCGATACCCGTTTGGGAAGGCTTGGCCCTTGCGTCAACGTGGCTGAAGCAGTTGGTGTCCCATGGCGGATTGGTGCCACACGAATCGCCCGGGCCGCCTTCGAAGCACCAGGTCTGCATTGGGCCCGGCCCGCCGGCGGCCTCGCCGCCGTGACCCTGATTGGGATCGCCCGGACAATATGTGGAATCGGTGTGAACCTGAATCCAGGTCGTATCCCCACTCTGAGACAGCACCGCCGGTCCGCCGACTGTGCCCAGACCCAGAGTTGCCGCCGGTGGGGGCGTTCGGTTGGGGCGCTCTGCCAAGCCGAAAGCAAGGGAACAGCACACAAGCAAGCCAACAAACCAGGAACAAGGGATCCTGATGGCATCCATGATGTGAAACCTCCTCCGAATACAGACAGCTGGCAGCCTCAACCGCCCTCCTGCACAGACCCGCAAGTTTATTGTACCATAAGATCCCCATTATGTGAACCCCATAGGACGTGTAATAGCGTGCATGATTGCCCAGACCCCGCGTCGGGCTCAGAGACCCGACGCTGCCGGCAGACGGCAGTGACGAACCGCGAGCGTGACGCAGCAGACGGACCGTTTTCACAACCTCTACGGACCAGGCCGGGCAAAACCGTCCGGATGCAAGGCCTGCGAAGCCGTGAGGAATGAGGCGTACACTGGGTACGCCGCAGTGACGAACGGCGAGCGTAACGCAGCAGACGGACCGTTTTCACCGGCCTGGCACCAAAATAGAAGCGCCGGGCAGGGGTCCCGGCGCTTGCGTCCCGGGGTACTCAAGGTACCCCAGTCAACGATATCCATGGGAAGCTCGCCGCAAAGCGACCCGCGGTGCGAAACCGCGGAAGGATATCGCTTATCTCACGTCGCCAACCCGGCGACGGTCATCTCCGCTCGACGTCGGGCGCAGAGACCCGACGTTACATAAGCCCTGGCCGCCGTAGCGTTGTCACAGGAGTGGCAACGCCCCGAATCAAGCGAGGCGCGCTCAACCCACATAGTCTCGGCGCTGTCACTCCTGCGACTATCACCACGCGGTGTCATCTCAATACCAGCATCTTGCGGGTGGCGGCAAAGGCGCCGGTTTCTATCTTATAGAAATAGATGCCGCTCGTTACGCGCTCACCCTTACTGTTACGACCATCCCATTCGACCGAGTGCACTCCCGGCCCCTGGATGGCGTCAACAAGCACGTCGACTTCACGCCCCATGGCGTTGTAGATCTTGATCTTGACATGGACGGACCGCTCTATCTCATATGTTATGAGTGTACCGCCGACACAAGGGTTCGGAACATTCTGGGCCAGAGCCCATCGACAGGCTGCGAGCGGCGGATCCACCTTTGCCGGCCCGCCTCCGTTCGACGGGAGTCCGAAAATACGCTCGAGTATGACCCGCATGAGATCAACCCGGCCGTCATAAACACCCGGCGCGAAATCCGGGACAGTCCCGGTCGATGGGCCGCTGCAGTAGCCGCGCTCATGATTGGCGCTTGCGCAGAGATCGAAGTTCACGAAGACGCACTGGCCCACACCCTGGTACTCGGTGTATATGACCTCATCCGGTTCACCCGAAGGGATACCGGTCAGATACATCAACCGCTGCGCCGTATATCCCGCCGGCGGGGAATCGATGGCCGCCACATACGACATGTCCTTGAGGTACGGGCACTCTCTGTAGATCAGGAGCGTGTCGAGGTCCACCGCCTTGGGCACACCGAATACCTGCACCGTATCCATCCCTATCGCATACAGATAGGGCCTGCTGAACCCGCCTTCCATCTCGGAGAGATAGTCACAACCCATTATCCCCTCGAGGAACTCGCCGGCCAGCGAATCCTCTTCGACCACCGCCATGTCGTAGGCTATCCTGTCACCGCAGAGCACCACCTTGCCACCGGCCCCAAGGTAGTCCCGCAAGGCTCTCTGGGCCGGCTTGTCGATCAGGTAGTTGGCGAAGTAGGGCCCTGTGAACCATACGACACAGTCGTAGTCGTCAAACCAGATAGGATGTATGTGGACGTTACTGCCGGCACCACCGATATCATATATGTCATAGCAGTAGCCTGCGTCCGTGAGCGTCTCCCGGTAGATTTCCTCAAGCGACCTGTACCGGTCAGCAGCGGCCATGCACTCCGCAAAGTCATAGTTACGCCTGCCGTAACCATCAACCAGAAGCACCTTGGTACCCGAATAAGTGGCCGGATACATGGGTAGAATGGAAAATGAGAAGTAATCACCTGCCTCGCCTGAGTGGTCCGGATGCGTGGGATCGGCACGGGCAGGCCAGTATTCCTCATTGCTGAGATCATCCGTCGCCAGGAGATGGTACCAGACCTCGGTCCCGGTTTCCCAGGTATCAAGCCCAAAGTCCGTGGGACAGAGTGTGCCGTAATACTCGCTGAAGTAGGGCTGCACGACGGGGATCATAGACACCGAAACCCAGCTGCCACCCCCATCGATGCTGCCATAGAGTTCCACGCTCGCAATGCCATCGGGATCGTCGATTTCCACATAGAGCTGATGCTCCCGGGGGAGCGGGACATCATCGTAGGGTGGACCCGAGTAGCGATCGATAGTGTCGGGATCATGTGCGTCAAAGTACGAGTTGTAGCCGCACAGGTCGTCCTGGAAGGTATCGTGGAGCATGTCGATGCCGCGCGCACTGAACCGCGTCGCACTGCGATCGTAGAAACCTATGGAAACATTGTCCACCTGGTAATCAGTCCCGGTGTGTTTGCCTTCACAGAAATCCCCCGGTGCCGACACATCCATTATGTCCCAGGCGAACTGGGCCGACTCGGCTGTGGCCGCATAGAAATTAGAGATGTCTTCTTCATTATTGAAACTCCACCACTCGTAACACCCTATCCATATCCAGGCCCCATCAATGTCGATCCAGGGGCACCACTTGGCGTATGCCGTGTTATAGAACCTGACCCGCGTATTCGGCCAGTCACACGTGTAGTCATGGAAACACCAGTGCCCGTCATACTGCACCACACATCCGCTGTTTTGAAGCGCGAACCTGGGGCTCATGAGGCTGTAATACCAGCGGTTCCGCCAGGGAGTCCCGGCTTTGTAGCCCTGCTCGGGCCTGGCCCTGTAGGCGAAGGATGAGTCATGTGTACAGACGTAACCCAGCGTCTCATCCGGGCGGGCGGCATCATGGTTTATATGCCATGCGTCGAGGATGCCATCAGGGTCGGGTAGGCTCCAGTAGCCGGTATCCAGGGTCCCGCCTTCGAAGTCCTCGGCGTACCTCTGGTTATCTCCCCACACCCAGACGTTATCGATGAAGGCAGCCCCGTCGGTGTTACCACGGCCGTCCGCGTCGCTCCAGGCACCGTCCGAGGCAAAGCGCCACCTCAGCATGGGGCCGGACGTGACGCCAAGCGTGTCCGGCGTAATCACCCTGTAGAAGGCGGGCAGCCCGGGATCGAAGCGCATCTGCCAGTCGGCCGAATTGGGCTGATCGGTGTCGGTGTTGCTCCAGTAATCGGGATTGGGCGTGTGGGCGTAGCCGCACGGATCGCCGGGGTTGTTGCTCGAAGCGTTGAACGTAGCGAGAGTCTTCCACTCGGATCCGTCATAGAAGTCAACATAGAGGTAGTCGTACTTGCACTCGGTATCGTAGCGGGGGTCGAAATAGAGCGTACAGCCGTTGGCGACCTCAAAGGTCTCGGGAAGCGTGAGCTGGGCTATACAGTTCCACTGGTTACCGTAACCCGGACACCTGCCATCCGCCCAAGTGCCACAGTCCACCGGCCGGCCGTCGGTCCACAGCGAGTCCGATCCGCACCAGAGGCTGTAGGTGCCGCAATAGACGGCATCTCCCGCCCGGTAAGTATCGATATGCCAGAAGTTGGTGTTGCCGGGAGATGGCTGGGCCCTTACATCCACATGATCGAAGCACAAGACATCCCAAGGCGGATTTGTGCCGCAAGTGTCCCCCGGTCCCCCCTCGAAACACCAGGTCTCGAGCGGCCCCGGCCCACCAGTGCCCTCACCGCCGTGCCCCATGGCCGGATCGCCGGGGCAATAAGTGGAGTCGGTATGCACCTGTATCCAGGTGGTGTCGCGCCCCGAAGAGAGGATAACCGGCGCACTCGGTATGCCTGTGGTAAGCACCGATGCCGGCGGGGGCGTAGGGGTCGGCCGTTCGACCATTCCAAATGCAAGGGACGTGTTTATGACAAGAATGCAAAGCAGGCAAAGCCACGCTTTTCCAGGGGCCATGGCGTGTTACCTCCGATCCTGCTAATCGATGGGCATGAGACGCGCCCTCCATAAAGACTCGCATTGTCATTATACCACAAATTCGCCAAGGCGTGAACCCGAAAACGCGGAAGGGGCCTATCCGCGCGATATCGTTGCCCGTGACGCGGCAACTGCCGTCGGGCACGGAAACCCGCCGCTACGTGGAGGCGGAGCGAAGGCGCTCGTGGAGCAGTGAACGTCGTGCTGAACAGCGAGCGGGCGGCGAGCGAAGCAAAACCCGTCGGGCACGGAGAGGCGACGCTACACAGACCGGGGATGCCGAGCGGGTGGCGCGGAGGGAGGGCCTCCCGCCGCCCAGACTGCAAGGAGGAC
>CAZRAU010000072.1:0-16799 GCA_964598025.1 uncultured bacterium
ACTAATGCGACTCGTCCTTCATAAGGCGATCCTCGGACCCGACTACCTCAAGATAGGGCTCTATGGACGACCGCCTGAAGTACGGCCGCTTTCAAAGGGAGAACCACGCTCCCAGACATTTGACTGGCTCCCCGGGCAGGATTCGAACCAGGGGTTGTCTCAAGGGCCGCGATCGGTCATAGTCCTTGGGTGGAACATGACGGGCGGTGGTAAGATTGAGGGAGGAGCGGTGAAGTGCAGGTCCTCTATAAGCACACTCAGATTGCCTGGCCGATCATCATACCGGCGGACATCGGTGCACTTGTCTGCCTCTATCTGGCTTTCACCGCGGACATGACGTCTGCAGCCATAGGCTTCTTCATCCTTGTACTCGCCACCTACCTCTTCTATGCCATGACGGTCGTCGGGACCGGCGAGACCATCCAGGTGAGGTTCGGGTTAGGCCTGATCCGAAGAACCTTCAGCATCAAGGACATCGAGTCCGTCGAGCCCTTTCGGACTTCCTTCTGGCACGGCTTGGGGATCCACTGCTCACCGGACGGCACGGTCTTCAATATCTCCGGCTGCGATGCCATAAGACTGACCATGTCCGACGGCAAACGCTATATCATCGGCACCGACGACCGCCGCCGCCTGATGAGCTACATAGAAGCCAACCGGCGGGCCCGGCCCGCACTTTAATCGAACTGGACCTCCGGGACTTCCTGGGCTCCCGGGGCGGCTTCGAAATAGGGCTGAGGTTCGTCGAGGCCTTTTCGCTTGGCGAAGAAGCTCCCGAGTACTTCTCTTATGTAGGTGTTGAAACTCCGCACAGCCAGGTTATAGCGCCTGCGCTCCACCGCGATCCGGTTCTCGGTACCCTCAAGCTGCGCCTGCAAAGTCTGGAAGTTCTGGGAGGCCTGAAGCTGTGGATAAGCCTCCACAACAACCATGAGTCTGCCCAGGGCTGAGTTCATGGCCTGGGCTTGCTCTATCTTCTCTTCCACCGTGCCCGCACTCGACCACTGACTTCTGAGGCGCGTGATCTCAGTGAATAGATCCTCCTCATGACTCGCGTAGCCCTTCACTGTATTGACCAGATTGGGTATGAGATCGTTCCTGCGTTGGAGCATGGTCTCCACCTGCGCCCAGCTTTCTCCGACCGCCTCGTGAAGTCGCACCACCTTGTTGAGACCGTTGATATAGATCATGATGAAGATGAGCGCGATCACAGCAATCACAACCGTCACTACGGCCACACCTGCCTTCATGTTGACACCTCCATCCTGGGAATAACCTACCGTATGCAAGGACCGATGTCCTGTGCCATCACCATCCTCCCCCTGCACCTCCACCACCAGCCGATCCACCTCCGAAACCGCCGAAACCACCACCGAAACCACCCGAAGATCCCCCCATACCGCCAATCCAAAAACCACCATGCCTGCCGAATCTCGAGCCTCCCAAGCGTCGAGCCAGGAGGGTTATGAATATGGGAAAGAAGAGGAATAACAACATGATGACCCACGGTGGCATCGGGGATGCGGCCGGTCTTTCCAGGGTATAGGCCCCGGGCACCGAATCGCTATATGCCAGCGTCTCTCCCGCTTCGTCGAGGATGCGTTCAGCCATCATCCTTACGGCGGTAACCAAGGCCTGGTCGTACTGCCCTGACCGGAAGCCTGGCCTGAGCACCTCGCGGTAGATGACATGAGCCACCGCGTCGGGGATCACTCCCTCCAGACCGTAGCCCGGCTTTATCCACAGCTCTTTGTCCTGGAGGGCCACAAGGAGAAGCACCCCGTTGTCTTTGCCCTTCTGGCCGATCCCCCAATCCATGTAGAGATCGACCGAATACTCCTCTATGTCCCGCCCGCCGGTTGTCTCTATCGTGGCGACCGCTATCTCCGCTCCGGTCTTGGCTTTGACCTCCTCGGCGATTCGCGTCATCACGTCTTCGGCCTGGGGGGAGATCATGTCGGCGAAATCGTTTACAAAACCCGTAGGTCTCGGAAAGGCCGCGGCTTGTATGGATGATGCACCGTAGAGAGCGCATACCGCGAGGTACACCAGACCAATATACCGCACAAAGGTCTTCATCAATTCACCCTTCTCCTATAACCCGTCAATCGCAGCGGCGAGTTTCTCAATATCTTCCACATAGGAGGCCAATACCTTGTGGGCCATCCTGCCGCCTATCTTCTCGTCGCCCGCCTTGTCTTTGAGGATGGATTCCAGGCATCCTGAATCAGCACCGAATACGCTTCCTACGGCTTTCAAGACATCGACCTTTCGTCCCGGCACAGCCTTGCCCTTAAGCCGGAGCATGGCACGCATCACCGGAATGAGCGATGTCAGCGATGCATGAAGCACTTCCTCGGCGCCCCGCTTGGTCATGCCGATCTCCAGGTAAGCCTGGCGGGTCCTAAGGGCGGCCGCCTTGAGCTGGGATTCACATTCCAATCTCAGTTCGAGGGGCTTGGCCTCGAGCGCACTGAAGAAGTCTTCCCCCATAAGAAGTGCCTGGCTCTCTCTTATCTCCACAAACTCAATGGGGAAAACATCGAGAGAGGACGCTATATACCCGGGGGTAAGGAGAAGCGGGGTTGCAATGCGTTTCTTCTTACCCCACTTGACGGTATTCAGCAGGCTGGTGAGTACATGCTCGCTGATCCGCTCGACGACCACAACCGGATTGACATCGGATTTGCCGGGGACGAAATCCGGGCCGGTAGCGCTTCCGTAAACTGAGATCGCTTTCAGATTGGCCCCAAGGATGGCGGCCAGCTTGTCGCAGTATGCGCTCACATCCGAACGAATGGAGTCATGAAGCCGTTCCAGATTTTTATAGGTCATAATCGAACCTCCCGCCTCGCCGGTTCATTAAGGTCGCGTCTTTGCATCAGTCTAATGAGAGCCTTTGCGGGCGTCAACAGAAACAGGACTCACGCGATCTTGTGGCGGCACGCTCCCTGGGGTAACAGGCGGGATCTCTGCGAGCCGGAGCACGCAACGACCGGCGATGGCATTGACGCTATTGGGGCGCTTTGGTATACTCAAACTGGGTGGTCCGGTCGGGCCGTCTGCATGGCGCCCAGCCAGGGGAGCTCTGGGTACGTTCAGTCCCGCCTGCGGCGTATCCGGGCGTCCGGAGAGCGAGGTCGAACAGGCATGAACGGCGCAATCGGGAGGATGCCGACTTGCATGCCACCGCGAAACGGGCTCTGCTGCTTACCGCTGATCCTACCTGTCCTCTTGGCTTTGATCCAGACGCTCCCGTCCGCCCCCACCGGCCGGCCGCCCGGTATCTTGCAGGCGGCCGAGTCTGATACCACAGCGCATGTCAGCCCGCGTCTTGCCGGGACAACCTCTCTCTTGCGGGGTGCGCCCGGCCCCGACATCACATACCCGTTGGATCCCGTTCCTGTACCCGCCGACAGCCAATGGTGGGACGGCTTCAGCCGACCCGGCGTCAGAGGCGAGGTCTATAGCGCCGCAGTGTTTGAGGGCGATCTCGTCGTTGGGGGCGCTTTCAGCGTGGCAGGCAAGACAAGGTCGACAAATGTCGCCAGGTGGGACGGTGTACAGTGGGCGGCCGTGGAGGGTGATCTGAGCAATCTGATGGTACTGGCTGTATACGACGGCCACCTCGTTGCCGGCAAGATCGGCAGCTGTGGAGCCTACCTGGTTCGTGTCTGGGAGGGTACCTCGTGGGGGGTACTCGGTGATGGCATCAAGGCCTGGGATGACAGCGACACCTGGCATCCACAGTGCTGGGAGTGGCCCGATTGGGTCTCGGCCCTGCAGGTCTATGATGGGAAGCTCATTGCCGGGGGCATGTTCTCGGAGGTGGCCGGCAACCCCGGCAGTTTCCTGGTCCAGTGGGACGGAGCATCGTGGAGTTCGCTCGGGAGCGAGCCGGACCGGCAGGTCGAGGCGATGACGGTCTATGACGGCAAGCTTGTCGTGGGCGGGAGTTTTCGCAATGTGGGCGACCTCGCCGCGTCGCGCATCGCGGCCTGGGACGGCGAGACCTGGTCAGCCTTCGGGCAAGGAATCAACCCCGACATAACGTCAGGCAGGTATGTATATACATTGACCGTATATGACTCCGACATCTATGCCGGCGGCATGTTCAACAAGGCCGGAAGTACCGCTGCCGATCGCCTCGCCCGCTGGGACGGGGATGAGTGGAGTTCCATTGGCTTCGAAGCCGGAGGCTACGTCGGCGACGACGCCCCCGCTGTCTTCGCGTCCGCCGTGTACGATGGTATGCTCATAGTGGGGGGACGCTTCAATAAGACGGAAGGAGGCGTAGCAGATTACATAGCTGCCTGGAACGGCTCATCATGGGAGGAACTGGGCTCGGGTGTGAGCGGCACAGTCTATTCACTGACGGCGTATGACGACGTGCTGATAGCCGGCGGTGAGTTCGCTTACGCGGACGGTCATGCTGTCTACAGCGTCGCGATGTGGGACGGCGAGGCCTGGTACCCCATGGGCTCGGGGCAGGGCCTCCAGGCACCTGCTAGGACGCTTGTCGTCCATGGCGGCGACCTGGTTGCGGGCGGCGAGTTCGCCGCAGCCGGCGACGCGCCGGCGAAGATTGTGGCTTCCTGGGACGGGGCCGGCTGGCACCCCATGGACGAAGGCTGGTCATGGGAAAGTGCGGGTGGCCTCATGTCCGCCGGGGGAGATCTATTCGGCATGCACGGTAACGTGGTAAAGCGCTGGAACGGCGCAGCCTGGGAGGACCACACGGCGGATTTCGGCGAGGAGATTCGAACCGTAGGTTGCTATCGAGACCAGGTGGCTGCCGCCGGAGCCGAAGTGGCTCTGTGGAATGGACTATCCTGGGCTCCGCTCGGTCCGGGCTCAGACGGATATGTGAACGCCCTGCTGGAAGTCGATGGCGATCTAATTGCCGGGGGCCACTTCACCGAGATTGGAGGCGTCGAAGCACTTAACATCGCCAGGTGGAATGGAAGCGCTTGGAGCGCCATGGGGGATGGCCTCAGAAACGTCAGAGGAGCAGGGATCTACTATGAGGATGTGGTGTCCGCCCTGTGTGTATTCGACGGCAATATAGTCGCAGGCGGTTACTTCGACCGGACAGGTGATGAGGAGGTCAAGTACATTGCCGGGTGGGACGGCGAAGCCTGGCAGCCTCTGTATAAGGGCGTAGCGAGGGACACCGATCCCCATGTGTTTGCGATCGCCGAGTATAACGGAACGCTGGTGGCCGCCGGGGACTTTCGGTGGGCAGGCGACTTCCCGGCCTGGAACATCGCCAGATGGAACGGCGGATCGTGGTCACCCATGGGGTCGGGCATCGGGATCTTCTACAGGGTGTCATCGAGCCCCGTCCGTTACACGGTGGACGCTCTCGCGGCTCATGACGGCAGTCTCTACGCCGGCGGCTTCTTCAATCATACCGGTGGGAAACCTTCCTTTAACATCGCGCGGTGGCGGGACGCCTTCCCCGGCATGGTCATGCACTTCCGGGCGGCCCCTTCAGGGCAGGATGTGCATCTTGCCTGGACCAATCCCGATGCGGAGATCTTCAAGGGGACGCTGGTGCGCTATTCTCTTTATGCTTACCCCCTGGAATCCGATGACGGCGAGCCTGTGCCCAATGGCAACGGCGGGCGCTTCGAGGGCCCCCCAGGCAGCGATACCTCGTTCGTCTTTGCCGGGGTCACAGGGGTGACCCACTACCTGACCGCCTTCGCCTACGATGATGCCTACAACTACTCCACCCCGGCGTTTGCGGCCCTGACCATGTGGGACTCGATACCACCACCCGCACTCCCCCACTTCGAGGCTGCTGCCGGAACCTGTGCGGTGAGGCTGGCGTGGACCAACCCGTTTGACCCGGAGTTCGAGGGAACCCTGATCCGTTTCTCCAGGGAGGCTTATCCCCTGGAGCCCGATGTCGGCGAGCCCGTGCCCAACGGCAACGACGGCGTATTCGAAGACCCGGCGGAAATCGCCGTGGCCTTTGTCCACGAGGACCTCGACTGCGACACGACCTATTACTATACCGCCTGGGCGTTCGATGAGACGCACAACTACTCTGATCCTTCCCACGCAAGGGCAAGATCCACCGACCCGCCTGAAGCCATGCCTCCGACCGGTTTCACGGCTTCCGGTACGGTCGAAGGCATCCTTCTGGAGTGGACCAATCCTGCCCAGGATGGGTTCGAATCAACGACCATCCGGTTCTCCGAGTTCGATTTCCCGGCCCACAGGCTGGACGGTCATCCGGTGCCCAATGGCAACGACGGCGTGTTCGAGGGGCCGGCCGGGACGGACTCGAGCTTCGTCCATTCGGGTGTCACCGCCCACCGCGTCTACTACTATGCCGCATGGGCGACTTACGAGAATGGGGCCGTCTCCATGCCGGTACGTCTCTTCAAGGTCGCTCCCGACACGGAGCGTCCCGATCCTCCTACTTCTCTTACGGCCGTCGCGATCCCGCAGGGTATTCGCCTCCACTGGAAAAATGCGCTCGACCTTGACGTCATGGGCTTGTTGCTTCGCTTCTCCCCCGACACGTACCCCGCAGTCCCGACCGACGGGGAGCCCTTACCCAATGGGGCTGACGGGTTCTTCGAAGGTGTTTCGGGATCCCACGGTCAGTTCGCTCACACCGGGCTTGTCGGCTGCCATGTTTACTACTACACCGGATGGTCATATGACGAGTTCATGAGGTATTCCGATCCCGTGCACGTTTCGTATCTCAGCATGATCGATACGGTGGCGTACTTCGATGCCATCCCCGGAGACCGCAGCGTCAACCTCTGCTGGGCCGGGCCCGCAGATGAAACCTGCGAGTATCACGACGCCGTCGCAATACGCTACGCCACGAACGGTTTCGCCTACACCGTCCGGGACGGGGAGCCGGTCCCGAATGGCAACGACGGCAGGTTCATCATATCTCCCGAGCACGATCTCGATAACTTCGAACACGGGGGTCTTGAGCCGGGTGTCACATATAATTACAGCGCCTTCGTGGTTTCCGACACTCCGGAGCGGGCATCCCTTCCGGTCCTCAGGACCGCCGTGCCTACAAAGGTCATGCCCGGTGTAACCGGCTTCAGTGCCGCCGGCACGGACAGAGCGGTGAGCCTCACCTGGAGGGCGCCATCGGCAGCCGAGGTCGCAGAGGTGCGGATCAGGTATTCCACGGAAGCGCCGCCGCAGGTTCTTGAAGAAGGGACCGCGGTCGAGAACGGCAACGATGGGGTGTTTGAAGCCGAGCCGGGGATGACCGGCGCCTACACTCACTCGGGTCTGCAGAACGATACCACCTATTACTATTCCATCTGGGCCCTCGATGATGCAGGTTTCTACTCGCAGCCCGAGCATGCCCAGGCCGTCGCCGTGGACGATCAGCCTCCGGATCTTCTGCTCTTCGTGCTACAGAATCCTTACCTGTCCGAGTACCTGGATATATACCTGCTGGCGTCCGAAGAGGTGATCCCGGACTCGGTGCGCGTGTGCGTAGGGGCGGACACGCTTTCGATGTGCCTGGTCGACGGAGCCTCCAATGTGTGGAGATGTGATTATACCCTGGTCGCACCGGCCGCCTCCATATTGCTCGAGGCCTGCGCCTGTGACCTTGCCGGCAACAAGGGATACCTGACTTCGGAGTTTGCAGCAGGTTACCTAACGGCCGGACTGGGCGGCTCGGTGTCCAGCCCCGACGGGCGCCTGAGGGTGAGCATCCCGCCGAATGCCATGGCCCGGGATGCTTTCATACTTGTAACGCCCCGGGCCGGAGGTGACAGGTTGCCTTACCCCGGCGCCGGCCGGGGACAGGTAGGAGCTGAGCCCGTAGCCCGATCGGGAGAACTCACCCACGCGGCTTACAGCATCGGTCCCGCCGGTCTGCTCCGGGATATCCCGGCGCGTCTTGAGTGGGCTTACGCCGCGAGCGACATCACCCTGGACATTCCCCCCGACCGGATCTATGTCGAGCACGATGGCCTCGGCCAGCTGGCCTGCTATGTCGACCCTGAAAGGCAGGTCGTCCAGGCGGAGACACATGAATTCGGGACCTTCAGGCTCGCAACCGGCGAGCCCGGCGCGAGTCTTCTGGTGGATCCCGGCTACCTGCGCGTCGAGCCACCCAAGCCCAACCCCTTTTCACAGGAGACAACCGTACGCTTGGAGGTAAGGGCCACCCAACACATCTGGGTTGTGGTGTATGACATAAGCGGCCGCGAAGTGTCCCGCCTGCTGGACGGGGTCATCCATCCAGGCATAAGAGAAATTGTCTGGAATGGTGTGGGCGGCACGGGCAGAACTCCGAGCGGAGTCTATTTCCTCAAGATCTCCTGCGGCAGCAGATCCGCCACCTGCAAGATGCTGCTCCTCCGGTGAAGCCGGGGGTGAGACGCCGACACCTTACAACCCATCGTTGCCACGGGAGAGGTTCGTGAATAATCCGGGCTACCGGAGCTGCCAGGCGCGGTTAAAGAGGGCGCGGTGAATGAAGAGGGATGAGACGAGAACCGCGATGGAAACACTCGCGGTTATCATGTACATGACTATCAGCTGTATCTTGGCGGCCTCAAGGGGCTCAGCCCCTGCGAGAAGCATTCCGGTCATCGCGCCAGGCAAGTGAACGATGCCGATCACTTTCATCGTATTCATTATGGGTATCAGCGAGGCCCTGACCGATTTCCTGACCAGCCCCTCTATCGCCTTCTGGGGCGAGGCGCCCAGACTCAGGGCCGCTTCGATCTTGCCGCGTTTGTCCCTGGCCTCAGAGGAGATCCGGTCCAGACCCAGGGACACAGCGTTCATACAGTTTCCGATCATGATCCCTCCGAGCGGGATCAGATAAATGGGGGACGTATCTATGACGCCGAGCACGAGCATCACACCCACAGTGGAGGCAACCCCCGCCAGGATTGAGATGAAAGAGAGCGCGAAAACCCACCGCACCGACTTCGCCCTGCCCCGCGCGGTAAAGGAGGCCACGGTGATCATTGCCAGCAGGAGCATGATCTGGTAGCGCAGATGTTCAAGACCGAAGACAAAGTGGATTACGTACCCGACCGCCATCAGCTGGACGAAACTCCTCAGTGCGCTGATAAGGAGCTCCTTCCCCACACCCAATCTCCGCACCTCGATTATCACTATCGCGATAGCGACAAGCACAGTGGATGCAATGAGCTTACTCATTCGTCAGTTCACCTCTCATGAATCGTCGGGTCCTCGGATCTTTCGGGCGTGTGAGCAATGCTGTGACCGGCCCCTCCTCCACCTTCTTCCCGTCGATTAGAATGATGGCCCCGTCTCCGATCCGCCCGGCCTGGTCGATGAGATGGGTCACGAACACACATGTGAGGCCCAGAGCACCGACGAGGCGCTTGACAAGGGATTCGATCTGAAGCGTGGCAGTAGGATCGAGCCCCGATGTCGGCTCGTCCAGAAGCAGCACCCGTGGGCCGACGGCGATCGCTCTCCCTATGGAGACCTTCTGAGCCTGCCCCTCCGATAGCGTGGCTACGTCACGGTCAAGCATGCCGTGGTCCAGCGCAACCAGCGAAAGGATCTCCCCCAAGTCGACACCGACATTGTGTATCTGAGCCCCGAAGAGAATGTTGTCGCGAACCGTACCGTCGAAGAGTTCAGGCCGCTGGAAGACCATGCCGACTTCTTTGCGCAGACGGGGCAGATCATGGGAGTCGATCGGGGCATCGCGAAAATAGATGCGGCCGGACGTGGGTTCATCAAGGCGATTGAGAAGCCTCAAGAGCGAAGTCTTCCCCGATCCGCTCGGGCCGAGGATGACGGATGTTCTGCCTTCCTGTACACACCATCCGACCCCTTTGAGCACCTCGGTGGTTCCCCTGGTCAGGTGGACATCCTCCAGCCTGAATATATCCATGATAAAGCCCACCTCCCGTGGCTCTGCCTTCCGCAGCGTGGCCCCTGTCCTCGAAAGGCAAATCGATTCTAAAGGCGAAAGGCGTCTTTGTCTACAACCATGGCATGCTGTGTCACATCAACAACACGCTGTGCACCTTGCCCATCACAGGGCCGCCCCGCCCGGCCGGGTGCCACGCTAATTGCTTGCTCAGCGGGCAGTTTCACAAGCAGATCGGGTGCGGCGGTCCAGGGCACACTTCTTGCTGTTCTATGCATGCGAACTCAGTCAGAAAGGAGGCTCATCATGCGGAGGCTACTTGCAGTCATTGCAATACTCGGCGTACTCATCAGTGGTCTGGGCTGTTGTACCGACCCCTGTGACGATTGCTGCGACGACTGCTGCGACGACTGTTGTTGCTGCTGTTGCTGCGACTAGTATCGCCGTCGCAGTAGAAAGACGAGAGGGGTCGGATCTTGAAAACCGAATTCAGCCGATGAGTTCAAGTCTCAAGATCTGACCCCTTTATCGGGCGGCGGCCAGTTCCCGGGCTTCGAGCCCCTTTAGCATGAGATCCCGCCTGGCGAAGAATGCCTCCTTGCGTTCTTCGCCGACGGGCTCACCCCTTGGATAATCTATAGTGAGAGGGTTCACATAAGATCCGTATTTCTTGACCCTGAAGTCGAGATGCGGTCCGGTCGCCAGGCCGGTCGAACCGACATAGCCTATGACCTGTCCCTGCTTGACATGCGCACCTCCCCGCACACCCCGACCGTATTTCGAGAGATGGCCGTAGCACGATGTGTAGATGTTATTGTGCCGGATCTCCACGTAATTGCCAAAGCCGCCGTTCCATCCGGCACGGGCCACCCGCCCGTCACCTATCGCCACGACCGGCGTGCCGGTCGGTGCGGCATAATCGATCCCATAGTGCGGTCGGTAGATCTTCAAGATGGGATGGAGTCTGCTGCTTGAGAAGTAGCTCGAAATCCGCCTGTAGTTGAGCGGCGACTTCAGAAAGACACGTCTGACCGAGTTGCCCTCACAGTCATAGTACTCCATCGTACCGTCAGGCTCGGCGAATCCAATAGCGATATGCTCGTCACCCTCATTGACGTAAACCGCACCGATTACATCGCCAAGACCGACCTTCCGGCCCTCGCAGTACAACTCTTCGTATATCATGGTGAAGGTATCGCCTTCCCTTGGATCGGTCACAAAATCGATGTCCCACCCCAGGACATCCGAGAGTTTGAGGGCGATCTGCGGATCTTCACCGGCCTCGCGGCAGGCCTCCCACAGACAGGTCTTCAGCACGCCGTCGACACGCCGTGTGATTACGGTGACCGGGATCGTATCCGCGACGACCGTATACCCGGTCGAATCCAGACGAACGTGATAGAGCTCCCGCAGGCCCTTTCGGTAACAGAGGTCCACTATCAGCCCATCCTCGGACATCTCCGCGGCGTAAGAGTCCCCGGGTTTGCATGACCGGAGGTTCACACTCTTCCCAAGCGCGTCCAGGACCTCAACGGCTCGGGAGACATCGATGCCGCTGCCGACGAGGGAGGTGTAAAGGGACTGCCCGGAGGAAAGCGTATCCTCGACCACCTCGAAGGAAATAGCCGGGGCGGTCGCCGGCGCCCCTACTCCAGCCGGCTCCTCCCTATTGCACCCGAGGAGCACCGCAAAGGTCAAGACCAGGAAAGCACAAATACGGGTCGTTCGACCCGGAGCTGTATCGTACCAGGAAGTCATGAGCCTCAATCCAGGGGTTAGTCGATGCCACACGCGACCAATCTAAACCAAAGACCATATAAGTTCAAGCTATATTGAGCCGGCCCCCGTCAGTGAAGCAGGACCATCTTGCCGGTCGCGGTCGCTGAAGGCGTTGTGACTCTGCAGAAATAGACCCCGCCTGCAAGCCTTGTCCCGGCCTGGTCCGTGCCGTCCCACTTGACGCCATGTCTCCCCGGCACGAGCGTGCTGTTTAGCAGTTCCCTGACAAGGCGGCCTTCGACGGAAAACACACGCACCAGGACGGGCTGCATTTCAGGCACCGCAAACCGTATCTCCGTCGACTTGCTGAAAGGATTCGGAGCATTCTGGAAAATCGTGAGATCGCCGCCGCGGTAGGCGGGCGTGTCGATATCCGGCCTCTCCAGAAGTCCGAAGGCACCCAGCCTGTCGACATAGGCCACCAACCTTCCCTGCTCCCGGTCGAGGTATGAATCCAGGGGATAGGCCTCTCCGGCATCGACCCGGGCAACGCACAGGTGTGCAGGTTCCCATCCGCCATTTCCATAGAAGAGAGAGAGGCTTACCGGACCGCTCAATTCGGTCGAGACCGGTGACACGGCATAGAGCGACAGCATGGACTCCGGTATGTCGGGCGCTTCGCCTATCAAGACGTAGGCATCCGTCGCAAGCCGGCCCCCGGGGATAGTGAGCATCATGCCTCCATCCGCGCTTGCAGCGAGCCCCCCGGTCTCTCGATCGATCCTGCTTGCAGCGAAAAGCCCGGCCGAACAGCCGAAGTTGGATTCGAGATCGCGACCGCAGGCGTCTATGTCCAAAATGCCGCCCTGGTAGATCTCATGGTCGTATCTGAATACCGGATCGTCACCAGGGATGGGGGTTACCGCGACCTCCTCCCCATTCAGGGTCACAACCAGGCTGGTATCGCGCACCTCCTCGGAAGGGATCACATAGATATCCAGGTGATTGGAGAGATACGGATTCTGCAGGACCGAAATCGCGAACTCCGGAGGCACGTTGTCCACAGCTATAGCCGTCGCGCTCTTAAGGGGCGAGTAGTTCCGCCTTCCGTCATAGGCCCATATGGAGTAGTAGTACGCGCTGTCATTATAGAGGCCGGTATGTGTGAAACTGTCGGCCTCGGCCGGCCACGCGCCGAAATCGCCTCCGCTTCCATTCTCGACGGGGATCCCATCATCCAGCGTGAGCGGCGTAGCTTCGGTGGAATACCTGAGGTGTACTCCGTAAAGATCGACATTGGTGGGCCCGGTCCAGCGGAGCCTGACCGATCTATCTCCACCCTCAGCCGTGAAGCTTGCCACCGGCCCCGGGGGCACCTCATCTCCGGGTGTGGCGACCACGCTGGCCGCATGGGAGTAGTTGCCTCCGGTATCAGCTGAAAAGGCCGAGTAGTAATACATGGCATCGTTGTCCAGATGCCTGTGGACGAAGCTATCCTCCGCGGAAGGGTCTCCGTAGAAGAGCCCGTCAAAGCCGTTTTCCACCGGCGTACCTTGCTGGGGAATCGCAGGGTAGTCGACACTGGAGTACGTGATGAGCGTGTGTGAGAAATCCTCGTTGTCGGGATTTCTCCAGCCGAGAATGACCAGGCTGTCCCCCGGGATTGCTCTGAAGGAGGACACGGTGTCCGGCGGATCGCAGTCCCGTTTGAAATGAACCCGAAGCCTGATTCCCAGATCGACGAAGACACCATCGATTCTCGAGAGGCTCCAGGCATCCCCGTTGGAGCTTATGAAGCACTTGCCCTGAGCCGAAGGTCCTATGCCGGCGGGGTCGGTCGTGAGAGGCCACGTATAAGATGCATTGGTGAACTTGACCGCCACAAAGACATCTTCTCCCTTGCTCACTTCGAGAGGGGTTGTGAGCGGAACCGAATGATAACCCATCTCGCCGTAGGAGTTATTAAGCTCGCTTGCCAGCAGATTGGACAGGGTGGACAAGATGAAGTCGTCGTAAACATAGACATCCACGTCGGTAGTGGCATCGGTGGTCCAGAACTCGACCCGGTCGAGTTCGGCATCCTCCTCAAGAATGAACTCGCACATGCCCCACGCGGTCACTCTGTCATAGCCGGCCTGGCTGTAATAGCCGGCCTCATCATAGAAGAGCAGATCCCCGCACGGATCGTAATCCTGCCACTCCTCCATGAAAGAAGCATAATGCCCGAGGTTTGCCGAGCCGTAGGCGATGGTGAAGTAACCCCGCTCGGTGCCGTAGCCGGCAGTTCCTCCCCAGGAGGTGCCCCAGCTGTTCTTGCAGATCCAGGCCCCCTGGCCGCCCGCATGACTCAGCGTATCGTCCCAGCCGACGATGAGCACCGCGTGGTTCACCTGGTAGTGCTCGGGGTAGTAGAGCGTGTAGGTGCCATCATAGTTGTTGAGCTCGTTCTGCCAGACCGTCTGGGCGCCGGCGTCTATCGCGGCAAAGATGGGCCCCTTCGTCACAAGGTAGGACTTTATGGTTTCGACCGGAGGTATCTCGCCGAGCGAAAAGACCCGCCAGTTAAGTACAGTAGTAACATAATCGCAGGTCTGCTTGCAGGTCGAGTTGTAGGGAACGTACGGGTCGCACGTTTCCAGCACGGTGCCGAATTCTGCAAGCAGGTTAACCACACGCCAGCCGGTTCCACCGTTGCATCCGGAGGGGTAGAGACCGTTGCGTCCAAACCACTCACACTCCTTGATGCTGTTTTCCGAGAAGTCGAACGCGCCACGACCTGCCATCAGCAGCTTGGATTCAAGATCGGAAGCCCTGCGAACGCATAACATGCACCGCACGAGCCCTGATACCGGACCCCGGTCACCACGCCCTGCTCGCGCCAGTCAAACCTTATCGGCGATTGGGAGGCAGCCAACAAAGGCGCCCTCACCGCAATATGGTGAGGCGCGAATGGAGGCGCAACGAAGCCGCGCTGGTATTCGGTGGGCTCAGAGTTCTCCGCACTCCTGGATGCGGCACCGCTCTGAGGCACCATCATGGCTTCATCGGCGCCCGCCATACCCGAGACCAGGAGCACGACAGCCAGTAACGCCAGAAGCACACGCGACTCTTTCAGGTTCAATCTCATCCCTCCATCCTTCATGTCTTTAGACAAGCTGCAGCGCAAGAGGTCTCCCGGCAATACCGGCCCGTGTCCGGTAATAGCCGCATACCCCAGTCCGCTTGTCTTAACTTTACCAACTGGGTCGCCGCTTAGCAAGCATGCAAGTATGCCCGGCCGGGCCGGCTCCTGCTTCCATCTCCGTAGCGTTGCCACTCCCGTGGAAACCAATGGTTTTGCTGCGCTCGCCGTTCGGTCACCTGTTCAGAGCTACATTCACTGCTCCCCGAACGGCTTCGCTCCGCCCGGGCGGCAACGAATGGTCCACAGACAACGGTTCGTCACAACGGGATTCACGACGATGTTTTCAGGAGCGAGGCGTATAGTTGCATACGCCGCAGCGACGGAAAACGAACGTACCGTAGCATAGGGCTTGTGAATAATCCGGCCTAGAGGTGCAGGAGCTTCACCGTAGCCACCTCCGCCGTTGTCACAAGACGGACGAAATATAGCCCCGGCGACAGGCAGTCCCCCGTTTCGGAGTCGATACTCCAGGTCACCTCGTGTTCACCCGCAGTCGCGAAGCCTTCACGAATCGAAGCCACCCGCCGGCCCTTGATGTCGTATACGGCCAGCTGAATCCAGTCATCGACGGCTAACGTGAACCTTATGTTGAAGCCGTCCTTGCCGGGATTGGGTTGAGGAACCTCCAGGCGGGTGCCCGTTATGGCGCCGGCACCGCCGGTCCCCGGTTTCCCCTGGGGCGTAAACCGAAGCAGGCCGAGATTGTCCACTGAATATCCGCTGTCGACCGGCGAATCGAAGTGCTCGCCCATCACACCGGAGTGGGCCGTGACGCAGAATTGTGTCCAGTAGTTACAGTCCGGCCCCGAGTCGCAGTGCGTAGGAGCATTGAATTCGTAACAGCAACCACCCTGTGCCTCCACGGTCCCCAACAATTCCCAGACGGGCCCCGACAGGCCGTGTTCGAAAGGATCCACATCGCTCGGACCTGCTCCGGCAAGCAGCATCGACGGCAGCACTTCACGGCGTCTTCTCCATATGCGATATCGTTTGACCTCGGGAGTGGACCCCTCGGAATCATAGATGCTTCGCCTCCAGGCAAGCGCGACATAGCCGCCGCCGTCATCAGGCACATCGGAAGCACTCGTGATCGCGGGCGTCTCCACGACACCGCCGCAGGAGGTCTCCTCGGTCACCCGAAGCCTTATGCCTATGTCCCCGCCACTCCAGGCCGAGAAGATGGAGCCGGTAAGACTTGTGTAGCAGCACCCTGTGGCCTTGGGATCGAAGGGATCGTAGGCCAACGGATAGCCGTAGGACTCATCGGTTATCTTGACGACGGCATAGACATCATCTCCTGCCGCTACCGATACGGGTGAGCCAAGTTCCACGGAGTGATAGCCTGCGTTGGCATATGAGTTATTGAGCTCGGCGGCAAGGAGAGTCGAAACCGCCGTACCGCTGAAATCGTCATACAGCCGCACATCGACGTCGGTCGTAGCATCCAGCGTCCAGAATTCTATCCGTTCGACCTCGACGTCCTCACCGGGAACAAACTTGCATAGGCCCCACGCAGTGGGATTACCATAACCCACACTTCCGACAAACCCGGCATCGTCATAATAGAGCAGCGTCCCATCAGGATCGTAGTCCTGCCAGTCATAGACGAAGGAACTGTAAGTGCCTATATTTGCCGATCCATAGGCGATGGTGAAGTACCCGCCCTCGCTTCCGTAGTTGCAGGGTCCTCCCCAAGACGTACCCCAGCTGTTCTTCACTATCCAGGCCCCCTGCCCCCCCGCATGAGGAAGATCGTCGTCCCAACCGACGATGAGAACCGCGTGGTTGGATGCAGACGTACCTGTGTAGTAAAGTGTGTAGGTGCCGTCATAATTGCCGAATTCGGTGTCCCAGGCATCCCCGTTACCGGCGTACAGCGTAGTGTAAATCGGACCGTAGGTCTGGATGTAGCTTTTGAGCACGTTTACCGATGGGACCACGTCACCGGATATTACCCGCCAGTCAAGCAGAGCATGCTGGAAAGGGCAGCCGCTGTTACACGCCACGTTGCTCGGCACATAAGGATCACAGGCT
>CAZRAU010000073.1:0-16595 GCA_964598025.1 uncultured bacterium
GTTGGTAATGACCCGGTAGCCCCGGGCCTTACCAAACAGCGATACGGACCCTCCACCCATGAAGGCATCCACCAGGACAGGGGCCTCCTCGGGCTTCGGCACATGCTTGAAGATCCGTCCAAGAAGTCGCCGTTTCCCGCCGAAATAGGGCGGCAGAGCTCTCAGCTTGCTCCACATATCGAATCACTCCCTTTGGGTTTTGGTCCACTCCGTCTTCCAGGTTTCGCAAAATGCGTAAATGGCACTCTAACTTCCCGAGATAATGTGGAATCGAAGGTGGGGTATGTCATGGTATGGACGTCTCCAGCTCGAACTCAGCAGCTGTATTGCGTCCATAACACCAAGATGTTGTGACCGCCTGCGGCGGCCACCTCAACTGCCCGCTTGGCATGTTCCTGACCCCTGACTTCGTTGAAATCCACATCGCAGGTCCTGCGATCTTCGGAGAGATCTTCACAGTCAACTGCCTTCGCCTCACTCCTTCCGTCCAGGATCTCCAGCACCTCGACAAGACTGCCTGCTCCATAAACGGGCCGGTGAGTCGCAACGGCCGCTTCCCGTGAATTCGCGGCCGGCAGCAGGATCGCGGTCAGCCCATGGCGCTCCGCAACGGATGCCATACAGAGCACGCCCCTGATGCGCTTGAGCTTGCCATCGAGCGAAAGCTCGCCCAGCACAAGATAGTCCCCTCCGGTCGAGAGGGTGATCTGGCCGCTGGCGAGCGCAATGCCGACGGCTATCGGCAGATCAAAACTGGCACCCGTCTTCCTTACCGCGGCGGGAGCGAGGTTTACCACTATCCGATCGGCCGGAAACTTGTAACCGCTGTTCTTAAGGGCCGCCCTCACCCGGTCCCGGCTCTCACGCACCTCCTCGCCGGGAAGCCCCACTATGCCGAAGTGCGGCAGTCCGAAAGAGACATCGACCTCGACTTCGACCAGCAGACCGTCAATACCGAGGACGCTTGACGTGAAGACCCTCGAAAGCACACCACCACCTCCCATCACCACACATGGAGATCCATCGGGGGGCAGGTAGGATGTTATCGAAGCCACGACTCTAATTCAAGTGAGAAGTCGGGCCCGGCGGCAACGACCATTGCCGCAGGAGCAGCGACCGACGTCCGGCACCGAGACCCGATGCGACGATAACCCCACTGTCACAGGAGTAGCAACGCTACGTCTTGCCGAGGCGACTGTCCCACATTTGATTGACGATCTCGATGTACCGGTCTGTGTCCGCCTGGATGGGGACAAGCGGCTGATCGATCTTCGCTCTCGTTCCATCCGAGATCGCGCCATCGCTCACAAGTTCACTGCCGGCTTTGCGCACGAGGTTGCGGTAGCGTTCGACCGCCGGAGCGACCTCCGGCAGGTTGCTTGTCAGCAGTCCCCCACCACCCCTGTAGACCTCAGCGGCCAACTCACAACCGAAGTTTCTGGCCATCCGCCTGAACAGGACCTTCAACACCTCGAAATGGCTTTGCTCGGGGAACCCACAGTTGGAGATCGCCACAAACGCGGTCGGCTTGTCGTGGTTCTTCACATGACGGCACTCGCCGTGTCCATCCTTTTCCATATGAGGGTCCCCAACCGTTATGAGCCGGTCCATGAAGATCTTCATGAGACCCGTCACATTGTCCACGTATACGGGGGTGGCGAAGAGCACAATATCGGATGAGACGAACTTCTCCAAGAGGCCTTTCATGTCGTCGTCATGGACACAGACACCCGGTGTGGTCGTCCAGCATGAGTAGCAGCCAAGACAGGCTTTGATGCTCTTGCCGGCGAGCAAAACGTTCTCGACATCGGCCCCGGCGGCCTCGGCCCCCTTCAGAAAATCCGAGACCATTATGTGTGTGTTCCCGCGTTCGCCCCTCGGACTGCTGTTGAATGCCGTTATGCGCATGGAGCCACCTCTTTCTGTCGGTATTCATGGGGCATGGAAACCCGATGCTGCAAAGACTACACAAACGCGGTAGCCCGATGAGACGCGATGCTACAGGCCCGAGGCGGTCCAGCCCTCGATCACCTTCTTGATGGTCTCGGTCACCCGCCGGCTCGCAGCTTCGAAGAAGCTTGCGCACTTCGACCGGTCAAGGTTGAGACTCCAGTCGCCCTCGGTGTATATCACTATGGATCCGGGAACCGGGTATGCCGAGTAGGACCGCGAGAAGAAGGCCACCTGTTTCTCGTCGAAAAGCTCCGGCTTGACCAGGGCCGGGTCCACAGCCATCACGCACGCAGTCTCATCCGCTCCCGCATGGCCGCTGATGCGCTCCAGCTCCTTCTCCCTGATGTCATCGATGTCGTACCACCACTCGATGAGAAGCGTCCGCGCACCGCTCCTGCGGCCCGCCTCGAACAGCGCATCCTTAAGCTCCGCGGTCTGGCCCCCGTGCCCGTTAAGGACAACCAGGTTCCTCAAACCCGCTCCGGCCAGTGACTCCAGGATATCCTTGATATAGGCTTGGAATATCTCGGGCCGTATGCGGATCGTGCCGGGATGGCCCACCAGGCCCCTTGTGACACCATAGGGCACGGCCGGAGCGATGACCGCATTCAGTTCCGCCGCTATCCGCCCGGCCATCGCCTCAGGTATGATCACGTCGGTGCCCAACGGTGTAATCCCGTGCGCCTCTATCGTACCCACCGGAACGAGCACGGTATCGATCCCGTCCTCAATCAGCTTACGGAATTCAAGGTGATTGAGATTGTTTATTCGTCTTTCCATACCTACCTCATGCTGGTTTCGTAGGCTTCACCTTCCGGGGTGACAAGCACCGTAGCCGACCGGTTGAGGTACTTCCTGGCTACCTCGCGGACATCTTCTTTGCTGACTGCCTCGATCTTCTCTTTGAAGCCGGACCTGTGGTCATATCCGAGACCCACAGCCTCGTACTGCGCGGCCAGGCTCGCCTGGGCGGCCGTGGTCTGGGAGTAGTAGAGTTCTTCCATGATGTTGCACGCGCGCTTGGCCATCTCCAGCTCGTCGTCGGTCACAAGCTCGTCCCTTATCTTGTCGATCTTCTCGTGGATGATGGCGAGAGCGCTGTCTGCTGTGGAAGGCTGCGTGGCGGCCATCACCGCGAAATAGCCCTTTCCCCTGAGCGCATAATTCCAGGCATGGACGATATAGACCAGCTGCTGCCCTCTCAGGGTTTCATGGAGCCAGCCGCCCGGATAGCCTATCCCCGATATCACGCCATCCAGGACCCTCATCGCATACCAGTCGTCACTGCCCAGATCCATACACGGATATCCCATGAATATGACGGCTTGCTGCCGGTCGGACTTCTGAATACTCACAACATCCTCATCCAGACCATCCCAGCCGGCAACGTCGGGGACAGTGTAACCGGAGCGCCTGAAATGCCCGAAGGCATCGGTCAGCGCGGCCTCCGCATAATCCCCATCCACGTCACCGAAAACCGCCAGTACCATGTTGGCGGGAGCGCAATACCCGGCATACAGGTCATAAACATCATCCCTGGACAGACTCTCCACCGAAGGTTCCTCGCCCAGAGGGTCAAGGCCGTATGGATGGTCCCCGTAGAGCGCCTTTCTCATCCTGACCTCACCATCTTCCTGCCAATCGTCGTTTCGCTGCTTGATCATGGAGACAACGTGCTCGCGCTCCTTCTGGAACTCATCATCGGCGAACTCGGAATTCACAATGAGATCGGCAAGAAGATCCATGCCGTCCTCGAATCTGTTGCTCAGGACGTTCATGTTGCAGGAGAAGTAGTCCTCCGTCGCTCCCGAATAAAGCTGGCCTCCCATGCCGTCGACCTCCTCGGAGATCTCCTCGGCGCTGCGCGTCCTGGTGCCCCGCCTCAGCATCCTGGCCATGATGTTGAATGCACCGTTGTTCGTCGCATCTTCCAGCGAGCTCCCGCCGCGGAAGTAGGCCCGGAAATTCACCAGAGGCACATTGTGATCTTCCTTGAGCAGCAATGTAATACCGTTATCCAGTATGACCTTCTTGACCGGGGAAGCCTCTTCTCTCTCGGTCTGTTTCTCCGCCAATTCGAGAGTGGCCCCGGTGGGCTTAAGAACCGCCACCGTCAAGGCATCCTCGCTCAAGTACTTGTTGACCACACGCCGGACATCTTCCCTTGTCACTCCATCAATGCGCCTGAGGTAGTATTCGGTATAATCGGGGTTTCCGGTTCTGAGGACATCCACCCCGATGGTACCTGCCTGGTCCTCGACGTCCTGGAAGCCGAAGGCTTTCTCGCTGGCGATCTGCGTCTTGGCCTTTTCCATCTCTTTCCGTGTAACCAGATCTTCACGGAGCGCGTAAATCACGTCTTCTATGGCCTTGCGCGCAGCCGGCGTCTTCTCGTAGTCGCACGTCACGTGGACTGTGAAGTCGGGAGCTTCATACTGGGGATTATAGGAACCTACTTCGATTGTGTGGACCAGATTCAGGTCCTCTTTCACCGTACGGTAGAGCCGCGAGCTCCTCCCGTCACCCAAGATGCGGGCCAGAACATGCAGCGGGTAGACGTCATCGTTGTCTATGGTCACGGTTCTCCAGCCCATGGTCATGTAGGTCATGGCCACATCCATCTCATCCTCGACGTATTTCATCCCCATCTGCTTGCCGTCCACGGGAACATAGACCGAATAAGGTGCTTCATATGGATACTGCTCAAAGGCGGTTTCGATCTTGGCCATAGCCTCGTCGGCGTCGAAATCGCCGACTGCAACGACATGCATATTGGCGGGCACGTACATTCTTTCATAGTACTTGACCGCATCGTCACGGGTCAGTTTCTGGAAGAGCTCGAGGTAGCCTATCGTAGGGAAGTGCTCGGGATGCTCGACAAACATCGCACCGTTATAGATCTTGCCGATTACCCGGCCGGGCTCATCACTGCCCATTGCTATTTCCCTCTGGATCACTCCATTCTCCCTTTCAACCTCGTGCTCATCCATGGCACAGTTAAGCACCCAATCGGAGAGAAGGTCGATGACGCTGTCCATGTACGTGGCTGAAGTGGAGATGTAATAGCAGGTATGGTCGCTCGTTGTATAAGCGTTCCCGGCACCGCCGATGGCCCTCGTGATCCTCTGGGCATCGGCCTCGCTCCGCCTGTGAGTCGTTCCACCCGAGACAAGGTGCTCACAGTAATGGGAGATACCACACCCCAGGTACTCGTCCTCGTAGATGCTGCCTGCGTGCACGTATACTCTCATAGTGAAGACCGGAGAATTGTGATTCTCAGCCACATAGACCTCGAGACCGTTATCAAGAATCTTGTGCTGCACATCCAGCGCCAGTGCCTGAGAGGCCACCAGCAAGACCGCGCATACTGCGACTACATACTTCATCTCGTCCCTCCTCCGTCAGGGGTTTTCAAGCCTAAGGGGTCACTCCAGAGAGAATTCCTTTGATCCAATAACCGCTCCGTCCGCCGTGGTGACCTCGACCCTCCACCGGCCCTGCCAGCCCGCCGCCATTCTCTTGCTGCTCCAGGTCCGCCAGCGCGCCGCCTTGACACTTAGCTCCACGGTCGCCATCTTGGTCTCACCGTGGTACCAAGTGTGCACAATTGCCGTAGTATCCTCGCCCCCAACGACGGTCACATAGCAATAGACTCTGTATATGTCCGACGGAAAGGCATCGGACACGCCCACGGGAGCCTTGTCCTTAACACCTGCACAGAAGACCATCTGCTCACATTCGATCCCGCGTTGCCGCTCCGCCCTCGCCGAATCGGGTGGCTCCTGGGCACGGATGTCAAGAGGGTTCGTCGCGATCAGCACCACCAAGCCGAGAACAAGTGCCGGCGTTCTCATGATTACTCCCCTCCCGGACAGGTCTCCCACAACTGTAAGCCGTACTGCACCCATTGTCAATCCCGACAAGCATGGCGCAGATGGGCTTGACTAAGGTTGGGGCCTGACGTAAGGTGATTGCATGTTGACCTTGGATGGACTGACCAAGAAATACAGCGATTTCCTGGCCGTTGACGGCCTCTCGCTCGATGTCCCGGCCGGGGAACTCTTCGGCTTCCTGGGCCCCAACGGAGCTGGCAAGACAACCACGATCAAGATGATCTGCGGCCTGCTCAAGCCGACGGCTGGCACCGTGAGGGTCGGAGGCTTCGACATCCAGGCCCAGCCGATCGAGGCCAAGACCTTGCTCGGCCTTGTGCCGGACACTCCGGTGCTCTATAAGAAACTCACCGGCAGAGAGCTCCTGAGGTTCGTGGGCGACCTCTACTCGGTCGCCCCGGGAACCGTGGAGAAGCGTCTCGATCATCTGCTTCATCTTCTCGACATGACCGAAAGCGCCGATGATCTTATCGAGTCGTATTCCCACGGCATGAAGCAAAAGACCTCGATCATGGCCGCCCTCGTCCACGACCCCAAGGTGATCGTCCTGGACGAGCCGACATCGGGCCTGGACCCCAGAAGCGCGAAAGTGATCAAAGATGTCCTGCGTGCCTTGTGCAAGATGGGGAAGACCGTCTTCATGTCGACTCACATTCTGGAAATAGCCGAGAGGGTCTGCGACCGCGTTGGGATCATAAACGAGGGCAAGCTGGTCGCAGTCGGCTCCGTTTCAGAACTGAGGACGAAGTCGAAGGAGGGGCGCGCGAGTCTCGAGGATATCTTCCTCGAAGTTACCGGAGGCCCCGAACAGCAGGAAGTAATCAAGTTCCTGGAGACTTAAGCAACCGATGTCGCTGGGGAAGCTCGTCCTCTATAAGATCAAGATCTTCACTGCGAGTTTCACGCGCGGCGAGAGTCGAAAGCGAGTCGCCCGGATTGTCACCGCCGTAGTCGTCGTAGCGGCCTTCGTGGGTTTCTGCTTCGTGGCCTATGGGATATTCGCCGCCATCAAGCTGGTGGGAGCAGACGGTTTTCTGCTCGCCGGCGTGATCGTCACACTCGCCTTCCACGGGCTTCTGGTGCTGGCGTTTGTTTTCGACATCGCAACCACGACCAACATATTCTTCCTCTCAAGCGACCTGAGCCTCCTGATGGCGGCACCGGTTCCGGCCCGGAGAGTGTTTGTGCTCAAGTATTTCGAAGCCATGGGAAGTGGCTCGCTCATATCCTCCTTTGTCGCCTTTCCGATACTTCTGGGCTTCGGCCTGGCCTTCGGCGCGCCATGGCCGTTCTATATAGCGATGTTTGCCATGGTGACGCTTTTTCTGAGCGTACCGGTTTCCGTGGGTACGATAGCGGGTCTTGTGATATCCCGGTTCGCACCCGCCTCCCGGGTGAAGGAGGTGCTCGGGCTGGTGGGAGGCGTATTGGCTCTGGGGTTCTGGGTGGCGATTCAGCTCCTGCGGCCCGCAATACGCGATAACATCCAGACCGGTGATGTCACGGCCCAGATGAAGAGCCTGGCGACACACGGAGGCCACTTCCTGACAAAGATGCTTCCGAGCTCCCTGGCAGCCGAAGGCCTCAGAGGTTTTGCGGCGGGCCGCCCCAGGGAAGGCCTTGCCTCGATGGTCTTTCTGGCCATTATGGCAGGGCTCATGTTCGGGGTGTCGGTGCTTGCCTCGAAACGGATGTATATGGCCGGCTGGGTCCGCGTGGCCCCTGCGGGCGGCAAGGGACGCGTGGGCCGGCCCTTCCCGCTTCGAAGACTATTGTGCTGGCTGCCCTCATTCGAGAAGTCCGTGGTTTCGACGACCGCATCGCTTTTCGTCCGCGACCCGCAACAGTTGATGCCCGTGGCTACCATAACCATAATGATGGCCCTGTTCCCTTTTCTTATGGGCAGGAGGACCGGCAATATCATCAGCCCGGCGGTGATCCTTCAGTCTTTCGCGGCCTTGAGCTTCATAGGCTCGATGAATCTTGCCGTCAACGCGACTGTGATCGACGGGCGGAACTTCTGGCTGATACTATGCTCCCCCCGGTCGCCGGCGAGGAAGATCTTCTCCAAACTCCTTGTCTCTGTGCTTTTTTTCATACCGCTCGCAGCAGTCGCGGCAGTGGGCTTTCGGGCGGCCGGTCTAATCGGCTGGGCCTTGGTACCCAGGGCCCTGTGGTTCGCCTCGTGCATGACCTTTCTCGGCGGCGGCATCGGCGTCATGCTTGCCTTGATCTATGGAGACTGGCAATGGGAGATACCTAAACGCATGCTCAGGATGTCGGGACGTCTTCTCTTGCTGGGGGTGATGGGGGCCTTCTTCGGAGTGATAGCCATAACCGTTGCGGGAAGCGCAACCGGCACCGGCATACAGCTGCTGGCCCAAACATCGAAGATCGGCCTCCTCCTCGGCACGGTCGTCACGGTACTCCTGACATATGGCTTCCTCAGGATAGCTACCGACCGGTTGGAGCGGATGGAATGGAAGAACTAGCCCGGCCTATCCGGTGGTATCCGACTCGGCCCGCCTGAGATTCTCCACCACCGTCTGCGCCAGGTTCGAGTCGGGGTTTCTCTCCAGGATTTCCCGCCATTGGGAAACAGCCTCGTCCTTTCTATCGGCGAGCATCAACGCCGTGGCGAGGTCATTCCTGTACAGCAAATCCGTGGAATCCAGCCTTACCGCTTCAGTTAGGAACTCCGCCGCCTGCGGGAAGTCGCGTTTCATGATAGCCGCCCGCCCGGCCATCGAGATTATTTCGGCATTGTCCGGTTGGATATCCCTGGCCCGGAGAAGAAGGTCTATCGCCTTGTCGTACTCACGAACGGTGACATAGACGGAGGAGAGCCGAAGGTATGCAGGTATGAGCTTGGGGTCGAACCTTATTGCTCTCAGGTAAGCGTCCGCCGACTGCTTGCTCATTCTCTTGGCGGCGAAGATGTCTCCCGCACTCAGGTGGGCGAGAGCATAGGTCGAGTCCAGGCTGATGGTCTTTCCGAGTTCGGCCAGAGCATTGTCGAAGTCGCCCAGCTCCGCGTAGGCACGGCCCAGATTGTAGTGCCCCTCGACGAAGCTGTCGTTAAAGGCCACGGCGGTCTGGAAATGCCCCAGAGCCCGTTGGAAATCCCCGACAGCCGAAAGCACGGCCCCAAGTGTGTTATGCGCTTCGTAGCTGCCAGGGTCGGCTTCCACAGCCTTCTGGAACATGGCGATAGCATTCGTCATGTCGCCCCGCCTCAGGTAGGCATTGCCTTCCTCCATATACTGCCCCGCATCCTTGCCGCAGCTCAGAACCAGCAGCACAAGAAGCAGCAAACCGATCTTCTTCACGTTCCTCATCCTCCTTGCTATGCCGCCCCTCTTTTGCCGGTGTCTTGACCTTCCTCGGGGGCGGCTCCACGTGCCCGGAACCAGTCCGCCGCAAGGAAAAGGGCGACCACCGCCACTACCAGCGCATTCAGTCCCAGAATACCTGCGACTGCCCACCAATACCAGGCCATGTGTAAGTCCAAACCTCTGTGCTATGTTTCGAAAGCATTCTCGATGTGCCTGAAACTCGGCAGGCCGGATTCGAAAGTCACGGCAACGAAGTCAAACCGGCAAGGCTTGTCCACCAGGTTCTTGTGCTTGATGTACGCTCTTGCTGCTTCTATAATGTGTCGCCTCTTGATCCTGCCCATGGCTTCGGCAGGCAACCCGTAGCGGGTCGACCGTCGGCCCTTCACCTCTATAAACACAACCGTTCCGCGGTGAAGGGCAACCACATCCAATTCTTTTCGCACAAGGTACACGTTCCGGTCAAGGATTTTGTAGCCTTTGCCCTCAAGATAAGCGCAGGCCAGGTCTTCAAACTTGCCCCCTTGCGATCTGCGGTCATGCATGAGAGATGTCCCCCCGCCGCGGTCATGCCGGTATGCTCATACCTCGCGAGCGGCTTCAATCCGGACGTAGGTCGGCGTTGGAGCATACCCGCGTTGGAGGATCCAAGGGGCACGCGGAGGCTCCGGGAGCGAGGCCCACCATGACGCACGCCCCAGCGACAGGAGGCGAATGTAATGGAGTCGATCGGTGCTTGTCAGCGGTCCGGCAGGTTACGATTTCACCTGCGCGGCCCTGCCCTTTCTCTGTCTCAGATAGTAGAGCTTGGACCTTCTGACCTTCCCCTTCTTGATTACTTCAAGCTTCGTGATCGACGGAGAGTGATAGGGGAAGATCCTCTCCACTCCCAGTCCACCGCTGATCTTCCTTACCGTGAAGGTCTTTCCGGCGCCGCTGCCGCGGGTCTTGATAACTGTGCCTTCGAATGTCTGGATCCTCTCCTTCTGCGCCTCGACCACCTTGATATGGACCCTGACGGTATCCCCTGCTCTGAAGTCAGGCAGCTTGTTCTTCTCGTGACTTTGCTCTAAAGCGCTGACCAAATCCATGCTTAACCACCCTCCACCTTGATCTAGTCTCAGTTCTTGCTCTGCTCGGCCTTCAGGGCCTCGAGCATTCTCTTGTCTTCATCAGTAAGCTCCGCGGATCCAAACAGATCGGGTCTTCGGAGCAGGGTCTTCCTGAGGGCATCGCGTCTCCGCCATACCCGGATCGCCTCATGATCGCCGCTTAATAGCACTTCAGGTACGCTCCGGCCCCGAAAATCGCGGGGCCTGGTGTACTGACCGTGCTCCAGCAGGCCGTGATAGAAGGTATCGGTCTCGGCAGAGGCGAAGTCCCCCAATACCCCGGGCAAGAGTCTGGTGACGGCATCGATTATCACCATTGCACCAAGCTCGCCGCCCGTGAGAATGAAATCCCCTATGGAGATCTCATCGGTAGCCAGATTGTCCCGTATGCGCTCATCAACCCCTTTGTAGTGGCCACAGAGGAGAACCACCTCCGCCTCTTCGGCCAGCCCACGTGCCGCGCTGTGGTCCAGTCGCCGTCCCTGCGGTGATATGAGAATCACGGGCACCGTCCCCCCCGGCCGGCCGTCCAGTACCGAGTCGACCGCCTGGAACACAGGCTCAGGCTTCAGGATCATGCCGGATCCACCACCGAAGGGCGAGTCATCCGCAGTCCTGTGCTTGTCCGAAGTGAAGTCGCGTATGTCCACAATTGAGATCTCGACGATTCCATTCTCCTGTGCAGACTTAATCATACTCTCGTCGAGGGGCCCTCTAAACATGCCGGGAAACAGTGTAAGCACGGTAAACTTCATCGCCTCAACCCAGGAGCCCTTCGATCTCCTCTATCTTCACGACCTTCTGCCGAAGATCGATTTCTTTGACCACACTTTGCACAACAGGTATCAGGACCTCACCCGACGCGGTCTTAACCTTGAAAACATCATTGGCAGGCGTCTTCCACACATCGTCGATCAGGCCTATGTCCCTGCCGTCCTTGCCAATCACCATACAGCCGATAAGGTCGAACACATAGTAGGTGCCCTGCGGTACGGGGTAGACATCATCCCTCTTCACCCCTATCTCGGCACCCGTCAGAGCCTGCGCGGCCGTCCGGTCGTCGACTCCCTCAAGCTTGAGCAGAAGAGAGCCACCCTTTCCCCTCACACCCTGAACAGCAACCTCTCTTGTAGTGCCGCCGTGCCGGACAAGCACCCGCTCCAGCGACTCAAACCGTTCCGGCACGTCGGAGACAGCCTGGACGGAGATCTCTCCTTTTACACCATGCGCACGTCTCAGCAGACCGATTACCACGAAGTCGGGCTCATCGCTCACTCGAGGATCTCCAAGACGGCTCGCTTTCCCACCTTTGTCGCCGCCGCATTGAGCAGTGTCCTAATCGAACGGGCCGTTCTGCCGTGCTTTCCGATGACCTTTCCCAGGTCACCCGGGCCTACTCTGAGCTCATAGACCGTGGTCTTTTCGCCTTCGACCTCTTTGACCCGAACGTGATCCGGATTGTCCACTAGCGCCCTGGCAATGTATTCGATCAGCTCTTTCATCCTTTGTACCCCCTAACGCACGAGAGTCAGGCTCCATCCTCGCACTGCTGTCGATAGGCGCACCCCACGAGATCCTTGGTTCGACCTTCCTGTGCCCAAAGCCCCTTTAGTCGCTGTCCGGCTCCTTCTCAGCCTCGGTCTTCCCTTCGCCGGCAGCCTCATCGAGAGCAGGCGCCGCTTCCGTTACCGCCTCCTCCTCAACCTCAGCCTGCTCCGGAGGAGCTTCCATCGTGGGCGCCTTCTCCGCCACCGCCTCCTCAGGAGCGGCCTTCTCGGCAGGGGCAGCAGCGCGCGGGACCGCCTCCGTGGAGAGTGTCTTCTGAGGTGCTTCCCTTCCGGTGCGCTTGGCGTCCCACCTGGCGAGGGTGCCGGTCTTCTTCAAGAGACTCCTGGCCCCATCACTCAGCTGGGCGCCTTTTCCCAGCCAGTCAAAGACCTTGTCCTCGTCGACCTCTATCTTCAGAGGTTGCTCGATAGGATTGTAGTGGCCGATCTGGTCGAGGAAACCTCCGTCTCTTTTCCCTCTGGAATCAGCCACAACAAACCTGTAGAAAGGCCTACGCTTCGAACCCATTCTCATCAACCTTATCCGCACTGCCATCTACTTCACCTCCGCATCGACGCCATGTCAACCGGACATGAACGTCCTCATCATACCGCCAAGTTTGCCCTTTTTGACATGCTTGAAGAGCTTTCTCACCTGTCGAAAATCCTTGAGCAGCCGGTTCACATCTTGCACCCGGGTCCCACTGCCCTGGGCAATGCGCCTTCTCCGGCTACCGTCGACTATCTCCGGGCCGTTCCTTTCGGCCGGAGTCATCGAGTTTATTATAGCTTCTACACGTATTATAGCCGTTTCGTCAAGATCAATCCCCTTCATTTTGGAAAAACCCGGGATCATGCCCAGAATATCCTCCAGGGGACCCATCTTCTTGAGCTGCTTGATCTGCCCGAGAAAGTCCTCAAGCGTGAAGGTCTCCTTGAGGATCTTCTGCTGAAGCTTCTCGGCTTCCTTTTCGTCGATCGCATCCTGAGCTTTCTCCACGAGGGTGAGCACGTCACCCATACCCAGAATCCGCGACGCCATCCGCTCGGGATGGAAAACCTCGAGGGCGCTGAGTTTCTCTCCCACTCCGATATACTTGATGGGAGCACCCGAGACCGCCCTGATGGAAAGGGCCGCCCCTCCCCGCTCATCTCCATCCATCTTGGTCAGAATGACGCCGTCGATGCCCAGGCTGTCGGTGAACTCCTCCGTGATGGTCACCGCATCCTGGCCCGTCATGCCGTCGGCCACCAGGATTGTCTCGTGAGGGTCGATCAGATCCTTTATCTTCCGCAATTCCTCCATCATCTCCGTATCTATATGGAGCCGCCCGGCAGTGTCGACTATGACATAGTCCAGCGCCTTCCGGCGGGCCTCTTCCAGGCCGCGCGGAACGATATCGACCGGATCGGAGTCCTCACGCTCGAAGTAGATGTCAACCGGGACGGCCTTGGCCAGGGTCTCGAGCTGGCGAACCGCCGCAGGCCTGTAGATGTCGGCGGCCACCAGAAGCCCATTCCGTCCCTTCTGGCGGAACCGGCTGGCAAGCTTCGCACAGGCAGTGGTCTTGCCGGACCCCTGGAGGCCCACAATCATAATGACGGTAGGCGGATTGGGAGCGAAGGTTATCTCCTTCGCACCTTCACCCATCATCTCCTTGAGTTCCTCAAAAACGATCTTGATGAACTGCTGGCCGGGTGTGATGCTGGTGAGAACCGCTTCCCCAAGAGCCTTGGCCTTGACGTCCTTGGTGAACTGCTTGACGACCTTGTAGTTGACATCGGCCTCCAGCAGAGCCAGCCGGACGTCCTTCAGAGCGTCATTGACGTTCTTTTCACTTATCTTGCCATGGCCGCGGATGCGTTTCAGGGCATTTTCCAGCTTCTCACTTAGTTCGGAAAACATGGTTTTCCCCGTTTGCACACAAAATAGCAAAACCGCTTCAGGCGGCGGCTTAGACCCGGATGCGTTTTCGGAAACTAATCCTAACACTTATGTTAGGGCGGCGCAAGCGACTTCTTGGGGTCAGATCTTGGGAATCGCATTCCTGAGGGAATTCAGTTTTCAGGATCTGCTCCCAAGCAGCGACGAAAAACGTTGAAAACCACCGGGAATTGGGGTAAACATACTGATCGGACTGTCCGGGGCCGTGCGAGACGGTAGCCTGACGCGGGAAGCGATCGGGATATGACAGTCCCGCAGTCAACTCAAGTTAGCTCGTGAAAGGAGGGCTGGATGACCAGATTCTTGTGTGTTGCGTTTTGTATGCTCTTGGTCGTTGCCGGGTGCGGAGGTGCGGCCGACGAGAAAGCGATTGAAAAGAAGATCGAGGCTGAGACCGGAGGCAAAGCCGACGTCGACCTGTCGGAAGGGACCATGAAGGTCAAGGGAGAGACCGACGAAGGCACATATTCCATGACCGCAGGGGAGAAAGCCGGGATACCTGATGATTTCCCGGCTGACGTTTTTGTCTACAAGCCATCCGTGATCGTCATGAGCATGACCGTGCCCGAGGGTCACTCCATCAACTTGACCACCAAGGACGATCAAGCCAAGGTGATTGACGCCTACAAAAGCGAGATGAAGCAGAAGGGCTGGTCCCAAGAGGGATCGATGAACATGGGTGACCACATGATGCTTGTCTTCAAAAAGGACGAACGCATGGCCAATGTGAGCGTCTTTGTAGATGAGGACAAGACCCAGATAAACCTGATGGTCGCATCGGATTAGAAGCGGAAGCACCGGATGGGCGGGACCGACAGGAGGTTCTCTATCAGGCCCTTAGCCGCCGCGGACGGGCCTTTCTGTCATGCTCTCAGGCGTGAGGCCTTCTTTGAGGTCTTTAGCCACGAGCTTGATGCCGGCGCCGTCCGGGCCGGTGCCGGCGCCTTCAGCGCGGAGGAGTTCGGCAGCCTCATCGGGGCGCTGGACTCGTTCGTGGTGGTAGAGGGGGGCGCGCGTGTGGGTTTCTGCACCATCCGGTATCCGGACCCGGCAACGGCGGAGATCCTCTATGTGTATGTCGATCTGGCTTGTCTCGGGAGAGGCATAGGGTCGAGGCTCATGCGTCATGCCGAGCACTGGATCGGGGAAAGGCACCCGGAAGTCACTTCGATTGTGCTGGATACCGCCGTCCCGGAGTATAACCAGAAGTTCTACGAGAAACTGGGCTACGCCGAGGTCGGCCCTACGGTCTGCCGATACCCGGCCGGCGACGTGGCGGCGGTCCGGCTGGTGAAGCATGTGGCAAAGGAGTGAAACCATGAAGCATTTCGGCACATGCATGCTGCTTATCGCCCTCCTCACCGGCCTGACTGCCTGCCAGGCAGCCGGTGAGGACGCGGTGGTTGAAACCGGAGAGATCGACGGCGCGCCCTTCCGAATCCAGATTCCTGCCGCAACCCCATTGACAACATGAACACGATCTACTCCGGCTTCGGCCCCGTCGAGGGCTTAAACGAGACCATACCCCGGTACGCCGCCGACCCTGGGGCCTTTGCGTGCTTGCAGGCGCACTATACCCCTACAGGCCGCCTCGAGGACCCGGTCATAGCCATCCATACCACCTACGACCCCGGAGTGGCGCCCCGCTGGCCCAATACCTACAGCATGACCGTAGCCCTGGCCGGGAACGACAGGTGGTTCGTCCAGAAGTGGGTCGAGGCGGAAGGGCACTGCAATATCGTCCCGGGGCTTATCGCCGAAGCCTTCGACGAGCTCCGCGCATGGGTCACCGATGGAACCCGCCCCGAACCGGGGCTTCTCAACTGACCGGGCACATTCGCCGACGACGCGTCTGTTTCAGCGGCGCCTCACGGCATCGGCCTTCTGACTAGAGCCCCTCCAGGAATTCATCCCAGGCCTTCGCCGGCATCGTCTCTGTGATCGAATGGCCGATCGACCGAATGATCACGGCCGCCCTCTCCAGCTGCTTCGGGTCTTCGGACTCGACGATATCCACCACATCGAACCGCCCGAGCGTCGAGTAGCTGGCCTTCCAGGTCACGTCAGGACACTCTTCCTTGATAGTGGCGGAAACCGCGCGGGCCAGCTGCCTGAATCCTGCAGGGTCCGTGAACGCCTCCGGCGAAACCCGGCTCAGAATAATGTATGTCGCCATATCTTCACGTTCCTTTCATTCCGACCGCTCCACCGCGGTCTTCTCATGCTTTCACGAAGGTCACTGCCCAATCCCGTTTCAGCCTCGGATGGCCAAGCGTCGCGAAGCCCGCACCGCGAGCCGCAGTTTCGGTGGCCTCGCAATCAGCCGCCGAGGCGTGGTGTCTGGGCTCGATAACCAGGAACCTCCCGCCCGGTCTCAAAGCCCTGTAGACGTTGTTCATCAGGCTGCCGACATCCCCCGCGTGGTGTACCACATATACGGCCAGCGCGAAATCCACCTGGTTGCCGAGGTCGGAGATACCGAGGTCTTGCCCGCTCGAGACCCTTGTTTCAATGCGCCCGGAAAGGCCGGCCTTCTCTGCCTTCCCTCTTAAGATCGTGATGGCGTCAGTCTCAGTATCGACCGCGATCACTCGTCCCCCGGGCCCAACCGACTCAGCCATCCCCACACTATAGTAACCCGCGCCGCAACCAACATCGACAACGGTCATGCCGTCTGTGACATAGCCCCTGAGCAGTCTCGAGGGAGTCTCAAAGAGATACCTGATCGGCTTTGCCAGGATACGATCGATCCACGCTGTGACAGCACTACTTGACATCGCAAACCCCCACTCATTCCAACCGGTTGGCTC
>CAZRAU010000074.1:0-6018 GCA_964598025.1 uncultured bacterium
CAGCAATCCTATCGTTTGGTCTTTGGCTGCGGGATGGCACCAATCCCCTTCAGGTATGGAGGGCGAACTTCGGATATGGGGCGCTTGTATCATGGAGTACGCCGTTGGGGGCGTACCTGCTTGCACTCTTCTACCTGGAAGGTGGTTTCCTCCTGATCGGTATCCTCGTTGGCACAGGGCTGATCGGCATCCTCACCGTCCGCGACCACGTTCGTATCCGTTCATCCTTCATTCACCTCATTGATGCGCTGGGGTTAGCGCGGGATGGGAACATGCCCCATCTCAAGGGTGAAACCCACCGTGTCTTGGAGCTGGCAGTCGCCCTGGGCCACAAGATGCATCTGCCCTATCGGAGCATGCAGCTGCTTGAACAGGGGGCGATGCTGCACAACGTTGGCTATCTCGCGGTTGACCGCGATACCGTGCGCAAGCGGACCCTACTTACCGATCGTGAGATGAGCGAGATCCAGGAACACCCCGAGGCCGGCATGCGGATCTTGAACGAAGTCGTCGGCATGGGTAGCGTGGCCGACATTGTCCGCAGTCACCATGAGAGCCCCGATGGCACAGGTTATCCCCAGGGGCTGAAGACCGACCAGATACCCATGGAATCGGCCATCATCAAAGTTGCCGAGGCCTACGTGGCCATGACCAGCCCCCGTCCTCACCGCAAGAAAGTCTACTCCAAAGACCAGGCCCTTGACGAGATCACGAAAGTGGCAGGCCATACGCTTGATGCCGCAGTCGCCTACCACCTTTTCGAAATGATGGGCCGCCAGGACCTTGCTGCCGTCGTCTCCAAAGGGTTCCGCCCGCCTTCGAGGCAGCAGACCATTCGCCGGCTCTATAAACCCGAGCCCAAACCGCTCCGTCTGTTACCGAAGAACAGAAAAGAGAAGAAGTCGATCTTCATGGGGCTGGGTATGATTGCCGCTTCGGCCTGTGTGCTGTGCTTATCCATGCGGTATGGGTTCCCGCTGACCTCAGGTACACCCGCCCCGTGGCTGGCAACCGGTTCGGTTGGAGGCATTTTCTTCCTCTTCCTGCTGGGATTGGCAGCGCTCAAGCCGGTTCGTTTGCCTTGGGGCGCTTATGTCTCATCGTCATCCGCCATTGTACTTGTGGTCTCACTGGCCGGAGGACCCGGCTATGCAGTGGTGTTCGGCTTCGCCCTGATCGGGTGGGCGATGCTACTGGACCCGGCCCATGCCCTTTCATCTACCCTTAGGATGGTTAGCGGGATAACCGCGAATTCAAACGGGCATCGCTATAACGGCGACATCTCCCCGCCCCCGAAGTGGCAGCACGGACGCGACTCGAGTCGCACGCCCCAGACCAAAGGCCGTCACAAGAGCAATGGGGGCATGACCTCTCTCATGAAGACCAAAGCGCTAGCATCGAGAATGTCTACAGCCGTAGCCTACGGTGGAGTGCTAATCGTTGCCGGAACCTGTGCCTGGTTGACCTACCGGCTGGGAATCCAGATCTCCACGGGCCTGAATCTGAGTGGGACTGCCTATAGTCTTTTCCCGTTCTTCCTGGCTGTGCCGGCATTCTACCTTGGCGAGACCTTGCTCCAGTCGGCCATGCTTTCCCGGAACGGTCTCTCCCCTTTCAGACTCTGGCAGCGTAACTACATCAAGATCTTCCCCGAACCGCTCACCTATGCGGTTTGCGGCTTCGCCATATTGCTCGGCACCAACCTCCTGGGTCTCTGGGCGGCGATCCCGCTGTTCCTCTTCCCGACGCTGTGGCGGCATCTCGCGCTTCTCAGGCGCCTGCAGCTCCTGAAAACCAAGGAGAGCCTCATACGTGCGGTCGCCAGGGCCGTGGATGAGAAGGATCGATATACCGGAGGCCACTCTGCCAGTGTTGTCGAGATCAGCGTCGCCATGGCTCGCGAGATGGGCAAGAGCGAGCCCTTTGTCGAGATGGTCGAGGAGGCCGCTATACGGCATGACCTCGGCAAGGTGTCGTGGCCTAACCAGATCCTCAGGAAACCTGCAAAGCTGAAGGGAGAGGAAGAGGACTACAGGTGGACTCATCCCGATGTCAGTGCGGAAATAGCAACCCACGCGGGCTCATCCGAGGACGTGGCGGAGATGATCAGGTATCACCACGAGCGCTATGACGGAAGGGGTTATCCTGAAGGCCTCAAAGGAGAGGCGATTCCCCTGGGTGCCAGGATCCTCTGCGTTGCTGATTCCTTCGATGCCATGATCCATGACCGGTGGTACAAGCGAAAGCGCACTATCGAGGGGGCGGTAGAAGAGATCAAACGCTGCACCGGAACGCAGTTCGGCCCCTCCGTGGTCGAGGCATTCCTGAGAATCCTCGAGAAGATGGATCTCCAGCGCCTGGTCGAAGCGGTTGAGGATGCGGTGGGCGAGATAGAAGAGGCTTATGAGCCTGAGCCTGATGAGGAGTATGCCATAGCCGCACGCCCACGCCGGTAGTCCGTTGTCGGAAACACCCACCCCCTGTTGGCAGTCAGAGCAGCCCGGCCTGTCGACGATTTGCGTGACTGCAGCCTCCCAGGCCCCCGAGAGAGTCCGAAGCGGACCTGCAATTGCGATGCTCGCCACTTGGAGGGAGGGCTTCGATCCTGTGGATCACGTAATCGGGAATTGACGAATTGCATTCTCCTGAGTACAGTAATGTCAAGAGAGGATCGGCAATTACGAAGTTTAGTGCAGCTGCGCGGACAAACGACTTGTCAGGTTTCTTACCCTGAGGGAGGTGATCGACATGAAGCAATCTTTGATAGTAGCGATTGCCCTGGTGTTTGTTGGCTCCGGCGCGGCTCTTGCGGGCAACAATGCGGATGTCAAGGTTGGCATACATGTGCTGCCGCATGATCCGGAGAGAGGTTGCTATCTCAATTTCCCGGTGGTCGATGATCCTTCGGACATAGTTTTCACCTATGACGCATGTGGTGAGGAAGTGGATTTCTTCCCCATATTCTTCGATCTCACCGAATGCAGGGGCATCGAGTATGCGGTGGTATGGCCGGGGTCGCAGACCTGCACGTTCAACGTCTGCTCCTTCAGCCACATAGGGGAAATCATCAATCCAGGGGACTGGATAGCCCAATGCTGGCGGGACTGCAAGACCGGCTACGCCGTTATACCGGGCTGGGGTGAGGTGACCATGGACCAGCCGGGCTATGTCTGCCTGGCAGAGGTGGAGCAGAGCGGGCGGATCGCCATTCTGGACTGCGACTATAATGTTGATGTCCCGGTTGCCAACTTCTGCGCAGGGGTATGTGGGACCATCGGAGAGAACCCACTCTACGCCGACCAGGCAACCGTCCCGACCACCTGGGGAGAGATAAAGAGTCTGTTCAGATAGTGCCCGATGGGCAAGGTCTCCTCTATATCGGGTTGCGCCCTAAGGTCCGGCGAAACCCGTTGTCTGCGCTCGTGCGTTAACCCGGCCTTCCTTCTCGATTACCTGCCTCCTCAAGATCTTGACATGGGGATTCGATGCTGATATACTGATAACGGCAAGAAAATCAAAACAGAATACGAAGAACAATCCCTGCCTTGCTCGCGATGCTTTCAGTTTATTCTGAGCCAACAGAGCAGTATAAGGGAGCTCGACTACTCTCGTGGATTGCATGTCTGCATTGTGTCAGGCGCGATGAAGCGATAGTGAGAGTACCCACCTGGATTATCCGGGATCAAGAATAACCTGGACACGCGGCACCCGGCGGGGATTTTTCTATCCGCCTGCGCAGAGGACCATGGGTTTACCCACGGCTGAATGCGTAAGAAGGTGCTTCGGCGGATGCCACTGGATGGGCACGCCCAGTTGCGGACAATCCCCCGAAGGTTGGTGAAGGCTGTTAAATGCAAGTACCACAGCCTTGCCCATGGGGTATTCCATTCGTATCCCTTAGGCGGGCTTGTACTTGAATCTCGCGTCCAGACCCCGGAGCTCTTCAGCAAGGACCACAAGTCTGCGCTTAGCCGTCTCCGTTTGCTGACTCTTCCAATCGAGATAGGCGTCCAGAAACTCGTTCTGCTTTCTTTCGAGCTGAAGTTGCTTTCCCGACGCTTCAACCGAGCGCATGAGGTGGTATATCTCTCCTGCGGACAGGCGTTTGACGATGTCGAAGTATTCTCCGCGGACGTATGTCAGAATTGTGACGTACTTCTCGAAGCCTTTGGCCAATTGCTCGAGCACCTCGGTCATTGTCTCGCCAATTCCGGGCACTCTCTTGCTGTAAGAGAACGCGAAGTGATAATAGGTTTGTCCTTTACCCATCTGACCCTGATGGCCGTGCTTGAACTGCGGACCAAGTGGCAGGGACAGCTCGCCTGCCGAGTCGAACACCCCGATTGAGAAAAGCAGAAAATCTGCATTGGCTTTATAGATGGTGTATTTCAGCCTGGCGTCGTTCGAGTTCTCTAGCCTTGTGAAGAGCTCGATGTCATGCTCCGATAGATATGGTCTAAGGTATTCTATATATGACGGATTTGCGAAGGCCGTCAGGAGGTTCGCCAGGTATACATTCACTTCCTGCTCAAAGGCGCTCTCGGCCGATTCGAGATCGTTTTGGACCCTGGTGAGCAGCACGCAATTCAGCATGAAAAAGAAAGTTCGTTCGTCGTGTTTGTCTTTCATATTGAAATAGGAATTCTGATCTATCATCTCTGTCCACTTCCGGGGGAGGGTGATCGGGGACCCGCTCCATGGTTGCGGGAGCACCGTGATGTGCGGGGCTAATTGCGAGCCCCCGATCGATTCTGTCCACCTTCTCCTTGAGGGAGTGTGTTGCGCGACCTACTTGGCAGGTGCTGCATCTATCATGCCACGGGCGCGCCTGCTTGCGCGTGCCTGCCGAATTCTGAGAACTTGTTCAAGTATAAGGAGATATGCTACACTGTGACTTGAGCGGTGGTCGATGACGTCCGGATCCCGCACCGGAAACTGGGTGAGAGTACCCAGGCCCCGGGGCAAATGCCTCAACTGCTCCGACAGGGCTACGGTGCTCTCGATAAAGGCTGGAGGGGGGACAAGATGAGAGTGGGCTACCTTCAATTCGGCCCGCTATTCGGCTCGAAGAAAGAGAACCATGAAAGAGTGGCTGATTTCCTGAGCCAAGTGAAAGCGCATCTGATCGTCTTGCCGGAGTTATACTCAACAGGCTATCTCTTTGAATCCAAGGCGGAACTCCGCGACCTCGCCGAGAATGAAGGGGGAGAGAGTTTCACTTTTCTGAAGCAGCTTTCAAGAGACACCGGATCCGCTATAGTCGCGAGCATCGCCGAGCGGGTTGGAGAGGATTGCTACAATACATGCCTTCTATGTTCAAGGGGAGAGATAAGAGCCAAGTACCGGAAGATCCATCTCTTCGACAGGGAGAAGGAGATCTTCACCCCCGGCAACCTTCCTTTCACCGTGTGCGAACTCGATGGAGTGAAGATCGGGCTTATGGTTTGCTTCGACTGGATTTTTCCCGAGAGTGCCCGCGTGCTCGCCCTCAACGGTGCCCAGATCATCTGCCATCCATCGAACCTGGTCCTGCCATACTGTCCGAGGGCCATGATAACCAGGTGTATTGAAAACGGCGTGTTTGCGATCACAACTAATCGGATCGGCACCGAGGCACGCGCAGGCATGGAGCTCACGTTCATAGGTTTGAGTCAGATCGTCGCTCCCAAAGGCGACATTCTTGTCAGGGCTGACGAGAAAGAAGAGGACATAAGAATAATAGACATAGACCCGTCGCTTGCGGATGGCAAGATGGTGACGCAGAGGAACCACCTAATAGAGGACAGGCGGCCGGAGTATTATGGGGATCTCTGTCGGCCTGGGCCAGGCTGGTGAAAAGCGGCCGTCTGCTGCGTTACGCTCGCGGCTCCTCGTTGCGGGGTACGCTGAAGTACGCCTCACTCCTCACCGCTTTGCGTGCCTTGCATCCAGGCGCTTTTGACCAGCCTGGATCGTAGTGGAGTGTGAAAAGCGGCCGTCTGCTGCGTTACGCTCGCGGCTCCTCGTTGCGGGGTACGC